>JAFGJF010000386.1 GCA_016929205.1 Anaerolineae bacterium
CTGTGCTGGCTGCCGGTGGCGCGCGAGTTGGAAGACCGCTACGACATTGTCATGCCGGACGCGCGTGGGCACGGGCTTTCGGCGCGCCTGGACCCCGGCGCCCAGGGAGATAGGACGGCCGACCTGGCCGGGATCATTCGCACCCTTAACTTGGAACGACCCATCGTGGCCGGGCACTCGATGGGGGCGATGACGGCTTTCCAGCTCGGTGTTCGTTACGTCGAGCTGCCCCGTGCCCTGATCCTCGAAGACCCGGTCTGGCGGCTGCCCGATCCGGTAGCGGCTGGCGAGTCCCCGCTGCAAAGGGGCAACCCGCTCGAACTGTGGCTTCGCAGCTTGCAAGGTCTGTCGCTGGAAGAGGTGATTGCGCAGAGCCGCGACCAGCATCCCACCTGGTCCGACACGGTGCTCCGCTGGTGGTCCGAGGGCAAACGGCAGCTTGACCTCAACATCTTTGAGATCGGGGGGATGGGCTGGCCGGACTGGCAGGAGGGCGTCCGCGCGCTGGCCTGCCCGACGCTGGTCGTCACCGCCGACCCGGACAAAGGGGGCATCGTGACCCCCGAGGTGGCGCAGTGGGCATCCGGGATAAACGATTGTATCTCTGTGGCGCACATCCCCGGCACCGGGCACCACGTTCGTTTTGAGGATCACGAGGCCTATATGGACGCGGTCAAGGCGTTTCTGAGCGAACTGGATTAGCCGTCTTATCCTTGGCAGCAGCCAGGGAAACGCGCACGTTCACTGGCACGTTGTTCCTCTGCCACCCGGCACCCCGCACCAAGATCGGCAAGGTGCGACGGTCGGTTGGCAGACCGGCGTGCCAAGATCCCCGAGCAAAATATGGCCGCTCTCGCAGCGCGCATTGCCGCTCAAATAGAGCAGCAAAGGAAAGGATAGTGACCGTGACTGCGGGAACCAATACGATCAATATACCCAACTGCACCCATTACGATGTCACTCTGATTATCCAGCCTGAACGTGTCCCTGCCGTCTTCAAGCTGTACGGGGGCACCATCGCCGTCGACTGTACCCTCACGATCGAGAATCACACCGCGCACGCGCTCAGTGCGATCCCTTTCTTGCTCTATCGACTGCTGCACGTCGACCGGGTCGAGGATACGGTCGGCCAGGCATTGCCTTTCACGCAAGACGTCGTTGTCCTCGAACAGGAGCCGCGCTGGCAGGTCAATGCCATCACCGTATCCCTGCCTACGCCGCTGGCCGCCGGGGCATCGACCCGGGTACGCCTCCAGTATCACGGCCCGGTTTGCGGCTACTCCGAGGTGATGGCCTACGTCCAGGACCACGTCAGCGAGCGATATACGCTGCTGCGTTGGGAAACGCTCTGGTTCCCGCTGGTCGGGTATCCGGTAGAAGCCTTTCCGCGTGACCTGTTCCAGTTCGATCTCTCGGTCACCATTCCCCCCGGCGACCTGGTCGTGGTTAGCAACGGACGGATGAGCGGTGTGGAAAGAGGCGCAGATGGGATTTGCACCCGCTGGCATTCCATCGGGCCGGTCAAGTGGGGACGGATGACCGTCGCCTGCGCGCCCTTTAAACAACTGGAGGTTTCCCCGACCGTATCACTGTACTATTTGATGGACGACAATGGAAATAAAGGTGCCGTCGTCCGGGCAGTGCGCCGTGCCCGTGAACTGGGAACAACCTGGTTTGGGCCGCTCTCATCACAGGTGCTCAACATCGTCGAGGTGCCCGAAGGATATGGTGGCGAAGCGGCCGATCACCTCATTCCGAACGCCATCAGTCGGCCAATCGTTGGGGATCAAGGAGGCCTCAATTCGACCCCGGGCTGACAGGCCTAATTCGATTTCGCTTTTTAGCCAAATTGTGCTATAATCTTGAGCTGACTATTTGATGGGGGAAAGGAACCAGAATTGAAAGTTACAACCGAACGCTTGGAAAACTGCATTGTTGCACTAGATATAGAAGTTGATGATAAAGAGACGCACAACTATTTGCGCGACTCGGCACGCACCCTTGCTCGCCAATACCGTATTCCTGGTTTTCGCCCAGGCAAAGCGCCTTATAACATCATCGTTCAACGTTTTGGTGTCGACGCTATCCGCGGCCAGGTTCTCGATCAGTTTGGTGACAAGGTCTTTGAAGAAGGCTTGAAGGAGAGCAAGCTCGAACCTGTTGATCAGGCCTCTCTGGACGACGTGACCTGGGACCCATTCACGTTACACGTCAAGGTGCCTGTTGCACCAGACATTGACCTGGGAGATTACCGCACCATCCGCGTCGATTGGCAAACCCCCGAGGTAACCGGCGAGCAGTTGGACGGAGAATTACAGCGTCTGCAAAAAGAGCATTCCGAGTGGGAAGACACGGAACGCCCGGCAGAACTGGGTGACCAGATCGTGATCGACATCACTGGAAAAATTGATGACAAAGTCGTGTTGGGCAACACCGCTCGCGAGATGGTCCTGAACGCCGACTCTCCTTACCCTGTGCCCGGATTTGCAGAGCAGGTTGTCGGCATGAAACCAGGTGAAAAACGCGAGTTTGACCTGACGTATCCAGAGGATCACTATAACCCGGATACGGCGGGCAAAGAAGCGCACTTTGAAGCAACCTTGCACAAGATCAAAATAGAAAACCTGCCCGAGTTGGACGACGAGTTTGCCGTCCTGGTGGGGGATTATGAAAACCTTGAAGACCTGAGAGTCAAGCTTGGTGAATCGCTGCAAACAAAGGCTGAAAACCAGGCCAATGAAGAATATATGGAGACTATTTGGGAAAAGCTGCTCGAGACGGCAACCGTTGACTATCCAGCGGTGTACGTAGATCGTGAAGTCGAAATGGTCAAACAGCAGCTCGAAGGTCAACTGAAACAAAATGGTATGGATCTGGAATCCTACTTTAAACTGACAAACACGACCGAAGAAGAGTGGAAAACGACCATCACACCGCAGGCAACAGAGCGCCTCAAGCGACGACTCGTCTTGGACAAGGTCATCCAGGAAGAAAAGCTCAAGTTGGAAGAAGGAGAGCTCGATCAAGAAGTCGAGAGAATTGTCGCGCCGATGGGCGAACAAGCAGAAAGCATGCGCGAATGGCTGGCATCGCCGATGGGCGCTTCTGCTGTGATAGAAAGCTTGTTGACGGACAAGGCCACCGAGCGGCTTCGGACTATTGCCAAAGGCCAGGCGCCCAGCCTGGAAGAGTTGGAAGCGGAACAAGAAACGCAAGCCGGTCAGGATGCCGGTGAGCAAGCCACGGTCGCAGAGACTGCAGAGGCCGTAAAAGAAGCATCAGAAGAAAAGCAGGCGATTCAAGAGCCAACTGAGACAGAATCCTCAGTTGAGGCTGAATCGGTTGAAGAACAGGCCGAGCCATCCGACGAGAAAGCAGAACCTCAAGAACCAGAGACCCACGACGTCGCGCAAAAAGCGAAACAAGAACTGGTGCAAGAACCAGAAGACACATCGGAGGAATAGGAATGGAGATACACAACCTGATCCCAATGGTTGTTGAGAGTTCTGGACGCGGTGAGCGCGCCTTTGACATATATTCTTTGCTGCTCAAAGAGCGTATTGTCTTTTTGGGTACACCGATTAACGATCAGGTCGCGAACGTGATTGTGGCCCAACTGCTTTACTTGGCTCACCAAGACCCAGATCGCGAGATCCAGTTCTACATCAACTCGCCGGGCGGGCAGATCACATCTGGCCTGGCGATTTATGACACAATGCAACTCATCTCTGCCCCGGTATCAACGATTGCCTTGGGTATGGCTGCCAGTATGGGGACAATTCTGCTCACTGCGGGCACCAAGGGTCGACGATATGCACTGCCGAGTGCCACCATCCATCTGCACCAGCCATTAGGGGGCGTACAAGGGCAAGCCGCCGATATTGAGATTGAGGCACGTGAGATTTTGCGCGTTCGCGATCTATTAAATGGCCTTCTCAAAAAGCACACCGGATTGAACGATGAAGAGATCGGCCGCTATACTGACCGCAATTTCTATATGACGGCTGTGCAGGCCAAAGAACTGGGCATTATCGATCAGGTGTTGCCCGCTGAGCCAGAAAATCAAGAGGACGAATCAAAGTAATGGAGCAACATACAGGTGAGGCCAAGTGTTCGTTTTGTCGACGCACTAGTCAAGAGGTAGAGCGTCTGATCGCTGGACCTCCAAGCATTTACATCTGCAACGAATGTGTCGACATCTGTATCGAAATCCTGGAAGAAGAAGCGGCGCAAAAGGCACATAATGAACCGTTCGTGCTGGAAAAATTGTCTCCGCCCAAGGAAATTGCCGCCTATCTCGACCAGTATGTCATCGGGCAGGACAAAGCCAAGCGCGTGCTTGCGGTGGCAGTTTATAACCATTACAAACGCATTATGGCAGAAGCCGATCAAGAGGCCGATACGAGTGGCGTCGAATTGACCAAAAGCAACATTTTGCTCATCGGGCCGACGGGCAGTGGCAAGACCTTGTTGGCGCAGACGTTAGCTCGTTTTCTTGACGTTCCTTTCTCCATCTCGGACGCGACAGCGCTGACCGAAGCCGGATATGTCGGAGAAGATGTCGAAAACATTCTTTTGCGTCTCATCCAGGCTGCCGATTATGACATTCCACGTGCCGAACGGGGAATCATCTATATTGACGAGATTGACAAGATTGCGCGAAAAACAGGCGACAATCCGTCCATCTCGCGCGACGTATCCGGTGAAGGTGTACAGCAAGCACTGCTCAAAATCATCGAAGGTACCGTGGCCAATGTGCCTCCACAGGGCGGGCGCAAGCACCCTCAACAGGAATTCATCCAACTCGATACCACCAACATCTTGTTTATTTGTGGAGGAACGTTCGATAGCCTGGAAAAGATCATTGGCGATCGTGTTGAAACAGGGCCTCGGGTGGGATTTGTGCATGGCGACGACCATCAGGCTCCTGAAGAAAGCGATCTGTCGCGTTTCTTGCCGTCCAGTATCGAGTTACCTGCGCGTGAGAAACGTGAATTAACGCGGGTAGCAAGAGAAATGCAGCGCAAATCGGTTCTGTTGCACCGGGTTATTCCCGATGATTTGCTCAAGTTTGGCATGATCCCCGAGTTCGTGGGGCGTGTGCCGGTCGTCGTCAGCATCGATCCGGTGGACGAGGAAATGATGATGCGCATTCTGGTTGAGCCAAAAAATGCCATTGTCCGCCAGTATCAAAAACTGTTCGCACTCGAGGGCGTAGAATTGACATTTACCCAGGATGCCCTGATCGCCACAGCTCGCCAGGCACTGCGCCGACGCATCGGCGCACGTGGTCTTCGTTCGATCATCGAGGCCCGGCTGCTGGATGTCATGTATGAACTGCCCTCGCGCGATAATGTCAAACGTTGCGAGATCACCTCCGAAACAATCATGGATCAGGCAATGCCGCTTTTGTACAACGAAAAGGGAACGCTGATCGACATTGAGCCTATCGGGCTGGATAAAGCAGCCTAGAAACAAAACAGCCTGAGGATAGAGCAGCCCGGGGATACAGCAGTCGAGATCCTAAAGATGCAAATCCAGTATGTGCGGCGTACCGACGAGGGCGCCGCACGTTTGTTTTATATCTAGTCCAAACCACAGAGGACGCTATGTCGCAAGACCAAATCATCGTACGCGGCGCTCGCGAACACAACCTAAAAAACATCACGGTTGAAATCCCTCGTGACAAACTGGTCGTGATCACCGGCCTCTCGGGATCGGGCAAATCGAGTCTGGCCTTTGACACAATCTATGCCGAAGGACAACGCCGGTATGTCGAATCGTTATCGGCATACGCGCGCCAGTTCCTGGGGCAGATGGAAAAACCGGATGTGGACCAAATCGAAGGCCTCAGCCCGGCCATTGCAATCGATCAAAAAAGCGTCAGCCACAATCCTCGTTCGACTGTAGGGACGGTAACCGAGATTTACGACTATATCCGGCTGCTCTATGCGCGCATCGGCATCCCCCATTGCCCGCAGTGTGGCCGGCCCATCCAGAGTCAGAGCGCGCAGCAAATCGTGGACACGATCCTGCAAATGAGCGACGGCAGCCGGATCATGATCCTGGCGCCGCTGATCAAAGACCGCAAGGGACACCATCAGGCGGTGTTCGAAGATATCCGCAAATCAGGGTTTGTGCGTGCCCGGGTTGATGGTCAGATACACGACCTGGATCAGGAAATTGAGCTCGATCGTTACAAGATGCACACCATTGAAGCCATTGTGGACCGCCTGATCATACGGCGCGGCGATGAGGAACAAGCCGAGCAATTCACCCGCCTGACTGATTCGGTCGAGACTGCGCTGCGTCTGGGCGATGGCATGCTGATCGTGATGGACGTGACTGCGGACGTTTCACAAGACACCATCTATTCCGAACACTTTTCATGTCCCGATTGTGGCCTTTCATTTGCCGAAATCGAACCACGCACTTTTTCTTTCAACTCACCACATGGCGCTTGCCCGGACTGCCAGGGATTAGGCAGCAGGCTGGAAATCGATCCAGACGAAGTGATTCCCAATCCCGACCTGTCGCTGGCTGAAGGCGCACTCAAGCCCTGGAAATTTGACACGAATGATAAAGGGTACTATGCACAATTGCTGCGCGCGGTCTCGGGCGCATGGGACATCCCCTGGCGCGCGCCTATTCGCAACCTCAAGCCAGAGCAAATCGATATCTTGCTCTATGGCGGCGGCGACAAGCAGTTGATGATCGACTATCTGAGCTTTGAGGGCCACCGGCGGCGATATACGACGACGTTCGAGGGCGTCATACCCAACCTCCAACGTCGCTACCGTGAGACGACGTCCGAGTATCAACAATCCAAAATCAGGGAGTACATGACCAATCGTTCTTGCCCAACGTGCCAGGGAAAACGCCTATCGCCGCTTAGCCTGGCTGTCACCGTCGCCGGAATGGGAGTCGATCAGATAACGGCTATGCCGGTGATCGACTTGCTGGGGTGGGTAGCATATCTGGCTAACGACGCGGTCGCGATGCCCAAAATGCGAAACGGTTTTCACCCCCGTTTTCCAGGCGAGGTACGCGCGCTCAACGAACGAGAACGGACCATCGCTCGCCAGGTTCTCAAAGAACTTGGCGACCGGCTGATGTTTTTGGTCGACGTTGGACTTGATTACTTGACACTCGATCGATCGGCAGAAACGCTTTCCGGTGGCGAAGCGCAGCGCATTCGCCTGGCAACCCAGATCGGATCTCGCTTGATGGGCGTGCTATACGTTCTCGACGAACCCTCCATCGGTTTGCACCAGCGCGACAACGCTCGCCTGATCAAAACATTGCTCGGCATGCGCGACCTGGGAAACACATTGCTGGTGGTTGAACATGACGAGGAAACAATTCGCACAGCCGATTGGATCATCGATTTGGGTCCTGGCGCGGGTGAGCATGGTGGGCAGGTCGTCGCCGAGGATACCCCGGAAGGCATTGCGCGCCACCCTGATTCGATCACCGGCGCATACTTGTCCGGACGCAAACGGATCAAGATACCCCAAAAACGCCGTCCCGGCAACGGCAAGTCGCTTCAAGTGCAGGGAGCAAGTGAGAACAATCTCAAAGATATCGACGTGCGGATTCCGTTAGGCAAGTTTGTGTGCATTACCGGAGTATCAGGGTCGGGCAAGAGCACGCTCTTGATTGAGGTGCTGTACAAACGTATGGCGCAAATCATCAACAAATCGCGAGAAAAGCCGGGTGCGCACCGGGCTATCGAAGGGGCAGAACACATCGACAAAGTGATCCACATCGATCAAAGCCCCATTGGGCGTACACCTCGATCCAACCCGGCGACGTACACACAGCTTTTTGGCCCGCTGCGCGAATTATTTGCCAAGCTCCCCGATGCCAAGGCACGCGGTTACAAACCAGGCCGGTTCAGTTTTAACGTCAAAGGTGGTCGTTGTGAGGCCTGCCAGGGACAGGGACAGTTGAGGATCGAAATGCAATTCTTGCCCGATGTGTACGTGCCGTGCGATGTCTGTCGCGGTCGGCGTTACAATCGGGAGACATTGCAGGTGCGATACAAGGAAAAGAACATCGCCGAAACCCTCGACTTGACGGTGGACGAAGCCAGCGAGTTTCTCGCTGTACACTCGCATATTGTCAGCAAACTCAAAACACTGCAGGCAGTCGGTCTGGGCTACATACGCCTTGGGCAGGCAGCAACGACGCTCTCTGGCGGTGAGGCACAACGGATCAAGTTGAGCCGTGAATTGAGCAAACGCGATACGGGCCAGACGCTCTACGTCCTCGACGAACCAAGCGTAGGATTGCACACCGCCGACGTAGCCCGGCTGCTCCAGGTGCTCAACAAGCTGGTGGACAAGGGAAATACGGTCATCATCATCGAACATAACCCGGATATTGTCAAATCCGCAGATTGGATCATCGACTTGGGGCCAGAGGGTGGTGATGCCGGCGGATATGTCATTGCCGAGGGTACGCCAGAACAAATAGCAAACATAGAGGCGAGCTATACGGGCCAATTCCTAAGCCGCGTCTTGGAACAGCCCGCCCTGGCGTCCACTACGGATTAGAACGTGACGCCAAACGTTGCCGAGCGACCTCGTACAGCAAAATCGATGCCGCGGTCGACATGTTGAGTGAACTCGCTGAACCAAACATCGGAATCATCAGGTTAACGTCGCACATCTGGCTCAGCCGGTAGCTCATTCCCTGCATCTCGTTGCCCAGTGCCAATACCGTGGGGGCGGTCAGATCGTGGTCGAACGCCACCGTATCCGCGTGTGCGCTGCTGCCAACGAGGTGCACATGACCCAATGCAAGACGGACCTTGTTCAACCACATCTCCAGCATCTCGAAACTGTCCAGCCGGATCGCCGGCAGTACAAAAAATGAGCCCATCGAAGCCCGCACCGTTCGTGGCGCGTACAGATCCACAGCATGTCCAATAATCAACAAGCCGTCAGCTCCCAGTGCATCGCAAGAGCGAATCAAGCTGCCCAGGTTGCCAGGACTCTGAGGGCGATCGATCAGAACCACGAGCAGTTTATCCGAAATCGGAATGCGCGACAGATCATCTTGAGCCTGGGCAACGACGAGCATCAACTCGGATGGTTTGGTGCGCTGGCTGATCTTGGCATGGACGTGCTCGTCGACCTGCAAATGAGCGTGTCGCTCGGTACGGGCGATGATATCCCTGGCCCAATCCGACTGGGCCGTGTCTGGACAATAAATCAACTCATCCACTTGCCAGCCATTCTCGTAAGCGCCATTGACGGCGCGCACACCTTCGACAAAAAACTGTTTGTGCTTGTTACGCGTGCTGCGCCGATCGATCAGCCCCAACACATGCCTGATCCGAGGATTCTTGACAGACGTAATGATCATATCCACTCCAATGCCTTGACAATTGAGGCATAGACTTGCAGGCGCAAACGGAAAATACCCTCCCAATCCCGTCCGTAATAGACCCGATTGGTTAGTAGAACGACGACGACGTTTCGTTCGGGAATGCAATATAGCGAGGTCCCCGTATAGCCGGTGTGTCCAAATGCTGTCCCTCCGGCACCTAAAGGTGGATCGTAAAGTACCCACCCCAAGCCCCGCCGTGTCGTATCAAACCGCACTTGCTCACGAACGCTTTCTGCAACCAAATCCACGTCCAGGAGCCGTTCTCCGCCAAAAACGCCGCCATTCAGGTACAATTGCCCGAGCGCGGCGACGGCATGAGCTGTCGCAAAAAGCCCGGCATGCCCGGCAATACCGCCCAAACCGGCTGCGTTTTCGTCGTGCACCTCACCCAACAGGCGCCGGTTTCGCCACACCCCGTATTCCGTGGGCACAATGCGTTCTCGGGCCACACCACAGGCCAGTGGATTGTACCACACCTGGTCGGCAATGCCCAATGGTTCCAGCACCAGGTGACAGACGGCTTTGTCCAACGGCTCGTTGCTCAGTGCAGCAACTGCCTCGCCAAGCAAAATCAGCCCCAAATCGCTGTAAACCAGTTGTTCCCCGGAAGGATAGATGAACGGATAGGAAAAAAGGTGCGCGATGCGCGCATCGCGCACATCGGCCGGAACGTCTGCAGGCTGCAAACTGCTTGTGTCAGCAACCTCGCGATACAGGCTGCGCCACGCTGCCAGCCCCGAGGTATGGGTCAGCAAGTGTCGAAAGGTAATTTCTCCACGTTCGACCATTTGCCCGGCGAATGCTTCGTTCGCAGCGACAGGCTGCTTGGTAATCGGATCCTGAGTTCCTCCAATGACATGAGGCCCATTAAAGCGCGGCAAAACCTGGCTCACCGGCGTGGCGATGCTAACCTTGTTTTGTCTCACCAGGCGGAAAAACGCCGTTACTGTGAACAATTTGCTTACCGATGCCAGATCGAAAACACTGTCCGGTTGCGTCGGATACTGCTCATCCAACGGATCGATAAAACCATATGCACGCTCAAAAATCGTACGGCCATCATGGACGATCTTGAGCACGGCTGAAGGCGCCACCCGGCCCATGTTTGCCCGCATCAACCGATCCACGTCTGTAAATGCGCGATCCGGCAGGCCCGCCCGCACTGTTTCTGCCAACCGATCCAAATCAGCGCGGGGCAGAGTGTGTGTCGGCCAGCGAACGATCACTCTATCGTTCTCATAACGAGGTAAAATATGCAGATGAAAGTGAAACACGTCCTGTCCTGCCGCGCACCCATTTGCCTGAAACAGGTTGATTCCCTGTGGTTGAATCGTCCCCTTGATTGCGCGAGCAATGTGAACGGCGGTTTGACAAAGTGCTGCCGCTAAATCGTCATCCAGATCGTAAATACTCTGAACGTGACGACACGGTATGATCAGTACCTTGCCAGAATTTGGTTGGTTGAGATCCATAAACGCAACAACCGCTTCATCCTGGTAAACAATGCTTGCCGGGGCTTGTCCGGCAGCGATCTGGCAGAAAATACAGTCCGAGTGTTGACTCATTGTAATTAAACCTTTACCGAAACCGGTTGACATGCTGCACCACATTTGTTACAATGAACAAAAAGGGGGAAGGAGCAATTCATTTGACAGACCGTGAACGAGCTTTGCAGCAACAGATCGATCACTTGATGGCCATGCTCGAGATCAGCCGCATCCTCAACTCGACTCTCGACCACAGACACCTGCAACGTATCATTGTCAACTCGGCTGTCAAGCTGACAGACTGCGAAGATAGTTCGATCATTCTCGTAGACGCCAAGAGCGGTGAATTGCATTTTTCTATTTCGGCCGGGCTTCAAGATAGCAAAATCCAACCGCTTGTTGTGCCTGTGGATTCCAGCATTGCGGGTTGGATCGTGCGCAACAACAAACCCGTGATCATTGACGATGTGAACGCCGACACACGATTCTTTAGGCAAATCGATCAATCCACCGGATTTCCAACCCGCTCCATCATGGGTGTTCCTATGTCATTTCGCGGACGCGTCCTTGGTGTGGTAGAAGCGGTGAACAAGCGCAACGGGACATTTACGGACGAAGACACGGAACGCCTAACTATTCTTGCGGCCCAAGCCGCCGTTGCCATCCAAAACACAAGATTGATGAATGAGCTTCAAACTGCCTATGAAGAGTTGAGTGAACTCGATCGCCTCAAAAGCGAGTTTATCACCACCACTTCTCACGAGTTGCGTACACCGCTGACAGCGATCAAAGGCTATCTACAACTTGTCAACAGTGGCATAATGTCACCGGAACAGCAGCAGAGTGCGTTGGAGAAAATATCCGACAACGTTGACACCATCGTACACCTGGTTAACGACCTGCTTTTTATGCAAGAAATGAACGCCATCGAGTTCAAATTCTCTGCAACCGATCTGGCTGAATTGGTCCGCGCCGAGGTCCGCGCCGCCGCTCCACGCGCTGGCGCTCAGGGCACCGAGATCGCACTGCACATTGCCGACGACCTGCCACTTGTTTGGGGGGATGCCACTCATTTGATCAAAATGATCCACAACTTGCTGGACAATGCAATCAAATTTAGCCCGGATGGAGGGTCGATCATCATCTCGCTCCAGGCCCAAAACAACTCGATCTATCTCCAAGTTACAGATCAAGGCATCGGCATCCCGGCTGACAAGTTGGACAAGATCTTTGATCGCTTTTACCGTATCGAATCATCTAGCAAGCACCTTTTCGGCGGCTTGGGACTAGGCCTTGCCATCGCAAAACACATCGCCGAAACGCACAAGGGCAAAATCGGCGTCGTCAGTCAGGCGGGTCAAGGTAGTACGTTTACGGTGACGTTACCTGCACACGAGAGTCAAGTCACCTTCACCCCAACTTGACCACCTCTCCCAACACGTCTTCTGGCAGTGGCACGACTCCGCCCATCTTGCCATAGAATGTGATCGGAACACTATCGCGGGTGGCTAACCGAACGTCTTCCAGCATTTGCCCTGCGTTCAGCTCAAACACCAGCACCTTTTTCCCTGCAGCTATGTCTGCCAGTGGTTGGTAAGGAAATGGGAACGCGGTGATCGGGCGAAACAATCCGACGTTTAGCCCCTGTTTGCGCGCCTGTCGTATTGCCGTCTTGGCAATACGCGCTGCTGTGCCAAAGGCCACGATCAAAACATCAGCATCCTGGCATTCGAACATCTCCCATCGTTGTTCATTAGCCTCGATCTCGCGCAGTCTTGCCTGCAAACGAGCATTGACTTGTTCAAGATTGGCGCCTCCCAGATAGAGCGAGGTGACGACGCGTTTCTCACGCCCTTGAGCCCCACGAAGGGCAAAATCCCACTCTTGCCGTTGCGGCTCTTGCATCTCTGGCAGCTCGACCGGCTCCATCATTTGTCCGATCATGCCATCAGCAATAACCATCGCCACCGTACGATACTTTTCTGCAAGATCAAAGGCCAGAATAACGAGATCGACCGTCTCCTGGATCGTGGATGGCGCCAGCACAATGGGATGGTAGTCCCCGTGCCCACCTCCTTTGACCATTTGACTGTATTCTCCTTGCGCCGGTTGGATGTTGCCCAGGCCGGGCCCGCCACGCATCACGTTGACCAGGACAGCCGGCACTTCCGAGCAAACAATATAGGAAATACCTTCCTGCATCAAACTAAATCCGGGGCTTGAGGTTGTCGTCATCACCCGCACACCAGCAGCCGCCGCGCCGTAAATCATATTGACCGCCGCAACCTCACTTTCGGCTTGGACAAACACACGCCCCAGATCGGGCATGCGTCGTGACATATATTCCAACACCTCGGTTTGAGGCGTGATCGGATAGCCATAATAGGCTTCACAACCGGCACGAACGGCGGCCTCGGCGATCGCTTCATTGCCTTTCATCAATACCTTTGCCATCGCTTCCTCCTATCCGGTGACAGCCGCCACACGCGATTCCTTGACTGTTCGATAAACCGTAATGGCGACATCCGGGCACATCATCGCACAATTTGAGCAGCCGCTACATTCATCGTTGGGATCGACCTGTTCAGCCGGACGATACCCTTTCGCGTTAAAATAGTTGGCAATATGGACCAGGTCATATGGGCAAACCTGTGTGCACAACCCACATCCCTTGCACCGGTTCTGATCGATCACAATTCGGGACATAAACAAACCTCCTGCGCTAAATTCATTCTTGAACGTTGTCCATCATTAAAAAGAAGCGATGGATAACCAAAACCGGGCCAGCAGGCGGATCCATCTTTTTGGCCAACGCCTCACTCATCACTAAAAATGAAACAGGCAGATCAAGCGCTTGTGCTGCCGCCCGGACCATATCGTTTCCCTGGTAAAACAATGTCGGCGTGCTTGAGGACATCATATTCGAGTTGCTCACCAGCGACGAAATCTGCAAGCCAGCACTGGTCTCGATCTCGCGCACGGCCGACACAATCCCTTCCACCGTATCCATAAAAGGCCGATAAGGGTTAACGATAAAAGACATCTCGTACGTTTGGCGCTCGATCGCCGATGCGTACTGGGATAAAGCACGTGCACCTTGCACGTCACCGCCAACATCCAGGACCACCGGCCGTTCTGACTGCTCGATGGCACCCAGGATGGCCGGGCTTATAGCAGGAATGTGAATGTGCTGTCCTATCTGAAAGGGTGTCACGACTTGAACGCCATACTGGCGCATTTCCGCCGCCTTTTCCCGCGTTCGAAAATAAGGCGTAACAATGTCCAGATCGACAAGCAGCGGCTCTCTCCCGCGATCGGCCAATTCTAGTGCGTAATTGAGCGCGATCTCGGTTTTGCCGCTGCCAAACCGACCCGTAAAGATTGTGATCTGGGGTGACGACGTTGTCACAGAAAAATGTCCTTGTCAAGCGTTACGTCTATGACGCTCACGCATGGTCTGATTAAATTCGTTCGATTTGCCGCGCGGAATGCTCAACGACTGCCAATCGTCTCTCTTGAGATGTCGGCATAGAAACACAAGCTGTCCGACGTGATAAGCATAATGACTTAACTGGCGATGAATCGCCTGAGGCACAGGGTGAGGTTCGTGGCGAATCGTGATCGTCCTGCTCAAATCATTCACAGTGAGCGATTCCAGCACGTCAAAAAGAATATGCCATCCAGCTTCCCATCGAGCCAGAATTGCTGCTTTATCTTCTTGTTCTTCAAGTTCGAATTCGCTATCCCGGTGCCGATCTGGCTTTTCACCATCTGCAGTAAAAAAATCCGTCCACCGAGAGTGCATATTGCCCGCAATGTGCTTGAGAAGGATGGCGACACTGTTGCCCTCATCATACAGAGTGACGAACCATTGCTGATCGTCGAGCTGAATGACAGCCCTGTCGGCAAGTCGCTTCAGGCGATGAAACTGTTGTACGATATCTTGCAAATAAATGGTAGCAAACGCGTCTTCCATACGATTCTATACGTAAAATCAAATTTGGGCTGTGCAAGGCAAAAAAGGCAGCTCTGGCGTATGTCCAATAGTGGCAGCAACACGCTCTAGCAGAGACAGGACATCCCCGGCGAGCAGTTTGGCTTTCCCGGCGACAGAGACAGGCGTGAAACCCGGACTAAATTGCTCAAACAGATCGTGATACTCGGCATCAC
Organism: Anaerolineae bacterium; assembly: GCA_016929205.1. The sequence continues at coordinate 15,054 of JAFGJF010000386.1, forward strand.
CATATACAGGCACGCCAGCACAAATCACAAGGGCGATGTCATCCACATGCGCCTCGACGATACTCTTGTATGGATCCTCGTGATTGTCATGTAATGCAAGCAGATCCGCTTCGTATCCCACTGCAATGCGCCCACGTCGATCTTGGAGCATCAACGAATATGCGGCATGCGTGGTCATCAATTCGACCAACCACTTGGCCGAAGGTTCTTCTCCCAACTTGGCGCCAAACGACTGCCGTCCTCCCCTCGCTTCGTCCAAGAGATTAAGCCCGCCAGTCATCACGCTATCTGTTCCAATGGTCAAATGCACGCCTGCCGCCAATAGCGCCGACACATTTGCAGTCTGATCATACAGATAAAGATTGGATCTCGGACACAAACAAACACTAGCGCCGGCCCTGGCTATTAACTCCATATCGTGGGGACGCAGAGCGATGCCATGGATAGCCATCGTGTTACGTCCTAGCGCATCGTATTCCAGTAGCACGTCCATCTCGGTCGCGGTTTCACTATCTACACCTTCGGCCAGATGAATGATGTATGGCTGTCCATCACGCACGGCGTTGCCATACTCGGTCGGTACATCGTCTCCCCAATTCGTCAACTCGCGCGGCGTCCACGTGCGTCCATATTCATATAACACATGAATTGGGTAGCGGGTGTAAAACTCGGGGCCATTGATCCGCCAAAAATGATCGGCAACTGTGGTAACACCGGAAATCAGGTTGCGATACATGCCCAGCTCATATACGTCCTCGACCGAATTCTGCTTCCGTTCAGCAACAATCGGGCTTGGATTAAAATCGGCAAGCCACTCATAGACGTTGATATAGGGACGATTGGGTGCAACACGAGGCCACCATGTACCGTTCAAATGATCGTGAGCGTTGATCAACCCCGGAAAAAGCAGGCAATCTTGCATATCCAAACCATAGCGCGCTGCTGCCAGAGTGTCCAAAGCAGCGATATGCTTGCCCGATATCGTCAATGTGGAATTGGGGTGCACTTTGGTGGGCGTGACGAGTGTCACACCTCTCAAGCTGTACTCTTGATCACTCATTTCCATCCCCCATCAGCGCTCACTTTATAATGCCATCACAATACCCAGAGCCAACGAGTTCATCTTGTCTTCATACGTGGCTGAGCGCGAAGGCAGAATGAGCGGAGCCTTGGCTCCGACAACGACACCGCCCATCGAACTAGAGGCAAAATAAATGAGAGCCTTGGCCAACAAATTCCCGGCTTCGATGTCTGGTGGGATCAAAATATCGGCCCGTCCCGCAACCGAACTGACAATCCCTTTCGTATGGGCAGATTCCATCGATATCGCATTATCCAGCGCCAAGGGCCCATCCACCAGTGCGCCAACGATCTGCCCGCGATCGGCCATTTTGGACAACGCTGCCGCTTCAACATTGGCCGGCATCTTGGGATTGACGAGTTCGTTGGAAGCCAACACGGCTACTTTGGGCTCCTCAATGCCCAACTTGTGAGCAACAAGCACAGCATTGCGGATAATGTCGGCCTTTTGCTCCAGATCGGGCGCGATATTGACGCCGGCATCACTGATCAGCAGCAGCCTGCCCAGATTGATATCAAATGCCCCAACGTGACTGAGCAGCCTGCCCGTACGCAAACCAACCTCTTTATCCAATGCCGCACGCAAAAATGTCGCTGTGTCGACTTGGCCCTTCATCGCCACGTGCGCACGTCCCTCCGCGAGCATCACCATTGCCTTGTGAGCGGCAAATTTGAGTTCTGGCTCGTGAACGATTTCCATATTCGCCAGATCGACCCCTTCCTCCGCAGCCAGGTCTCGGATCTGAGATTCATCGCCCACCAAGATCGCGTTGGCTATCCCCGCCTTACGCGCCGCCTCCAATGCGGACAAAAAAGTGGCTTGTTCTGCGCCAACGGCGACAACCGTTCTTGGCCCTTTGGCACGCGCAACAGCCTGCAACTCTTCAAAACTTTTAATCGCCATAGTGAGACCTTTCAGATTTCAATGAACTGGTTCTGCCGATTTGCACCACTTTCAGACGGTACAAAAGGGATCCAAAAACCAAACGTACTGCCCTGACCCTCTTCGCTTTGAACACGGACCGTGCCGCCATGAGCTTGAACAATCTCTTTAACAATGGCCAGTCCTAGTCCCGTGCCCCCAAATCGTCGTTTGCTTGAACCATCAACCTGATAGAATCGCTCAAAGATCTTGTCCTGTTTGTCCTTGGGAATACCAATACCCGGATCAATGACTTCAACATGTGCATATCGGTCATCGCTGCGAATCCGAACCGTAATCGTCCCTCCATCAGGACTAAACTTGATTGCATTGTGGATCAAGTTGTCAAAGACCTGGGTCAGGCGAATGCCATCTCCCATCACTTGTTGCAAACCTGGCTCAAAGTCTTCCGCCAATTCCAGTCCACCAGCATGAGCCTTCAGTTCAGCACCCTGCAAAGAAACGCGTGCCACTTGCTCCATTGACAGAGGGACCAACCTTAGCTGGTCTCTTTCTAACTTTTGCAGTGAAAAAATGTCATCGACCAGTTGCACGATCGAATCGGTCCGGTTCGACACAATCTCGAGCTTTTCCCTTTGGTGCTCGCTCAAGGGACCGAGTGTGTTTTCCAAGAGCAGATCCACATAGGCTTTTACGAACGTAAGCGGGGTACGCAACTCGTGTGAGACATTTTGCACGAATTCCGACTTGAGCCGACTCGCTTCCTGTAACTCTTCATACGCTTGGGCCAATTTGTCTGCACGCTCTTTGAGATCGTTATACAGCCTGGCATTATCAATCTGAACCGCCACTTGCGCAGCCGCAATAGACAGCAGACGTCCTTCGTCAGATGAAAAGGCATTGGGTTTGCTATCATCCACGTTGAGCGTCCCGATCACCCGACCTGCCACCATCAAAGGAACGACCAACAAGGAACGCACAGAAGGGTCAAAGGTGATGAAATCGGGATCGACAAATGTATCTGGAATGTAACGCGGTTTTGCCTCTTTTGCCACCATGCCAGCGATCCCTTCCCCAAGCCGCATCCGGGCGTCACGCTGCCATTTTGGTTTGATCCCGCTCGAAGCCTGAATTGAGAGCCATTGATTTTCCTTGTCGAACAGAAAAATGCAACTGCTGCGACAATCTAATACTCTCTTTAAGGTGTTCACGATGGAGTCTAAAACAACGTCCAGATCAAGGCTGTAAGACACTTCATTTGCCAGGGTATATAGCATCGAAACCTCGGTCAGACGCTGATTTACGGTGCTGTACAATCGCGCGTTCTGGATAGCAATCGCCGACTGATTTGCAAATGCACTAAGCAATGCGACTTCGCGCCCGGCAAGCTCGGGTTGCGCGATCCCTGTGAAAAAACTCCCCACCAATTTTCCTTGCGCAAGCAGGGGCACAACAACGACCGAATGAATCTGCAGATCGTCTTGTAGTGTCTGCCTGGCCCCCGCATCGTACAGAAACGGCGCCAGATCATCCAATGAATGCAAAGTCGTTATCCTGCCTTCAAGCACGGCGCGAACGATGACATTCTCTTGATCATCCAGAGAAACGCAAACATCCGGTAAAGATCCAATTGCAGTTGCACTGTTTCCGCGCACGTCTTGCCTGGCTGTGTTGAAGGAGCGGACAACCAATGTGTTATCCCGATCATCAACGATCGCCAACATGGCCAGCTTGTATCCCAATCCTGAAACCAACCCATTGACAACAACTTGGAATACATTTCTCAAATCCAGGCTCGACTGCAACATCCCACTAAGATCTTGCAATGCCTGCATCTCGCGGTTGGCTTGCTGAAGTTCTTCAAGCTGCAGCTCGGCTTGTTGGTGCAACCGGGCGTTTTCCATGACGATTGCTATCTGGCCAGCCAATGCCTGCAAACTGGCTTGGTCCGACGCTGTAAATGCGTACGACTTGACACTCTGCAGACAAATCAGTCCCAACACCTGTTCTTGAACAACCAACGGCACACTTAGCCAGGACCGCATATCCTCTTGGACGATTCGATCTTTCTCGATCGGCCACTGCCTAGATTGAGCACGGTCTTGAATCAACAGTCCACTTTGGCTACGAATGCCAAGACCGATCAATCCTTCATCATCTTCCAATAGCCAACGTTCTCGTTCATCTTGAACGCCGTTTCTGATCACCAGAGCAGGCAAAAGGGACTGTGATTCAACCTCGTACAAGACAAGTGCAAAATGGGAAAACGCGAATAACTGCTTGACCTGGGCATAAACAAGAGCAACCACCTCTACCTGATCCAGTGTTAACGTGCCGGCCTCGCCAATACAGTGCAGTGCATCTATTTCTTGTGCCTGGCATTCAAAAGCCTCACGATATTCATCGCGCTCAACGACGGCATCTTGGTATGCAGAGACATCAACACAGGTGAGTTGTGCAGCAAAAACAACGCCATCACGATAGATTGGCACGGCCAAAAACTCAACAAATAACCCTGCTGTTTGGCCCGTTGGGATCGTTGAGCGCCAACGAACGTTTTCTCCCTGGCCAAAAAGAATGGACAGAGCGCGATCAGCCTCTGTCCAAGATCCTTTTACTGGCAAATCGTCCAAGGAATTTTCCAGAAACCACAAAGCCGGTTTGCCAATCCGTTCAGGCAGCCAGTTGTTTGTAAACAAAAACCGCCGTTCCCTGTTCAAAACCAGAACGCCAGCCTGGGTGCCGTTCAATAGGTCTATCATGGGAACGGGCGAAAGTTGATTGACCACACTATTCGAGTTGTCACACATACAAGAGGGTCCTCCCAACCCGGACGAGGACGCTTTACTACCAAGGACGCTTTGCCACCGAGGATGCTTGGCTACCAAAAACGCTGTGCTACTTGCACAAGTCAACGGGTCAAACCTGATTGATCCTGCCTACGTCAATCGCCAGGCTCCCCCAGCAACCACCCCCAGCTTTTCCAAGTGACACCCAAGCTGATGGTCACACTTGCAGCTAATGGGATGTAGTAAAACAAGAGATAGAACCAAGATTGAGGTTCAAGCAGAAATTGTGGGCCGGTTTTAGCTTCCAAGTAGCCAATGCGAAGCAAACGAACAACAACGGCAATGCCTACCATAACTGCTGCAACGTAAAACATATAGTAATAGGATCTGATCTTGGTTACGACTTCCCACTTTTGAGTCAGCCGGGCCAAAATCAAAAACACAAATCCCATCGCAACGAGGCCAGTCATACCAATGACAGAAATCAGCAACCTCATTCACGGCCTCCTGTCATCATCCGCTGCAAATGATACGCAAACCAAGCCAGGATAACACCGCCGATAAAGAATCCCAAATCACCACCAAAATCCCCAGCAAAATCCGGCAAAAAGAAGGCATAACGGGCGGCAGAAATCAGGAAAATGGCCAGCGCGACAAGAAAGAACGGATAATGGGTGCGGCGACTGGGTTCTTTTTGGTACAGCTCGCCAAACTTTTTTTCATAAAACCGGGCAATGTGGAACAAAAAGAAAATAATCCCTGCTCCCAATACCCAGGTGTATAATGTGAGAATACTAAAGAGGATGGACATTACAATCTCCCTCTCATCCCACTACAGAACGACAACGTGTGCGCTTATTTAATAACGACAAGAAATTGGCTCTTTTCCAACCAGCTAGCGATACGATGAGCCAATTCGGGCTTATTTGCGGACAAAAGCGTCGACAAAGGACTCAACCATACTTCGATGGGGACTTCCACTCAAAATCCCTTCCTGACCTTCAAAGGAAGCCTGTACATCGATGCCTGTAGGTACGATCTGGAATTGGCGAATATCTTTAGCATGGTCGCTGCCCCGCATCTTGAGTACCAATAACGCCTTGTGAATGGCACTTTCGATCTCGACATAGCGCAACAAAATATACGCATCAACAACAAACGCGGCGCTTTCTTCAGTGTCCGATTCACCCAAAATGGCCTCATTTTCCTTGGTCAAAATGGCTGTCAGGCCTTCCCGCTTTAGCGCGTTAATAAAGCTGTACTGTGTGGATCGCAATTCAACCGGATCATCGGTGAGTCTTTCAAAATGGGACAAGCTATCAACGAGAATACGCCGTGCTCCCATCTCGTTGACGAGGGTTTCAATTCGCCCACCGACATTCTCCAAATCTAGCTTGGTGATCTCGGGGCTGGTCATAATGACTTTAAGTAACCCCTCGCGTTCTAACTGACGAAAATCCCAGCCAAAGCTCATTGCATCGTTATAATACTGTTGTGGGAACTCTTCAAAAGTGAGAATGAGCCCCGGTTCATTGTACTTGGTGATGCCATTGTAGATGAACTGCATTCCAAAGGTACTCTTGCCCGTTCCGGGCGCACCTTCTACCAGATTTGCCGACTGTGGCAAAAAACCACCATTCAGCATATCATCGAGTTCGAGGACGCCTGTTTTCACTCTTTCCATCGGAATTTTACCTCCAACCGTCTACAGGATTTAACTTCTCGTAAGGACCACACAAAAGACTTATCTCATCCCCCGAATAATGTGGTAAACGGCTTTAACGCGAAAATGACGATCCTCGCAAGCCAAAATGAATCGTTCGACCAACTGATGTGATCCAGCGTCCGAGGTCAAAGAATAGACTGGGATCTGATCGAGCATACGCCTGTCCATAACCCCACTCTCGGCCAACTCATCCAATTCAGGCTCAACTGAATGCACGTTTCGCCCAACGTAGCGTGCAATGTTTTCAGACGAGTCCAACGTACTTGGATTTTCATAAAAAAACCGTACCAAATCCCACTTGATGAATGTGTTCACCGTATGTTTGACAAAGTCCAACAAGGCAGGATCCATATCATTCATCAATTTGGCCGTGAAATCTTCTCCTATAGCCAACGCCCTACCTCCCTTTTCTACCAGCAGTCGCCACTACTCTATCACAGCCAACCCGCTTTCAACGTCTAAAACATTGTACCATATCCCGCGCCCTCGTGCAAGTTGAAAAAGAGCGTATATCTTGATCTTTTGCACAATTTTGGTCGACCACTTGGTCTGCGCCTTTGCCGCCTGCATTTTGGTGACATTTGGGCCTCGATCGATACCATTCGCGCCGCAACGCCATTTGCGGCACTAACGCCTTTTGCGTCGTTTGCGAGACTTGGGCTGTTTTATTGTGCCCTGAGCCGGCGCGGAAGATGGTTTCACCTTTTTTCGATCAACGCCTACACGAACTTGAACCAAATCGCGCGGACGATAGACAAACATGGCCGTCACGATCTGTGATTGGATCGACTGCATCAACGATTGAAACATCTCATAGGCGCGCACCTTGTATTCGGCAAGTGGGTCTTTTTGCGCATAACTCTGCAAACCGATGCCCTGCCGCAGCAGGTCGATTGACGTCAGGTATTCGACCCAAAGGCTGCCAGTGATCTCGAGCATAAGCTGTCGCTGTACATTAAACAACACACGCTCACCCAAATAGTCGCGTACAACTTGAGCATCTTGAGGGGACAGTTCAGAAACCCGCAAATCGACCAGTTCGCTAAACCGCTCTTGACCCCAAAGTATTTCCAGCCTCCGACGTGTTTCTTGATCTAGTTCGGCCAGGGAACGCGCGCTAATGCGCTGAAACTCTAGCCGTCCCCAGGCATCGGCCCAGGCATTTATCGCGTCCTGCAAATGCTGCAAGATGGCTTGTTCAAGGTGATCGCGATCCCATTCGGCAACCTGTTCGGCCACCCACGCTGTAAACCGAAAACGCTCTGTGCGTGTGCTGACCCGGCGATGTTGCTTGTCGAACCCTGAGCGCGCGCCAAAACACAGCTCGTGTATCAAGTTGATCAAGCCCGCTTGGGCACAATCTGCTGGGCGACGGATTTGCGCCTGGATGTCGTGTTCGATCTCGGATGCCAGCCGTTCGACAGAATCTGTTAGCAATTTATCAAGCATATCCATAACGGCGAACACCAGGTCTTGATCGGTCGCCTGGGTTAACAACCTAGGATCGATATCGAATTCAGCAATCCGGACACGCTGTGCCACCTGCGCCAGCAACCGCATCCGGACTTGAGCCTGGGCGAGGATTCGAACTTGATCCATCAACGCTCTTTCGAGTTGGCGTCCCTCCAGACCATGCAGCGGATTAGCATCGAGATTGAGCGCGGTTTGCTGCGACACCGCTCGCACAGCCGACTGCGCGTCGAGTACGCGTTCATTCTCATCGAATTCACTTTCAATGCCTTCATAGGCAATTGAAGCGGCATCCAACACACGTTCGATGGCGGCCTGCCCTTGTTCCAATCCACGCTGCACGGTCAATTCTGCCATCGAGCGAACGTACTCACGTTCAGATGCTAAAGCCTGATTGACCAGAATGCCGAGTGCCTCGCGCATTTCCTGCGGTTCTGCCGTTTCCGGCAGCGAGGAAAAAACCTGCTTGAGCGTAAAAGACGGAAACAGGTCTTGGTCGGCGACCCGGGTTGCAGGCTGTATCCGTTCCAAATACGAAATAACACGGAATGTATCTGGCTTTCCTTCAGCATCCAGCTCAGTCCAGGCAGTATCAATGTGCTGCCTGATTTCTGCCTCGACCATAGCCCACACATCGTCGCGCAAATCCGGTTTGGATAACACCTTTTTACGCTGCTCATAAATGATTTCACGCTGTGTATTCAATACGTCGTCGTATTCAATCAAGTGTTTGCGAATGTCAAAGTTGTACCCCTCGACCCGGCTCTGTGCGTTGGCCACTACCTTGGAGACAATGCCCATCGCAATGGGCATATCATCCTCGATCCCCAAGCGCGCCGTCAAATCGGTGACGCGCGTGCCGCCGAATCGCCGCATCAGATCGTCTTCCAGCGAAAGATAAAAACACGATGAACCCGGATCGCCTTGCCGGCCGGAACGGCCACGAAGCTGATTGTCAATGCGCCGCGCCTCGTGCCGCTCGGTACCTAACACGTGCAGGCCTCCCAAAGCCTTGACTTCTTTTTCGCCTTGTACATGTTTAAGAAACGTTTGCACCGCATCCTGGTATAGATAATAGTCTTGTGGATCCAGTTTTTGCAAAATCTCTGCCTTTTCATCAAACGACAGCGCAAAAGACGGGTGCCCATTCTGCCTGAGCACGCGGTTGACCTGTGACAGGGTTTCCTCGGCCAATTCACCGCCCAACTTGATGTCCACACCACGGCCGGCCATGTTGGTAGCAATCGTCACTGCGCCAACCTGACCCGCTCCGGCGACGATTTTAGCCTCCTGTGTATGCTGGCGGGCGTTCAACACATAGAATGGCACGCCATGATCCAGCACACTTGCAAGTCGTGTTGGATCATCCACGCCAAAAAGGGACGCTACCTGAGCCAGTACACTGGCATCCTTGATATTGATCCCGACACCAACCTGATCGGCCAATTTGCGCAATTGGGACAGCGAAAGCGATTCTAGTGGCTGGCTCAGAACGTGCATTCCCTCTTTATACGTTGCATTATCGACACCCCGGGCATTTAGACGATCTCTTAGCAGGGCAACACTTGCCAGCTTGCGCAACATTGGGCTTTCCAGGCGGGCACTCAGGTATTCCGAGTTTTCCACCGACGCCGTGCCGACCAGCACAGGCCGCCCCAGGCAATGCATCGACACGATCTCTTGGGCAATGGAGCGGAACTTGGCTTCTTGGGTGCGCAAAATGACGTCATCCATATCTTCGCGAACGACCGGACGGTTGGTCGGCAAGACCAAGACGTCCAAATTGTAAATCTTTTGGAACTCTTCGGCCTCAGTAGCCGCCGTCCCCGTCATCCCGGCCAATTTGTCATACATACGGAAGTAATTCTGGAGGGTGATCGTGGCGTACGTGACGTTCTCCTGGCGAACCTCCACACCTTCCTTTGCCTCAACCGCCTGATGCAGCCCATCTGACCAACGTCGGCCGGGCATTGTGCGCCCGGTAAACTCGTCGACAATAACCACGCGCCTGTTTTGCACGATGTAGTCGTGATCTCGTTGGAAAATATATTCTGCTTTGAGCGCTTGTTCCAGATGATGATGCAATTTCATCTGTTGAGGTGTCATCTCTTCGGGATATTTGGGGTCAAAGAGCGCTATCCCCAGCAGTTTTTCAACGCGATCGTACCCGGCATCGGTGAGGGTAATCCCACGCGCCTTTTCATCGATTTCATAGTCCTCCGGCGAAAGCTGTCGCACGATTTTGGCTAACAGATAATATTCGTCTGTTGGTTCGCTGGCTGGTCCGGAGATGATCAACGGCGTTCGCGCTTCATCGATCAGAATATTGTCTACCTCGTCAATAATGGCATAATAAAAACCTCGCTGCACACGCGCACCCAATGAATAGGTCGAGTTGTCGCGCAAATAATCAAAGCCAAACTCGCTGTTCGTGCCATAGGTGATGTGAGCCCGGTAAGCTTGCTTGCGATCAGCTGGGCTGAGCAAATCGTAATCATCACCCGGCCGCTTGTAGTCGGGATCAAAAATAAACGCTTTTTGATCGCCCTGCTGCAACAGCCCCACGCTCAAACCCAACATATTGTAAATCGGCCCCATCCAGCGCACGTCACGTCGGGCCAGATAGTCATTGACCGTGACCAAGTGCGTTCCTTTGCCGCTGAGTGCATTCAGATAAAGCGGCAACGTGGCAACCAGCGTTTTGCCTTCGCCCGTTTTCATCTCGACCGCAAAACCTCGATGCAAGGCAATGCCGCCCAATAACTGAACATCATAGTGACGCATTCCCGTCATCCGCTTGCTGGCAGCACGGACGGCCGCAAACGCCTCGGGTAGGATGTCATCCAACGTTTCGCCGCTCTCCAGACGGCGTAAAAACTCGGGCGTCTTGGTTCCAAGTTCCACATCACTCAACATCTCGTATTCAGACTCGAGCGAATTAATGCGATCGACCAGCGGCCGCATAGTTTTGAGCAGGCGCTCGTCTGGATCGCCTAAAATTTTGTTAACAAACCGTCTTAAACTCACAACTCATCCATTTCTGTTTCAATCACGTTTCAATCACGTGCACGTTCGGTCAAACATGTTTCCATTGGTACAGATCAGATTGGCCAAAGCCAGCGAGAAAACACGAGCCATTGGCGGATCTGAGCGCGACGTGAGCACAATTGGCACACGTGCACCCATCACCATACCGGCTACCTGAGCGTTGGCCAGGTATTGCAAATTCTTGTACAGAATATTGCCTGCGTCCAGGTCGGGAGCGAGAAAGATGTCGCCGTCACCGGAAACCGGGCTCTCAATGCCTTTCTCGCGTGCCGCCTCGGCCGAAATCGCATTGTCGAATGCCAGGGGCCCGTCGACGATCGCGTTCTTGATCTGGTTACGATCGGCCATTGTGTGCAAACACGCTGCGTCTATCGTGGAAGGAATATCGGGGTTGACCGTCTCGACCGCCGACAGAGCAGCCACTTTGGGGCGTTCTACACCCAACTGGCGGAACATATCGACTGCGTTTTGAATGATCGCTGCTTTTTGCAGCAACGTCGGGTGAATGTTGATTGCCGCATCGGTAATCCCCAACAGCTTGTGATACATGGGTACTTGCATCACGAAAACGTGGCTCAGCAGACGAGCGGTACGCAAACCACTTTGTTTGTTCAACACAGCATGCAAAAAATCGCTGGTGTGCAAATGTCCCTTCATCACAATATCTGCTTCGCCTTGCCGAACCAATTCTACCCCGAGCGGTGCCGCGTCTTCTTGGCTAGAGGTATGAACGACACGTACGTTATCAAGCGAATAACCTATCCCGGACGCCAGCGCACGAATCTGGGTTTCGTCTCCCACTAACAAAGGTTCAATCAATCCCTGGTCCTGGGCTTTCCTGATCGAGTTTAGAACCAACTCGTTTTCCGCCGCGATGACCGCAACGCGCCTGGGACCGCCTTTTTGCGCCCCAGAGACCAACTCTTGTAATTTAGCAAACATCGCATTTCCTCTCCATGTCAACGTCTGGCGTTTTTTCCACGCTCCTATTATAGCAGGATCGTCCTAGTTTGTCCACGAAACAAATCGGATCGAACCGTACCCATGATCAGGGCAAAACTCCATGCCAGATCACTCAGAAAATATCCGCTGTCTACCAATCCGTGCGCCAACGCAGCGACCAAGCCTGCCAATAACCCGATGCGAGTTGCTCGAGAGAGTGTGTCGCTCCTGACGGTTTGCACCAAACCAATCCCAACCAACACGATCAGGATCATTGCTCCCGGCACCCCCAACTGCACAGCCACATCTAGCCACATATTGTGAGGGTGATATAGTAACGGTTCTGTCCACGCCTCAGCGCGCATATAACGAGGGTAGACGAATTGAAAGCCATCCAGCCCAATACCCGTCCAAAGGTGATCCGATACCATTTCCGCCGTGCTTTGCCACACAGGCAGCCGGACCTCATCCAGCAAGGAGGATGGGGCACGCTCGCCGCTTATCCCAAACCAGGTCAGCGCCAGTATAGCAAGCCCGGCGCCGACCATCCACCACCGCAAGTGGTGTCGATATTGCCAGCCAACGACCAACAGCGCGGCAGGGATCGCCAGCATCCACGCACCCCGTGATAAAGTCAAATATAACCCAATGCCTAGGACAAGCATCGCCACGCTGGACCAGATCCGCTTACGCCGTCCCTGATCACTGTTTAATGCCCACGCAAGGGTCAGAGGCCACATTCGCTCCAGGTAGAGCGCCAGATGATTGGGCGAATAGTACACGCTGGTCACGCGTTCCACACTGCCGGCTTGCATCAGTGCTCCCGCTAACCATTGCCCGATACCGATCGAGGCAACAACCAGGCCCGATGCCACCCATGTCACCAAGACAGATTTCTTTTCCTTTTCAAATTCCAAGATCGCATACAGCAGCGCCGGTCCCAACATGTTGAGCCGCCACGCACGCCAGGCAAGTACCGGGTCGGGCGCTGAGGGGATCGACATCAGCGCACTCAGCACCCACACGGCCCACATCAGGTCAAGCATCGTCCATTTTTTTTCTGCCGTGAACACGGCCATCCCGTGCCGCACGATCAAGCTGACAAGGGCCAACAACAACAACATTTCGGCTGGAACAATCCGCCATCGGCCGATCGGTTTGACCAGGTAAAAAAAGGGGATGCCAAAAACTGCACTCAAAAGTGCCCAACGCGGATGGACACAAAATACGCCAACCGCTCCGGCACAGGCGAGTAAAACCCACTCGAGCGTTGGCACGAGGGCATAGATCACAATCAGTATTGCCAGGATGCCCAGATGGATCGCCGGGGACAACGTTTTGAATGCGCACCACAAATCCTGTGCGCCCGCGCGCCACCCTGCACCAAACCAGGGCACCACCAACCCCAACAAGATCACAGGCAGAACAACGCTCCATGGCCATACGAACGGCCGATTGAAACCATCTTTTGCCCGATCGTCACCCTCGTGCATCGCTGCCCCGCTATGTGCCAATCCATCCAGCACGCCATACAAGGGCGTGGCGGTCCCATTGCTGTCGCGCAACGCAAAGCTCCATTTTGGATCGCCTGGCGGCACGTTGGGCTGGTAACTCGCCCAGCACATCGGTCCCAACCATGGCCATTCAACGCGTGCGCGCGATACAGCGCCTATAATGCGCGGCGTTTGTATCACGATCTCATCGCCCCCCCAAGGCATAGGAGCGTCTTGCCCGTCTGTCGGCAGCACATTCCATCCCCATTCCACAGCCCAGATTGGTTTGTGTGCGTCGTTCAAGTCGTGCATCAACTCACGTACAGCAATCGTTCGCGAAAAGTTGAGTACGTCCGGATCCACCCGCCGATCTTCCGGCCCTGACCAAAATCCATACGGTTTGACAGCCAGGATATCAAAAAAACGTCCCCCTCCGGCGGCGTACACCTGGCGCAAAAAGAACAGATCGTTCAGATTATCCGGCCCTGGAGCCTGAGTCGGCGCCAAACCGCCGCCCAGCACCCATGCTGTGGCGTCGGCAGCGTGGACAGCCGGGTATGCCGCCTCGAGCATTACCGCATAGGCGCACGGCGCAACGTGTCCGCCGCCCCAATAGCGGCTCAAGTTAGGTTCGTCCCACACCTGGTAGTGGTCGATCACATCGCCATAGCGGGCGGCAAACGCTGATACAAAGCGCGCATACGCAGCCTGGTCATAAGGCGGCACACACGGCAATGGAAATCCGTCCTGCCGCGCAGCCCAGGCTGGTGGGCGATCGAGCACGGCAATCAATCCTAGGTCGTGTCCTCGCACCGCATCGATGATCGCATCCCACCGCACCCAATCATAGTCGCCTGGCTGAGGTTCGATCGCCTGCCATACAAAGTGCTGTCTAAGCCAGTACACATCGAGTGCGAGCAAGTCCCGCACCACTACATCCAGTTCTGCGAGATCGTACTGCTCCAACTCGACGTTGACCCCTAACCGGTCTTGAACTGGCTGACCATCACCTTGCCCAACCCCGATCCGCTCGATACCTCGCTGCCAAAAGTGCCACGTGCGCCAGGCATGGCCGATCAAACAGCAAAAAGAAACCAGGCCCAAGACGTAAACGGCAACGAACACCATCCACAGCCGCCTGTCCTTAACCTGGCAAACGTATTGATCCACTATTTTTAGTCTCAACCTATGCGTTGTCGGAACAGATCCTACATCACGCGCCAGAACTCGTACTCATGCAAATCTGCAAGGCAGATTGGCGATCCAGCAAAAGAGCAGAAACCTCTAGGTATCGTCAATCTCTTGTTGCGGCGAAATCACATCGACAACCTGTCCGTGGACGTCGACGACGATCTTGAACCCCATCATCCCCAACCACGGCTTCCACTGTTCCGGATCGGCGCTGCGAAACCCTTGTTCGAAATTCCTGAGCGCCATATCGATCGACGCCTTGGTGAACAGATCTTCTTTGCCCAAGAACTTGAGTACGCCATCAACGACAACATCCTCCATGCCATCGATTTGTTCGCGCAGCAAGGCGATCACGGCACCATCCACTTGTTCCGCTTCCACGTGGCGACGAAAGTCGCCATCAGGGATCACGTAAAATGGCTCATCGCCAACGTATTTTGTATCGACTGGCTCGCCTTGTTCATTTGAAATCAATCCGGCAAAGATCGCCTGCTTTTTTTCAGTCTCAGCCATATGCTCCTCCTGACCTTCTGGATCCAATACCAATACGTCAGGGCCTGCTTGGCAGGATCTAGAGATATGATACACATGCTGCCAAAATCTGTCAACTTGCGTTTTTCCCATTTTGATGTAAGATACGCTCAAGCGCGTGGCATGACAACATACGCGATACGCAGAGTCTGTATACTCGATGGAGAGCATATGCGCCGCACGGGATGCCTAAAGGAGATAGAATGAAAACGTTATATGTAACCTCGACACAAGATTTTGGTGGCAAGACCTCTCTCACCATTAGCCTGGGCAAACGACTGCAGCGCGACGGTCACATCATTGGTTATATAAAGCCTCTCAGCACACGCACGCGGCAGATTGCCGGGCAAGTGGTGGATCGCGACGCCGAATTTGTATGCCAGGAATTGCAGCTGCAGGACCCGCTCCAAGATGTTATCCCGATCACGCTGACTCCTTCGCTGATCGAAGAAGCCATTCAAAAGCCGACGGTAGAACGCCAACAGTTTCAGGCTAAACTGAGCGCTGCATACGAACGCGTGTCACAAGGCAAAGACATACTTTTCCTTGAAGGCGGGCGCCATCCCCTGGAAGGAGCGTTGTTTGATCTGTCTTCCTGCCAGGTTGCAGATCTGTTGAGCGCGCAAGTACTGGTTATCGTCAAGTACGACGACCATCTTTCTGTCGACACCGCGATGGGCTTGCGCCAACTCTATGGAGATCGTTTGCTGGGCATTGTGCTCAATGCGGTTCCTCGTATGTACATGCGCTTTGTACAAGAACAAGCCCGACCTTTCCTGGAGCAAAACAACCTGCCCGTCCTGGCTGTTCTCCCTCAGGAAAGGCTCTTGCTTGCGATCAGCGTTCAAGAACTGGTCGAGCACCTGAATGGTCAAATCATTTGTTGTCCCGAACAGAGCAATGAACTGATCGAATACTTGATGGTCGGTGCAATGACAGCCAGCAGTGCGATCAGTTATTTCCGCCGCCGTCCCAACAAAGCCGTGATCACCGGCGGCGACCGGCACGACGTGCAACTTGCCGCACTGGAAACCTCTACACGATGCCTGATTCTGACTGGCAACCATGAACCCAGCGCCGTCGTCGTCGCTCGCGCCAAAGAGGTTGGTGTGCCGATCGTCGTCGTTGAGCCCGACACGTTGACCACGGTGCAAATCACAGAGCAGATTTTTGGCAAAACGTCGCTTCACCAGGACAAAAAGGTAGCGCGCTTTTTCAACATTTTGCAGGAGCGTTTTGACATCGAGCGCTTTTACAATCTGGTCGGCATTCAAACGTGAAGAATCAATGCGTCAGACGTCAACACGTCAGACGTCAACGCACAGGCTGGATGACGTTTGGCAAGTGACGCATTACATTTCACGCATCACATTCCAAATCAAGAATGAATTAAACTACACAAGGAGTAAGGCAAATGGCAATGATTGAACAAATTCAGGCCCGTGAGATTCTCGATTCACGCGGCAACCCTACCGTCGAAGTCGACGTCTGGCTGGAAGACGGTGCATTTGGGCGTGCGGCCGTTCCATCCGGTGCGTCAACCGGCATGCACGAGGCCGTCGAACTGCGTGACGGCGAAGATCGTTTTGGTGGCAAAGGCGTGACCAAGGCTGTGGAAAATGTCAACGTCGACCTCGCCGAAGAGCTGCTCGGTTGGGATGCAATGGACCAGGTGGGTATCGACGAGATGATGATCCAGCTCGACGGGACGCCGAACAAAGGCAAGCTGGGCGCAAACGCCATTCTGGGCGTCAGCCTGGCCGTGGCCAAGGCGGCAGCCGTATCTGCCGGGCTGCCATTGTACCGCTACATCGGCGGCGCATCAGCTCATGTCTTGCCGGTTCCAATGATGAATATTCTCAATGGTGGCAAGCACGCCCTCGA
>JAFGJF010000003.1 GCA_016929205.1 Anaerolineae bacterium
GTACCGCCGCTGCTCAAGGATGGCGGCTTTATCCCTTCCTGTGACCACGGCGTGCCGCCGGATATTTCGTGGCCGAATTTCATCGAATATACGCGTTTATTGGCGCAGTTGACGGGATGGTTGTGATTGCATCGGTCAGAATCCACGCAGATCGGTGCTGGAACGGCGGGTGAGGCCCTCTTTGGGCAGCCGTTTGAGCACGACGTATTCGAGGCCGTGTGCGGTGCAAAAGGCGCGTTTCTCGGGCTTGTCGCCGTCGTGATTGACGGCATAGATGTCAGGTTTGACGATCGCGATCTGCGGCTCGGCGTCCATCCAACCCATGCCGCTAGAGATGAGCGCCTGTTTGACGTGGCGGATGGCCTGGACCATATATTGTCGCTCGTCCTGCTTGAACATCGGGTGGCCCTCGCCCTTGAGCAGTTCCACGTTGACGTCGTTGCCGACGACGACGTACAGATCGCCCAGTCCCGAGACCTCTTCGAAAAAGCGTACGTGCCCGGTGTGGAACCAATCATAGCAGCCGGTGACCAGCACTTTTTTGCGCGCTGTGGGCTGCTCGTAGGCGTTCTCCGCCGGTAGCGGAAAGCCGACCAGATCGGCTGCTGTCAAAATGCGGTAGATGATGTTGTGTGCGGCGCAGAAAGCCTGCTTGGACGCGTTGGCGTCGCTCTCGCGGACAACCCAGGCGTTCGGAGTTAGGCCGGCGATGTCCGGTAGGGCATCGGGGGCGGGTGGATCGGTGACCAGGGTAAGGCGATCGACGTAACGCACTGCTTCCAAAAAATAGCGGCGCTCCGCTTCGGGAAATGTGGGCGCTTTGCCGGTCAGGGCCTGGACCACGGCGTCCGACCATAGCAAAACGTGCAGCGCGCCCAGCGTAGACGCCTCTTGCAGGAAACGCACATCGGGAGAGCGGATATGGTCAAAGCTGCCAGTGACAACAACGTTGTTCATCAAATAGTCCCTTTCAGTGTTTACGCCAATCGCACCTCAACCTGGAATCCGCCCGGTACCGGCTCCTCAGAGACGACGTACATATACCCACCCCCGCAGCCGGAATACATCGCGCCGGCGTAGCGAGCCTGGTAATAGCGCCACAGGGCCATCAAGTCCACGGTCAGAGTGTGGTGGTAGACTACATCCGGCAGGATTGTTTCCCAGCACAGCATGCATTCGTTCATCGACGCCCCAAGCGCGGCCGCGTCCATAGCCACGATGGCGTCAAAGCAGTCCTTGCCCGACTGCCCCAGACGGTGAATCCAGTCACGGTCGAGGTTTTTGATGCTCAGCGGATTATAGCCCGGCGGGCGTTGGGCGATGGGCACCATATAGATCACGCTGTCCAGCCATCGTGCCACATTGGGGTCGGTGTTGGACTCGATGTGAGTGGGAAAGACGCCGCCCTCGTGGGTAAAGGCGTAGTCGAGGCGGTTGACGCCGGGATAAAACAGGCCGATCATATCCTGGGATCCTGATGGTTCGGCCTGGCCCTCATTTTCTTTGGCATAGAGTTCTTTGACCAGTTCGGCCGGATCGCGCGCGGGCAGGCCGCCGGGCCACAGCCGGGCGGCGATCTTGCGGGTGCTGGTGCCCATCCCGCAGCGATCCATAAAGCGGCAGTGTGGTTCGATGGCCACGACGACCATCGAGCCAAAGGGGTCGGGATTGTGCCGCGATACGAACGGCTGGTCGATCCACCCCCCGGCAAAGGCCATGCGGTAGGGCAGTGCGCCAATGATCGACGCTATAGAAACATCCGTGTTTTCTTTTGTGATCATCTGGTTCTCTTTCGGACAGACATGGAGTGAATACTGGCCAGAGCCGAGGCTCTAGCGGGTTGGTGCTTTGCAGCCCAAATCCGGCTAGAGCCTCGACTTCTGAGCGGTCCTATTTTTAGTGTGCGCTTGGCATCCCCGTTTCAGAGGCCGGAGTATAGATGCCGTTTTTGCGGTCGGCGTATTGCTGCCTGATCCAGTCATAGGTTTCGGCCATACCCTCGCGGAGCGGGGTGTTCGGTTCCCACCCCAGGACCTCCTGGATAAAAGCATTGTCGCTGTTGCGCCCGGCGACGCCGCGCGGCGCACCGAGGTCGTAGCTGCGGGCCATCTTGATCCCGGCAATCTCTTCGATCATACTCACCAGATCGTTGATCGAAATGAGATAGCTGGACCCCAGGTTGATCGGCGTCGCAATGAGTTCGTCGCAGTGCATAATCATATCAATGCCCTTGACGCAGTCGTCGATGTACATAAAGCTGCGGGTCTGGTGCCCGTCACCCCAGATCGTGATTGTCCTGTCGCCGGTGTCCTCAGCCTCGACGACCTTGCGGCTCAGCGCGGCCGGAGCTTTTTCGCGCCCGCCATCCCATGTCCCGTGCGGTCCGTACACGTTGTGAAAGCGGGCGATAAAGGTCTTCATGTGGCGCTCGGCCCAGTATTCCTGGCAAAACATCTCGGACATGAGCTTTTCCCAGCCGTAGCCGCGTTCGGCCATCGCCGGGTAGGCGTCGGATTCTTTGAGCGCGCGCACGTTCGGGTCTTGCTGCAATTCGACGTTATAGGCGCAAGCCGAGGAGGAGAAAAAGTAGCGCTCGACCCCGGCGCGGTATGCGGCCTCGATCATGTGGGTGTTGATCAGGATGCTGCGCAAGCACTCGATCCGAAAGCGCTCGATAAAGCCCATACCGCCCATATCGGCAGCCAGGTTGTAAACCTCGCGCGCGCCTTCGACAGCGCGAACGCAATTGTCGTATTCGCTGAGGTCCATGGATAGGCTCTCGACGCCCGGCACGCGTTGGTACCATTCGGGCAGGGGTTTTTTGTCTACGGCGCGGATGCGGGTAAAGCCCTGGTCGTGAAAGTAGCGAGTCAGCGCGCCGGCGATAAAGCCCCCGGCTCCAGCGATGACGATCAGGTCGTCTTTGGCGATCGTGGTTGCGGCGGTTTTATTTTCTTTCATTTGGGTATCTCCTTGTGTTCTTGATTATTCAGCATGGAATCTTGTTATTTGCTTAACTCTAGTTTCAGTGTATAGGCGTGGTCACACGGTTTTTGGGCGGGCATGGTCACCTTGAGTCCCTGGGCGTCCTGCGACCAGGTCAATTCGCCGTCAAAGCCGATCATGGACACGCCGTCTACCTTGGCCGCATGGCTGCCGAGCGATTCGATCACGGCCTGTTTCTCTGGCCAGCCAAAGAATATGGCGTACAGCGTATCGCCCTTGGTTGTAAAGCGGACGTCCTGGGCAGTATAAGCAGCCTGTTCGCGCTCACGGAAAGCCTTGGGAATGCCGGTCGGCCCTTCGCCGTACGAACTCCAGGGACGCGTGCCATAGATCGCCTCGCCGTTCAGCTCGAGCCACTGTCCCAACCCGAGCAGAATGTCCTGCGCTCGTTGGGGGATCGTGCCATCGGATCGGGGGCCGATATTGAGCAGCAGGTTGCCGTTCTTGCTGACAATGTCAACCAGGTCGTGCACGGCCGAGGTCACGGTGCGAAATTCGTCGTCCTCGATATAGGACCACGATTTAAAGCTGACGGAGGTGTCGGTCTGCCAATAGTCCGGGCGAATGTTGTCCAGTTTGCCGCGCTCGATATCCAGGACGGCGACACCATCGGGGATTTTGGCCTTGTATTGCAGCACCGGTTCGTACCCGTGCTCTAGCGCATGATTGTAATAGTGTGCGACGACCCGCGGCCGCCAGGGCTCGAACTCGTCGCGGTGCCAGCCAAAGTCGAACCACAGCACGTCGGGCGAAAATTTCTCGATCAGTTCGCAGGTGCGTGCGTACCAGTCGAGAATAAACTCGTAGCTCACGGGCGCTTCTTCTGAATGGGGCACGCCGTAGAGTTTGCTGTAGGCGGCGTTGCTGTTGTCAAAGTCATCGCGAAAGGTGTAATAACGAAAATTGAAGGCGCGGTGAGATGAGACGCCGAATTTGAGCCCGGCTTTGCGGGTCTCGATGCCCAATTCGGCGACGACGTCGCGGCAGGGACCCATCTGGGCGGCGTTCCAGTTGGTGAACGAACAGTCGTACATCGGAAAGCCGTCGTGGTGTTCGGCAACGGGCACGACGTATCTGGCTCCGGCCTTTTGAAACAGCTCGACCCAGGCTGCAGGATCCCATTTTTCCGCTTTAAACATAGGGATAAAGTCCTTGTAGCCGAATTCGGATGGGTGCCCGAAATGCTTGACGTGATGCTGGAAATAGTTTTGGCCTTTTCTTGATACTTCATCCCGGTACATAAAGCGGGGATACCATTCATTGTCAAAGGCGGGTACCGAGTAGACGCCCCAGTGAATGAAAATGCCCAGTTTATCGTCTTTGAACCAGTCGGGCACGGTGTAGGCCGATAGTGAGTCCCAATTTGCTTCGTACTTCATGATGACCTCCATTTACAAGTCTTGTTTGTTTTCCCTGTTATTCTTACCCCAACAAGTTGGGGCGCCCTGACCAAAAACGAACTAACCCGACGGTGCAGCCGTCGAGTTGCGTACAATGACCTTGGTTGGCAGCACAATCTCTTGATATGTTTCCGGCGGATCCTGTTTCATCCGCGCCAGAAGCAGTTCGGTGGCGCGCTGGCCCATCTCGGCTGCCGGCTGATCGACGACAGTCAAAAACGGTTCGACGACAAACTCGGAGGCAAAATCGTCGAATGCGACCAGCGAGAGGTCCTCAGGCACGCGCAGCCCGGCGTCTTTGGCCGCACGCAGCGCGCCCAGGGCGATAAAGTTGTTGACGCCAAACAGTGCCGTTGGCCGGGGATTGAGTTGCAGCAGGTGCCGGGCCATCTCGTACCCAGAAGCCTGGGTGAATTCGCCATAGCACACCCACTCGGGCACAACGCCGATGCCAGCGCTGAGCATAGCGTGGCGGTAGCCGGCGACGCGATCCGCTGCCGTCGACACCGTGCGCGGCCCGCCGAGCACGGCAATGCGCCGGTGCCCCAGTTCGAGCAGGTGTTGGACCAACTTGAACGCGCCATCCTGTGCGTCGCAGCGCACGACATCGACCTGGTGATGTGACACGCGGCGGTCGATGACGACCACGGGCGTGTTCTGGTTTTGCAGCCAGGGGATCAGCTCGGCATCGAGCTGGGCCGGGACGAGCAGCACACCGTCGACGCGCTTTTGCATTAGCGCACGCAGGTATTCGTCCTGCTTGGCGACCGACTCGTCGGTGTTGCAGAAAAAGACGCTGAACCCGGCCTCGTTGGCCGCATCTTCGACGCTGCGGGCGACGGTGGTCCAAAAGGGGTTGGCGATGTCGGTCAGAACCAGGGCCAGGGTGTGGGTCTGGCTGAGCCGCAGGCTGCGGGCCACGGTGTTGGGGATGTAATTCAGTTCCGCAATCGCTGCCTCAACCTTGAGACGGGTTTTTTCGCTGACATAGCCAGAGTTGTTGACCACCCGCGAGACGGTGATCGGGGCAACGCCGGCAAGCCTGGCGACATCCTGGACGGTCGACATATGCGACGCACTCCTGTGAAATATGGTAACGTTACCACATTATTGTAGCACAGAATACGCAGGTTGTCAAGCGAAAAACGCGGACTATTACCAGGTGCGCTTGCTCAGAACATCCTGGATTGTCTCCCTGGGCACCGGCAGTTCGTTCTTGTGATCCTCCAGCCAGCGGCTGAAATCCTCCTCGATATGCTGTTCCCAACGACGATCGATCTCGCCGGGTGTGTAGCGCCCCTCGCGCAGGCACATTTTGCCAAACATATCCCGCAGGCGGATGATCTCAGAGCTGATGACGACCTTTTCTGCCAGGTGCGGCGGGACAAAAACCACGCCATCGGTTTTGCCCAGCACCACATCGCCGGGCATCACAGTCACGCCGCCGATGCGCACCGGTGAGTTGATGCCCACGAGCATGATCGTGCGCGTGGCGGCAGTGGGATGGTAGCCACGGCCAAAAGCGACAAAGTTCTCCAACTCGCGGATGCCTTCGAGGTCGCGAAAGGCGCCATCGTGCACGACGCCGTTGCCGGTCTTGGCATAGATCGA
>JAFGJF010000387.1 GCA_016929205.1 Anaerolineae bacterium
CAAGGTTGTGGAGGGAACCGGTGAACAGGCTCAAGCAGCTCTCGATGCTAGTTGCTGCGCTCGTGTTGGGCGTGCTGGTCAGCGTGCAATGGCCAACCATTGCGGCGCAGTCTTCCAATTCACCGGATCAAGTTGGCCGCACGATTCAGCAGCTCGAATTGGAACAACAAGAACTCAAACACACCATCGCGAATCTACGCCAAAAACTGGATGCTCGACAAAAAGACGCGGCCGGCAGCACACTGATGCTTCAAGAAGTGCGCGGGGAATTGGCCCTACAAAAGATGCGCGCAGGGTTGACGGATGTTCGAGGACCGGGCGTCCAAGTCGTGCTCGACGATGGGCCACGCACCACTCGTGGCGGCGATGCAAACGGCACGCTGATTCACGACTATGACTTGCGCGACGTGGTCAATGTATTATGGATGGCTGGCGCCGAAGCCATTTCGGCCAATGACGAGCGAATTGTGAGCAGCACATCTATCTACTGCGTTGGTTCGACAGTGATGGTGAATGACACACGCCTCTCCCCGCCCTATGAAATCAATGCTATCGGTGATCCCGTACAACTCCAGGATCACTTGCGCAACCCCGGATACTTGAGCGATATCAAGTCGAAAAAAGAACGATTCGACATCAAGTTCGAGTTCATCGATATTGACACAATGACCATTCCGGCTTTTCGAGGCAGCCTGCCGCATCGCTTCATCCAATCCGGAAATCCCTAAGAAGGCAACGATGAAACGCAGCATCTTTTCCCAAATATTTATGCTCTTATTAATGCTTATTGTTGGCATAACAATCATCGTCCAGATTCGAACGTACAGCCGGGCGCACATACAGACGTTCCGTACCGACGAAGAAGCCATTCTCCTCAGTGAACTCGTCAATGCAAATCACGACTTGAGAAACGAAATTGCATCTCTTGAGCAACAACTGGCCGCTTATGACCAAGTCAGCAGAAGAACGGTGCTTGAGGAACTCGTCGAAGAAATGAACCAGGTCAAAGTCGCCAACGGTGCCATCGAAGTATCCGGACCCGGCATAGAATTGACCATCGATGGCGAGATCAGTGTTCTCGATCTCCAGGATCTGCTGAACGAACTTAGAAATGCTGGCGCTGAAGCGCTCGCACTGAATGGTCACCGGATCGTATCTCATTCTGTATTGAATCAAGCAGGACAATTTACCGTCGACGGTAACCCAATCAGCCGCCCCTACACCCTTCAAGCCATCGGCGATCCTGATACGCTAGAGACAGCAATGCTTCGATCTGGAAGTGCGGCAGATCTCTTGCAGCGTACGATGCCAAACCTCACCCTATCCAGTGTGCAACAATCAAGATTGGTCTTGCCCGTTTTCCGTTCCCAAATGCAGTTTGAATATGCGCAATTGGTCGAATAAAATCGCCCCGTGTATGCCTGCCTGACCGGACGCGAAAACCGGCGCCGCCAGACGCCTACGGCATATGACTTTTGAGTACGACAGGGACAAAAATCCGCGGCGTCAGATGCGTTTCGTTTACGATGTGAAAAAGCGTTGATACAATCTTGAAAGGTTGGGGGGTTGGATTTGCCAAATCGCTCACCGCGACAACATTGTGTACCGGATAATAAAAACTGGGCGTGGAACCCGACACCAGGATCTGAAATGTGATCGAGACCGGCATCGCCTCGAGTAGCCCTTCCCACACAACACTATCCGCCGTCGGACTATAGAATGCCCCTCCGGTAATCGTTGGTGTAAGAATATCGAGGTACAACGGTGCGGGATTGGGATTCTCGATTCTCACCTGCATCGTCTCCGTTTGAACGCGCCTGACAGTCAGCGTGATGGTCAGGATATCTTGGACAGATGGTTTCAAATCACTGAGCACGACATCCAGGGCAACCCTTTGCCGATCCAGCAGCACGATGCCATCTTGTCCATCCAGTGTAACAGAGGACACCTCGGTCCCGTCATTATACCTCGCACGCGATTCAAACTTGAGGACGTCGGCTATCACCCGGCCGGCTCGTGTATAATTGGTCAGCGTCACGCAGTTGTCTGCCCCGGCAGTAAAGGGATATGTGCCTAAATTAACCCAGGCTGGCGCAGGCACGACCTGGCTGACAGCAACCGGCGAAACCCCTCCCGCGTGTCGAATGGTGTAGGTCACTGTATCCGTGCAGCCCTCACCCGCGTGTGGCGCAATCCAGGCGAACACGGTATAGTCATCGGTATGGGGGAGCGTCGGGCGCCACACAACCTTGCTCTGGAATCCATCGGGATCCGCCGTTGTAACGGCATAGTTGTACGTCTCGCCCCAATCATCATAGCCCGCATTGGCAATCCCCCACCCGCCAATCTTGGCAAATTCTGTAGATGATGCCGTTGCATCATCCACGAGGATCTTGGCCAATGGCGCTTGCGCGCCGTCAAGCTTGCTATATGTCCCTCCCAGGAGAATCGTTTGCCGATCCCGAGTGCCATTGCACAACACGATACCGTTTTCAAAATCGCGGCGAAGGACGTTGGGCAAGATCCCTTCCTGCAAACGAACCTGGTCAATCCAAACCTCGCCAGGCGAACCGCTCCCAACCCCCAAAGATAATACCGCGTTCTCTGTCGTAGGCCCGGCGGTGAATGGCAGCCAATACTGCTGCCAGGTCGTGCCCAACTCTACCATGTCGTCAAGCCCATATGTCGTGCCCAGGTTGCCCGGCGCGTGCAACCTGGCATTGACCCGCCAATGAGGCCACGGCGCTTTTCCCCAAAAGGAAAGGGTATAGGCGTGACCGCCAAGCAGTGGGACGCCATCCTGCTCCAGGCGTACGTAATCGGTCTGATTGCTGGAAACAATGGTTATGCGTGCCGACATCGTCGAGGTGAACGTTGTCGTGACAGGCGTGCTGGTCAACACGGCTTGCGCCCCAACCTGTGTCTGCAGCATCCAACCCGACAGGTCTGGCTCCTCAAAGCCGGGATTCTGAATGACGTTTGCCGTCGTCAGCGGGCCGGTGGCAAAATAGGCATCGCCCAACGGCTGCCCCAGGTAACCCTTGCCCAGCCCCGCACCGTCGAACTCGTCGTACCACCAGGCGTTACCGTGCCACGTATCACCGAATTCAAAGCTGTACGTGCCGCCCTCAAGCAGTGCGGTGGTCAACCCAAAGCGCATCCGCCGGTAATAGGATGCGAACTCGCCAACCATCGCACCGCCGATCTTTTGATGCGGATTGAGGCCGTATTTTTCGCGCACCCAGGTAGGAGGATTGGACATCACCATCGTCAGCCGGGGCTCAAGCGAAGCCTGCATCCACTGTTCGTAATTATAGTAAAACCGCAGCCAGTCCTTGGATCCATCAAGGATATTGCGTATGGTCAGTTCATACTCGCGCCCATTGAGTTGAGAGGTATAGTGCAGCGGTGCGTCATTGGCCAAGATAACGGCATCCGGCCCCAGCAATGGGTCCAACGCTGCGCGCACTTTGGCCAAGAATCGCTGCGTTCCCTCATAATACTGCTGGTTCACAGTCTCGGCACTATCTGCATGCCAATCGTGATCGAGATCGATGCCGCTAAGGACTGGCGTAATCAGCTGGTAGACGCGATCAAAAAACACGCCATCATATACGTCTGTGTCCAGGTTTGCGACCAAATATGCCACAATCGCGTCGGTACACGTATCATTGGTCATGTTAAACATACCGTGGCCCCACTCGTCTACCCTGAGCACCTGCTGGAATCGATCGCGCAAAAAACAATCAAACTGCCAGGTTCCCGTCGCCGTAATCCATTGGCTGCCAAGCGGGCCGGTGTCGCTATCATACGTGCCGATACCGGTATAGATCACAATCAGGTTGGGGTTTATGCTGCGCAAATAGTCAATTTGGCTGGCATTAAACGCACTTTGATTGATCATCATGTCGTATTGGGCATAAAAGTCAATACCTGCACCAGGCTCAAAGCCGCCCCACAATTTAACGATACGCGGATAGCCGTCCGCGTCTACCGTCGCGATCTGGGATCTATCGGCAGGCAAAACGAGGTCGGATGGTGCGGGTGGATCGTAAACGCGCTGCGGCAAAGCAGTTGGCGTCGGGGTTGGCGTGAGTGCAGCCGCCGACAAGGGCCTGGTTTGATCGACGGATAACATAACCAGGAACAACACGGCCATCGCCAACAAAACAGATAGAACAAGGGTGGAAAAACGGCTCTTTTTATCAGCTGCCTGCCAGGAACGATCGCCGTCCATAGTCGCTACCTCCATCATCCCAAATTCAGATCCACGTCCCGATTTTTACTATCTTGGACGAGATCGGCCACAGAATCAATAACAGTTTAGTGCCAAAACAAAAAGCCCGGCTCAATCCGGTCTGATCGAGTCGGGCCCTAACTGCAATAGCAGCTCCGGTGTCTGAAAGCGCAGCCTTGAGCAAATGCCTTTGCCCAACACGTTATCGGTTTGCGCGCTTTTGGATGCTATCCAGATAGCCAATCGCCCCCGTCGATAGTTGAGCAGCATTGGCTTCATCTGTATCGAGGTGCATTTCAAGTTCGTACTTGGGGTTGACACGAACGCCAATGTCACCAAAAATCAGTTCGCGATCCCGCCCCTCTACACGGACACGCACGACATCATGATCGCGCAGCCCAAATCGCAACGCATCTTCAGGCGTCATGTGTATATGACGCTGAGCACAAATGACGCCTTCCTCTAGCTTGACCTGCCCGGCAGGCCCCTGCAAAATCAACCCGGGGGTGCCATGCAGGTCGCCCGACATACGCACCGGCGCATTGATACCCAGTTGGAACTCTTCGGTCCGTGATATCTCGACCTGGGTCTGGCTTCGCACCGGGCCGAGAACCCGCACCCGGGGAATATTGTTCTTCGGGCCAACCAGGGTGACCTGCTCCTCGCAAGCATATTGGTCAGGCTGATTGAGCGGCGAACGCGGCGTCAATTCGTGCCCCGCACCAAAGAGCGCCTCCAGATGTTCCTGGCTGAGATGAACGTGATGGGCTGATACGCCAATGGGAATCGGAATATGCTGCGCCTCGATAATCTGTGTGACGCCCTGGTATCCCAACACCCGTATCGTCTCACGGGCGATCATACGTGCCCATTCCGTATGGACAACCAAAATCTTGACTCTGGAATCCGGGTGCGAGATATCGGCAACCTTGGTCTTGCTCATATCGACATCGCGGTTCTTGACCTCATCGATCAAGATGCCCAGGTGCCACAATCCTTGCGTCGCCATTGCACGGACACCGCTGCTGCCCTCTCCGACGCCAGCCGTAAAGACAAGCACGTCCAGGCCACCCAAAGCCACATAATAAGCGCCGATGTACTGGCGGATGCGGTAACAATATGCTTGCAAGGCCAGGATTGCTCGCCTGTTTCCTTCGTTTGCAGCCTGGATCACCTCTCGCACATCAGCAGAGACCCCCGAAATCCCTTTCAAGCCGCTCTCGAGGTTTAGATACTGCTCTACATCCTCATAGGTCATCCCCTTTTCGCGCTGCAAATAAGCAAAAATCGCGGGATCGATATTGCCCGATCGAGAGGGCATCATCAACCCTTCCAACGGGGTCAGGCCCATGCTGGTATCAATCGAACGCCCGTGATCGATGGCACAAATCGAGGCACCTTCGCCGAGATGGCATGTAATAACCTCTAACTCGTCGCACGGCCGATCGATGTATGCCGCGGCCCGCAAGGCCACGTATTGATGCGATGGCCCATGAAATCCATAGCGCCGAATACGATCTTGGTCATAGAGCTCGTAAGGCAAGCCATAAATGTGGGCTGGCTCGGGGATAGTTTGGTGGAAAGCCGTGTCAAAGACAGCCAAGTGAGGCACATCGGGCAACAGAGACATCATCCTGTCGATCCCGCGCAGGTGCATTGGGTTATGCAAAGGGGCCAGGTGGCTGATCTCGCGGATATCCTCGATCACCTGATCGGTGATCAAAACAGGCGTGTTATACTTGTCACCGCCATGAACGACACGGTGGCCGACTGCCGTGATCTCGCCAATGTTCTCAATCACACCGACCTCGGGATCGCATAGATGATCGAGCATAATATCGATGTCTTGTGCAAGATCGATCCGGCCCAAGCTCTTTTCGAGGTGAGCGCGGCTTGTGCGGTATTCCAGTATGCACTGCTCCTCACCGATGCAGACAATCTGGCCCTCAACATTATTGCTCTCGTCCGCCGTGTCGAAAAAGCTAAACTTGAACGACGTTCGCCGCACGTTGACCACCAGGATCTTCATCGGTTCTTTGGTTTGCAGTTCCAGACCATATGGATCGGTCTCGCTGTGCCGCGCCTCTTCCAGCTCGGCACGCGCCTTGAGGTCACTTTCCAGGAGGACCATCCGGCGCCCCATCGAGCGCGCAAAGACGTAACGGGCCTTGGCATCCAATGCCACCCACCTGGAAAAGAGATCGCCGGGGATCATCAACACCTGGGTCGGCTCGACGGCAACAATCGTAAAAGCCGCCGGTTCGCCGGTCATCAAGGACACTTCGCCGAAATAATCTCCAGGCGCGCGAACTTCCATCGCTTCCGTATGTACGCGAGCGCGAGCCTCGGCTCTACCTGACAGCACCACCCCGAGAAAAGTGACTGGTGGGCCGAAAGGAATAATCACCTCGTTGGGAGCAAACCTCGCCACCTTGGACTGTTCGGCAATCTCATCGAGGATCTCGGTAGGAACATCTCGGAAAAAAGGGAGCGTGTTTAGCCTAGCTCGCAACTCTTCCATTTCGCCTCTCCCTACTATACAACGCCGGTCAGCAAGGCCATCACCACACCGCCGGCAAGAACGGAGCCGATCTGGCCCGCCGTATTGGCGCCCATAGCGTGCATCAACAAAAAGTTGGTAAAATCCTCTTCCTGGGCCACCTTGTGAACGACACGCGCCGACATTGGAAAGGCCGAGATACCACACGCGCCAAGCATCGGATTGAAGGACTTTTTCAGTACAAACTTGTAAAACAGGTACATCAACTGTCCAAAAATGACACCGCCAGCCGTATCAAGTGCGAAAGCAACAATACCCATCACAAAAATCATAATCGTTCGCGGCTGCAAAAACTGCTCGGCCACCATCGTCCCACCAATAGCCAAGCCCAGCAAAATCGTCACAATGTTGACCAGTTCATTCTGTGCAGTTTGCGAAAGGCGTTCCACAACCAGCGACTCGCGCAGCAAGTTGCCAAACATCAACATCGCAATCAGGGGCGTTGCCAGCGGCACCAAAATACTGGTGACGAGGGTGACGACGATCGGGAACAGGATGCGCGTGGCCCGGGACACAGGATGTGATGTATAGGGCATGTGAATCTGGCGCTGCTTTTTCGTCGTCAACAAGCGGATCACGGGTGGCTGGATGACGGGGACCAACGACATATAAGAGTACGCTGCAACCGCAATCGGCGGCAGCAATTTAGGGGCCAGCTCGGCCGCCACGTATATCGATGTCGGGCCATCGGCCGAACCGATGATGCCGATTGAAGCCGCTTCCTTGATATCAAAGCCAAAGAGCGTTGCCAGCAGCAACGTGCCAAAGATGCCGAATTGTCCGGCTGCCCCCATCAATGCCAGTTGGGGATTCTCTAGCAGCGGGCCGAAATCTGTCATCGCCCCAATGCCAACAAAAATGAGGAGCGGGAACAGCTCGTTGGCAATGCCAGCTTGATACAGCACGTTGAACAAGCCTTCTTCGCCGCCATCCGGAGGGGCTACCCAGGGAATGCCCTTGATGTCCAAAATACCCATTCCGCTGCCAAAAATGTTGGCCAGAATACACCCAAGGCCAATCGGGATCAACAACGTGGGCTCATAATCCTTGGCGACCGCCAGGTAGATCAATACGCCACCTATGACCATCATTAAAATGCGCCCCGGCTCTGAAATCAGGGCCGACGCGCCTTTGGTCAGCTCTTGGAACAAAATGGTCCAATCCACGACGTCATCTCCTCTAGCTATTGGAGCGCGAACAAAACATCGTTGTAATTGACATTTTGTCCTTCACTCACCAAAATTTGAGCAACCTTGCCGTCTGCCGTAGCGCGGATCGGACTTTTCATTTTCATCGCTTCCAGGTTGCACAACGTATCACCGTGTTTCACCACATCACCTATCTTGGCGACGATATCCAGCACCTTGCCGGGCATAGGTGCAACCACACTCACGACATCACCTGACGGCGCTGGCGCAGCGACTGAAGCAGTTTCTTCAACCTCGACATCCTGCACCTGGGGTACAAACGTTGAAGCCATATCGGGCACATAGGCGTCAAACTCGGCTTCCTCTATCACCGGCACGACTGGTGCGGCCACAACTGCGCTTGGTTCGTCCAGGGTGACCGTAAACGATTTGCCGTTCACCCGAACCTGAAGTGGTGAAACGTTGGGATTTTCAATGTCAACCACGTAATTCTTGCCGTTGACGTTCATCTTGACTGTCTTTACCACCGAATCCTCCAATTATCTACTCAAACGTTGACAAACCAACTTGATATGCGCGCCCGGAACGTTTCCACCGGCCAGTCGAACGGACCTGAGGACGTGACAATCGCCCGGCTGATCCCCGCTGCTGGCTCAACAAAGCCGCCGCGATGGCCGCTACCTGGGCCAGTTCGTCGTCCCCACTCGCAACAACTTGGGGCTTTGCTGCCGGTGCGGGCTCGACGATCTTGACAGGCTCAGCAGGTGCAGGTTCCACCACTTTTGGTTCTTCTTGGGCTTGCAACCAGGGTAACTTGGTCAGCAAAACCACTGCGACAATGACCAATCCGAGTGTGAAAAAGACCAACAGCATACCCACCATCGTAATCTGGGTGCCGTATATCACCGTTGTTGATACCTGATTCCACCATTCAGCAATCACCGTGTCTATGCTCCTCCCAATTAAGGTTTTTAGCGCAATCGGCTCAATGCTTTGTTGCGCAAATTGCAAACAGGGCGTATTATATACCAAGAGGAACAAACCGTCAATCCAATTTGAATCCGCGCAGGCGCGACAATGAGTTCAAATTGTGGAACCTAATAGAGGGTTTTGACGTCTTGTTATAAAGCAGGCTTGAACACAAAATATGTTTACCGGGAGGATACAATGAACAAAAAATGGTTGGTGTGGAGTGTATTGGGTATACTGGTTCTATCGCTTGTAGGGTGTGGCATGAGGAGCGCCACACAGGAAGCACCAGGGTTTTACGGGGCTCCGCAAGAGGTCGTCGTGGAAAGAGAAAAGGCCATGGCGACCGAAGCGGGTGACGCCGCCTGGGATACAGATGATGGTGCGGCCCTGGGTAACACGTCGACGGGCATCGACATTGCCGTCGATCGTAAGATCATTTACAACGTCTATTTGCACCTGATCGTCAAGGACACGGCGACGACATTCGATCAGATCCGCGACATGGCAGAAGGAATGGGCGGTTTCGTCGCCGACTCGAACACCTGGAAGGATGGCGAGCAGCTGCGCGGCACGCTGACCGTGCGCATCCCGGCAGACAGTCTGCAGGACGCGCTCGCCCAATTCCGCGACCTGGCCCTGGAGGTCGAGAGCGAACGTATGGACAGCCAGGACGTGACCGAAGAATACGTCGATCTGGAAGCGCGCCTGGTCAATTTGCAGCGCACCGAAACAGAGCTGTTGGAGCTGCTCGAGACGCGCAGCGCTACCGGAAAAACCTCGGATATCCTCGAAGTCCATCGCGAGTTGACCAACATCCGGGCACAGATCGAGCAAATCCAGGGGCGGATGAAATACCTGAACAATCTGTCGGCAATGGCAACCGTTCAGATCACGCTCACGCCCGACGCACTGATGCAACCGGTCGTCGTCGCCGGCTGGCGCCCCGAAGGCACTGCTCGCGAGGCCGTACGGACCCTGATTCGCGCGCTACAGTTCTTTGCCGACGCGATCATTGTCTTTGTGCTCTTGATTCTGCCCGTGGTCATCGTCATCGCCATCCCTGTTGTCATCGCCTTCTTTATCATCCGGGCGATCTGGAAGCGCGCCAAGCGGCGCCGGCAGGAGAAAAAGATCCAGGCAGCCTGATCCCCATCCGATTAGCACAACAAAAAACGACGGTCCCGGAATCGAGACCGTCGTTTGTGTTTTCGTACCAGATGTCAGGGCAGATAAAGTTCCGGGTTTTTGCGCACGCCCTGTTCGCGAACCTCAAAGTGCAGGTGCGGGCCTGTCGAGTTGCCGGTCGATCCCATCAGGGCAACCAACTGTCCCTTGCCTACAGATTGCCCGGCCGCAACCAGGATCGTGCTCAAGTGCGCGTAACGCGTTTCAAACCCGTTGCGATGATCGATAATCACCAGGTTACCGTATCCCGTCTTGGACCAGCCGGCAAAGGTCACAAACCCCGAGTCTGCGGCAACGACGTCCGCCCCCGTGTATCCTGAAATATCCAACCCACTGTGCCAACGCCCGCTGAACGTTCGGAATCCAAAACGGTCAGTAAGAACGCCCGACGCCGGCCAGGAGAAAACGCCTGTACCGCGTTTAGCATCTTCTGGAATCGTGCCACTGTACGCCGTTACAAACAGGGAAATGTAAGGCTTGACTCCGCCAGGGACAATGAGCTTGTCGTCGACAGCAATCTTGGGGTTTTCCAGATCCAGATTGTTGTAGGAACACTGTACAATGTCTTCCACACTGGCTTGATACTTTTCGGCGATCTTGGCCAAAGTATCCCCTTTGACGACCGTGTGATACACTCCGTCAATGGGCAAAACAATGATCTCTTGTCCGGGGCGCAACAAATCGGGATTGCGCTCCAGCGTCGGATTGGCCCACATCAACGTATCTTGTTCCAGGTTAAAATCAACCGCGATCTGGAGCAGATTATCGCCCTTTTGAACAACATACGTTATCACTTCTCGGCGCAGACGGTCGGGAATCGTCGTATGCGCAACCGGAGCCTGGAACAGGGAATTCATGACCAACGAACGGACGTTTGGAACAGGCCTGGTAACGGTTGGCTGCGCACGGGGAATGTATGAATCTGGCTCATTATAACGCTCGCCACCACGCCCGCTGGCTGAGGTTTGGAACGCGCGAAAACCAAGTGAAGGAGCCGTTGTCGGGGTAGCTCGATAGGCAAGCTCGTACTCGACGGGGAATTCGAACTGACCAACAAAAAAGACCGCTATCGCCAAAGCGATCACGACGAGATGAACGGTATAATGGGAAAACAGAGTTTGGAAACGTTTTATCGCCCGTTCCAAGGCTAACTGCGCGTGTGTAGACGAGTCTTCTCTGCTTCTTTCGCCCTGCCGGGGGCGAAAACGAACTGATGATGTACTCATCTTCTCTCCTATGTCATTTGCCCTTGCCGATCTGCATAGACTGACTCAAAAACATCATGATCCGTAAACAAACCAGAAGGTATTGATTGCATTATACCCAAATTCGATACGAGGTCAAACGCCAGATCCAGTACCCTGTTCCTATCAAACCAGCCCGAACGTGTCAGAATCGCCGACAGCAGGGCATGCCTTTGATAATATCTACCACAATATTTGATACTTGCAAGGTAAAAAACATCTATTTCTACCGGGATTTTGAGCAGAACAGATGATCTATTCAACATCGCTTGCAGCGCGCGCGCAACGCTTGCACAATGAACGAGATGGCCTATAATTGACCATAATTTGGGCATTCCGCCAGCAAAAAGGAGCGTTTTTGTATGCCAGAAACACTGCGCGGCACAGTTGAACGCATTACCTATGCCAACCCGGAAACCGGCTATAGCGTGCTTCGCCTGGCTGTAAAAGACAAGCTCGATCTGGAGACGGTCGTCGGCAACCTGGCCGATGTCAACACCGGCGAAACGCTGGAACTGGAAGGATCCTGGATCAAGCATCGACAGTATGGCCGCCAGTTTCAGGCCTCCGGCTATCGCACCGTGCTTCCGGTCACCTCACAAGGTATCGAAAAATACCTCGGGTCGGGATTGATCAAAGGCATCGGGCCGGTGATGGCCGAGCGCATCGTCAACGTCTTTGACCAGGACACGCTGGAGGTGATCGAACACGAACCACAGCGGCTGCTCGACGTACCCGGCATCGGCCGCAAGCGTGTCGCCCAGATTCAGGCCGCCTGGGAAGAGCAAAAACAGATTCGCGAAGTGATGATCTATTTGCAGTCCTATGGCGTGCGCTCCTCTTGGGCAGTCAAAATCTACAAAGTGTTTGGCAGCGCGGCCGTCCAGGTGGTCCAGGATGATCCATACCGCCTGGCGCGCGAGATCCACGGTATCGGCTTCAAAACCGCCGACAAGATTGCTCGCCGGTTGGGCCTGCCAATCGACTCGCCCAAACGCATCGCCGCTGGCGTCCTCTATATGCTGAATGAGATGGCCGGCGAGGGGCACGTCTACGCCCCACAAGATAAATTGGTCGCCGAAGCGGCAAACATGCTCCAGGTGGAGGCTGAACTGGCGCAAGAGAGTCTGGACAAGTTGGAACAGGAGGGCCAAATCCATCGCGAAACGCTGCCAAACGCCACATCCAACGTGCAAACCGACAGCGAGCAAGATCAAGCTGCCGGCAAAGAGACAGCCGTCTATTTGGCGTCCCTTTACGACATCGAAGTCGGTGTCGCGGGGATGCTGCGCCAGATACTCGATCACGCCCCAAGCCGCCTGAACATTGCTCAAGGCATCATGTGGGAGATCGTGCTGACTCGCCAGGGCGACATTCACCTTTCGGAGCGGCAAAAGCAGGCCGTTCGCGCTGCGCTGGGGAACAAGGTAACGGTGCTCACCGGCGGCCCGGGCACGGGCAAAACGACGACCGTGCGCACGATCATCGATGTACTGGAACAATTCAAATGCCGCTATGCCCTGGCCTCGCCGACCGGGCGTGCCGCCAAGCGCCTGGCCGAGACCGCCGGCCGCCCGGCCAAGACGATCCATCGCCTGCTGGGCTTTGTTCCCGGCAAAGGGTTTGCGCACGACGACGACAATCCCTTGGACATCGACATCCTGATCGTCGACGAGGCCAGCATGCTCGATCTGTCGCTGACCCACCACCTGCTCAAAGCGCTCCATCCGGCCACGCACCTGCTCCTGGTCGGCGACATCGACCAGTTGCCCAGCGTCGGCGAGGGCAACGTGCTGCGTGACATCATCGACTGCGGGCAGGTCCCGGTGGTGCGCCTGGATCTTATCTTTCGCCAATCTGCCGGCAGCCTGATCATCACCAACGCGCACCGGATCAACAAAGGACAGATGCCGCTTTTCGACAAACCGGCAGCAGACTTTTTTTTGTTCGTCCTCGATGACCCCGACAAGGCGGCCGACATGATCGTCGACATTGTGCAAAACCGCATCCCGCGCAAATTTGGCTACGACCCGCTGGACGACGTCCAGGTGCTCAGCCCGATGTATCGTGGCGCGGTGGGGGTGAGCAATCTCAACGCCCGGCTGCAAGCGGCACTCAACCCACTTGTGCCGAACAAGCAAGAACGTCGCCTGGGCGAGAGGGCCTTTCGCAGCGGCGACAAGGTGATCCAGCTCCGAAACAACTATGATCTCGACGTCTATAACGGAGACGTGGGCCGCATCACCAAGATCGATATTGTCAACCAACAGCTGCTCGTTCGTATGGACAACCGCACCGTGGCCTACGATTGGAGCGCGGCCGACGAACTGGCCCTGGCTTTCGCGATCAGCGTCCACAAGAGCCAGGGCAGCGAATATCCCGCCGTTGTCGTCCCGGTCATGACCACCCACTATGTGATGCTGGCCCGCAACCTGCTCTATACGGCCGTCACCCGCGCCAGGCAGTTGGTCGTCCTGGTGGGCAACCACCGCGCGCTCGAAATTGCCCTTGCCAACGATCAGGTCGCGCAGCGCTACAGCGGCCTCGGCGCCAGAATTGCCGCCGCGGACATTGCCGCCGCGCGCCCGCCATTTTGACAGTTTGTTTCCTTTGTGCTATCCTGCAACCCTAAACAATAGTGCTCACAATAGGAGAACCCATGCTCAAGACAAACGAAAAACAAATCGTCGAATTCCTTTTACAGTGCCAGCCCGGCCCGCCACGGGCAAGGGACACCTGGGGCGTCGACCACGAGGGCACGCCCTTTATCCTGCCTTCTATCGGCGGGATCACGCTCAACATCCAGGCCGGCGATCTCGCCTTCGGCTGGGCCGGCGACCACGTCGAGCCCGGCGTCAGTTGCACCGCCAACACATCCAAGCCCTTTGAGCATCCAAACGTCTCGCTGCAGCTCTATTCGTGCGCCGGCAACAAAGCCAGGGTCATTACCGGCGAGGCCAAGGACGCGATTGGCACCGTGCTGGGCCACCATGGCGGATCGGAACACGTGATCGTCGATTTTCCGCGCGAGGTCAAGGAAAAACTCACCTATGACGACAAGATCATCATTCACGCCAAGGGCCAGGGACTGCAGCTGGTCGATTACCCCGAGATCCTGCTCTACAACCTCGACCCCGACCTCTTGATCAAGATGGAGATCAAAGAGACAAAAAAGGGCAAACTGGAAGTCCCGGTCACGACACTCGTCCCGGCGGCCTGCATGGGCTCCGGCATCGGCGCGGCCCACGTCGCCAAGGGCGATTACGACATTGTGACCAGCGACCCGGCATCGGTCGCGGAATACCACCTGGACCAGATCCGCTTTGGTGATTTTGTGGCCCTGATGGATCACGACAATCGCTACGGCCGGGCCTATCGCCAGGGCGCGGTGACGATTGGCATCGTCGTCCACAGCGACTGCCGGCTTGCCGGGCACGGTCCCGGGGTCACGACGCTGATGACCTGCAAAACGTCGCTGATCAAACCGGTGATCGACACCCGGGCCAATATCGCCGACCGGCTCGAGATCGGAACGCAAGTCAAGCCGGACAAATGATCGAATCATCACAATCGGTCTCCGTCGACACGCGATTGTTGACGCTCTGCGTCCACCAAGGAACCTGATACCAAAAGCCATCGGGAATGGCGACCGTTCCTGGTAGCTTTTGTTTGCCGGTTGCTCGCAGCCAGCTTGTTATGAAAAACAACGCGTCTCGTCACGAGTGCAGTAGGTTGGCGAGCAAATGATCGAGATGCAAAAGCCTCGTCGATTCGCGACGGGATTTTGGCACTTGGTTCAGAACTATGGCAGAATGCGACAAACCTGGTTTGCTGATTGTCGGCTTCACTGATATAATGGCAAACATATCCTCTATCAAAGCGGACATCGGCAGGTAGGCGGAATGAGTCATTCGGGCAAGCGCTGGACAGTCCAGGATCGATACGGCAATGCCGTCTATTTGACCCAGGAGCGATGGGAACACATCGTTGATGCTATGAACCATCCCGAAATGGCGGACTGTGAAGAGCACTTGAAACGGGCGATCCAACAAGGACGGCGAAGGCAAGAGCCTTTGAATCCCCGCAAATACCGCTACAGCTATCCATTCGATGATTTGCCGGAGGATTTCAATCACATCGTCGCCATTGTCTTGTTTGGTTTTGATGTGGATGAACAGGGCCAGGTGGTCGCCAACAATTTTGTAGCTACGGCCTTTTTGAAGCATATGCGCATAAAGGGTTAAGACATGAGCCAGGAACCCACATTCTCATACGACAAAGAAGCGGATGTGTTGTACGTCTCGTTTTCGCCCGGAGAAAAGGCGGCGACGGCTGTCGAGTTGAACGATAACATTCTGCTGCGCTTTAATCGCGCCGAGAAACGTGCAGTTGGCCTGACCTTGATGGATTTTTCGGTGTTGGTGCAACTGACGCACCTGGGACCGCGAAGTTTTCCCTTGAGTGGATTGAAGGACTTGGAGCCAGATTGGCAAGATGTGGTAATCGAAATCATCACCCAACCCCCGGTGAACCAGATCCTCAAGGTGTCGACCTATACGCCATCGTTGGCCGAGTCCATACCCATCGCTTCTGTGGAGAGCATGCCCATTCCAATGGCGGCCTGATTTGGGTGTATTACATATGGTTTATGTGGCACTCCTCGCATTTTGAGGAGTGTTTTGTTTTAGATGCCAAGTCGGGGTTGATTAGCATATTGGATTGAGCGTTAAACACGGCATTTGTATTTCTGCGGGCGAGGTGGTTTGACCCTTCTCTTGCTTGATTGGGAGACATTGAAACGGATTCCCGACGCATCATCCATACACCCTACCCCAACCAAAACGGGTACCGGCCAGAAAAAAATAAAAACGCGAAAAAACAATGACCGGGAACGGGAAGAGACCAACTCAACTTGCGTTTAGCCCAAACTCGTGTAAAATGGCCCTATCATCAACACATTCATTGGAGGAGCGAGATGGAGCAAAAACGCATTCTTACCGGCGATCGCCCAACCGGCAAGCTGCACCTGGGCCACTATGTCGGCAGCCTGGCCAACCGCGTCCGTTTGCAGGACGAATACACCTGTTATTTTATCGTCGCCGACCTGCACATGCTGACCACCAAGCCGGAAAAAGAGCACATTGACGCCTTGAGACAAAACATCAAAGACATGGTGCTCGATTATTTGGCCGCGGGGATCGACCCGGTCAAGAGCACGATCTATTTACAATCGGCCGTGCACGCCGTGTACGAGATGAACCTGTTTTTTGAAATGCTGACCACCGTGCCCCGCCTCAGCCGCGTGCCCAGCATCAAGGACATGGCCCGCGCCGCGCACATTGACGAAGAAGCCATGCCTTTTGGCCTGCTCGGCTACCCGGTTCTGCAGGCGGCCGACATTTTGCTGCCACGCGCGCACCTCGTGCCGGTGGGCAAGGACAACGAGGCCCACGTTGAAATCACCCGCGAGATCGCCCGCCGTTTCAACTATCTCTACGGCGAAGTGTTTCCCATTCCCGACGTCATGATCGGCGAGGTCCCCACTCTGGTCGGCACCGACGGGCAGGACAAGATGAGCAAGAGCCTGGGCAACGCCATCTTTTTGTCCGACGACGCCAGGACGGTGCGCAAAAAAGTGTTC
Organism: Anaerolineae bacterium; assembly: GCA_016929205.1. The sequence goes on from JAFGJF010000387.1 coordinate 16,988, forward strand.
GGGATGTACACCGACCCCAACCGTGTCCGCGCCGATATCCCCGGCACGGTGGAAGGCAACCCGGTGTTTATCTACCACGACATTTTCAACCCCGACAAGAACGAGGTTGAGGATCTGAAAACCCGCTACCGCCAGGGCCGCGTGGGCGACGTCGAGGTTAAGGAAAAGCTGACCACCGCGATCAACCACTTTCTCGATCCCATCCGCGAGCGCCGCGCCCAGATCGAAGGCCAGTCGGGCTACGTGGAACGGGTGATCTATGAAGGGACGCAGAAAACGGACAAAATCGCCCAGGAAACGCTGCTGATGATGAAAAAGGCCATGGGCCTCACCGGCGTGTGGAACCGCATCTCACGCCAGGCACGCAAGGCGATTGAAAAAACACAAGCGTGATCGGTGCACGGCTGATCAAATACCGTAAACCGGAAAAGGAGCGAACGCGACATGGCACGAATTCTCGTCACGGTCTTTAGTCTCACCGGCAATACACAGGCCCTGGCCGAGGGCGTGGTTGAGGGCGTGCGCTCGGTAGCGGGCATCGAGTGTGTATTCAAACCCGTGGCCGAGGTGCGCAACGCTGACCTGGTGGCTGCAGACGGGATCATTGTCGGCTCGCCCACCTACTTTGGCCAGATGGCCGCGGAAGTCAAAGAGTTGTTCGACATCACCGAGCAGGTGTACGGCAAGCTGGAGGGCAAGGTCGGCGCAGCGTTTACCACGGCGGGCGGCGCCGGCTGCGGCCACGAACTGACCAACATGTCGATCATTACCGCCATGCTGGTGTCGGGGATGATCGTGCAGGGCACGACCAAGGGACCGCACTTTGGACCGTTTGCTGTGGGCAAACCGGGCGACAAGCAGATCGAGCAAGCACGCGACCTGGGCATCCGCATCGCCGAATTGACCAAAAAACTTTTTGGATAAACTTGGAAGAGGAGATACACTATGTCAGGCCCAAAATGGGATAACGACAACATTCGCACCCTCGAGATCACCGATCTGGAACGCATCGAACGCTACAGGCGGGCCGGATATGGCGGCTCGGTATCGGACTCGCTGTACAGCCTGGGCGTGCGCGACACGATCTTTACCGACAAATTCAAACCTTTGCGCCAGGGCATGCAGTTGGTGGGGCGCGCCCTGCCGATCAAGCTGCACTCGCAGGTCGATTACGAGACAATGCCGGGTTGGAAGGAAGAGATGGAGAAAAAGTGGGAAGCCGAAGGCGGCCACCCGCA
>JAFGJF010000388.1 GCA_016929205.1 Anaerolineae bacterium
CGTATCGGGCCAAGGTGCTCAAGACGTTTTTTAAGCAAGGACGACTGACTGGCATTCCGGCACAGCTAAAAAAGCGCCAAGTGATTATGGAAAAACTGGTTGAGGAATTCGAGCCGGGTCGTGACTATGCAGAACGCGAGGTGAATGTAATCCTGGTCGAATTTCACGACGACGTAGCCACGTTGCGGCGCGGGCTAATCGAGCACCATTTAATGGCGCGCGAGGGAGGAATTTATCGAAGGAGTGTGCCAAGATGATTGATACATTGGACAAAAACGACTATGATCGAGTGAGCAGTTTGTTTCAGCCGTTCGAAGGGTTTCAACCATTTTGTACAGCCGTATTAGCCGGCATTCACCCCGGCTGGATATTCGTCGACGATCTGGATCGACCGCACACGGCATTTCTGAATCACAAAGATTCGTGGTGTTACCTGGCCGGCGATCCGGCGAACACAGCCTTCAACCGGGCGTTGAACGAGGCGATCTGGCAGAAAGAGGCGATAAAAGCAGACGTACCAGTACTGCTTTTGACCTGCGCGTCGGATGGTTGGGATGCAGCTATGGCGGCGATCCTCTCCCCACGTGAGCCGATCGCAACCCGGCGGCGGTGCTATACCTGCCAGCAGGTGCGGATTGATTGGCGACTCGGCGTGCCCGAGGAATTTACCGTGCGACAAATAGACGAATCGCTGTTGGATCTCGATCTGCCCGGTGAGGTGCGCGATTTCGTCGAAAAGTGCCGCGATACCGATTCACCCGATTTTCAGGATTATGGGTTTGTCGCGATCGACAAAGCAAAAAAGCGGGTTGTGTCCTGGGCGACGGTGGATGCCATAGTCTGCGGGGTGGGCGACGTCGGGCTGCACACCCTGCCTGACTACCGACGGCGCGGGCTGGCGACGGCCACAACCGGCGCGGCGCTGGCGCACGGGCTGGCGCACGGGCTGACGGCGATCGTCTGGACCTGCGCCGAAAGCAACGTGCCCTCCTTCCGCACGGCGGAAAAGCTGGGATTGGCGCGCAAGGCAGATTACACGCTCTATTATATGGCGTTTGATAAGGCAGAGCACCTGAGCATGCAAGCCTACCACGAGCTCGACGCCGGGCGGTACTGGCACGCGGCCGAGTTGTACGAGCGGATGATCGCATCTGGCGAGCAGGATCAGCCTTCTTTTATCTATTATGAAGCCGCCCGAGCCTGGGCCGGGGCCGGCGATGGGGCCAAGGCGCTGCACTATGTGACCCAGGCGATCGCCAAGGGCTGGACAGGACTCGAAGAGCTGGCGCAGACTCCCGAGTTTGCCGGATTGATCGCCAGCCCGGGTTGGCAGGCTGTACTGGCACAGGAACAAAGCTGATCAAGTATGGGCGGAGGGTCAGCCTGAGGGCATTAGCACTTGGTGTATTTCTCTATTGTCCCTGTCCTTGGTCTAGAAACACGGGCAGGAGCATCTGGTCCACCGGTGCGTAGCGGTCGGTGAGCGTGGTTTTGTCCTTTTCGGTCAGCAGGGTGGCGATCTCTTGGGGCGAAAGCAGCTCACCCGCCAGGGAGGGAGAGACGGTTTTCAGCGCTTTTTCGTCGAGCGGTGTATCCCCAGCAACAATCACGATCGTGCTCCGTGAAGCGCTGCGCCACGATTCGATCGAAAAGGCGGGATAGACGTAATGGAAGCTCTTGCGCAGGGTGTGGATGTAGGCGCGTAAGAAATTGCCCGACGGCCCATCGATGATGTTGACGACGTAGAGGCCATCCTCATCCAACCAGGCGTTGACGCGATCATTAAACTCTTTGGTCGTCAGGTGATAGGGCACAGAATAGTCGTTAAAAGCATCGCCAAATACGAGGTCGTAGCTGCCCGTCGGCTCGCGCTCCAGGAACATGCGCGCATCCTCGTTGAACGTGGTCACGCCAGTTTCATGGCTCAATCCCAACATATCGTGCGCGATCCTGGTAACGCCAGGATCGATCTCGATCACGTCCAATTCGCTGTCGGGATAGACAGCTTCCATATAGCGTGGAAATGTGTATCCGCCACCACCGATAAAGAGCGCGCGGAGGATCTCTTTGCGTTCCGCCTGGTAGGCTGTGACCTCGGCATAGGACTGTTCGTAGCCATAAATCAGCTTGGTGGGATCGTCAAGTGAAGAATAGCCGTGGATCAGCCGGTCGAGGATCAAGACCTGCACCGGATTGCCGTTCTGCTCCTCCTGACGGACCTTGATGCAAAAATAGTTTGTCTCGCGTGTGCAGGGGCCGTTGAGCATGCCCTGGCTCAAGGCCACGATTGTGGCGGTGATCAGGAAGGCGATTGACAAAAAGATCCATTTGGGGTGTTCAGCAAGCAGCAAAAAGCAGCCCAAAAGCAAGAGCAGCACGCCCACGCCCCAAACGACGGCGTGCGTGCCGAACAACGAGATGAGCAGGAATCCGGTGATAAAGGTGCCGACAATGCTGCCTATGGCTCCTGCTGCATAGATCTGTCCCATGGTGCGGCCTGTGCGGTCCAGATCGCGCATGGCCAACTTGCCAACGATAGGGGAAATCGTGCCCAAAAGGGCGCAGGGCAAAATGCACAGCACGATGGCCAGTGCGCCCAACCTCAAGATGGTAGGCAGGGTTTCGGGTGTGATACCCTCCAACCGGGTAAACGGTTCAAGCATATCGATAGACAAAATCCCCGCCGAGGCCAGTCCGCCAAGAACAAGAACTATGCCCAGCAGGCGAGCCGAAGCCCAGCGATCGGCCAGCCAGCCACCCAGGGTGTTTCCCAGGCTGATGCCGACCATGACCACGCCAATGATTGCCGTCCAGGTATAGAGGGACATTCCGATATAGGGGGCGATGATCCGGCCAAGGACCAGCTCGAGGACCATGACACAGGCGCTGGACAAAAAGACGATCAGCAGCGGCATCCAGGTCCGGTCGGCGCGCCACTTGGTCAAAGCGTTTGTTGTCATGATTCACTTGTCCAGGAAAAAGAATAGGCCGATCAACAGCAGCAGCCCTGCTACGCCGGTGACAATGATGTGTGTGCCCAAGAACGCAGTGAGGACAAAACCAGTGGCAAAGGTGCCAATGATGCTGCCCATCGATCCCGCAGCATAGATCTGTCCCACGGTCTGGCCGGCCCTGTTCAGATCGTGCACGGCCAGCTTGGCCACGATGGGAGAGACGGTGCCCAGGATAGCCGCGGGCAAGAAAAACATTGCCGAGACCAGGGTCAAGATCTTGACGATGAGCGGCCATTCGACGGTAGCCAGGACGTTCAACTCGTCGATCCCTAGAATACCCAGCGAGGCTAAACCGCCTAGCAGAAATATGCTGCCCAACAATCGCCGCGACGCCCGGCGGTCGGCCAACTGCCCGCCGACGTAATTGCCGAGGCTGATGCCGGCCAGGACAATGCCAATGATGCTCGTCCAGGTGTAGAGCGACACGCCAACGTGGGGGGCAATGATCCGCTCGGCCACTAGTTCAAGAACCATGATGCACACGTTGGACATAAAGACAATCAGGTTGGGGCGCGCAAGTCGGGCAAGGTGTGGCACAGCCTTGGCCACAGATTGCGTTACATCCTCTGATGCCCCCTGCGGCACATCCTGTATCACACCCTGTGACACAGACGGGCTCTTTATTTCTTGTGGATCTTGACAGGTTGCGTCTGCGTCCATTGGCACGTTCCTTTCTGAGGAAACAAATTGGCAGTTGCATCCTCCTTGAGAGATTGGAAAAACAAGTTTTTAGCACAAAGTGTCCTGCTTGTCAAATCTGGCGTACGCGTGACTTGGGCAAATAGACAGAGCGTGCACGATTGTGATATAATAGCTGTGGGGGGGATTGCCTGGTTAAAGAAGGGATCAGTAGGAACTCGAGTTTAGATAAATGATCAGGGCGGTTCGCGAGTTGCGCAAAACCGCCCATTGGTAGACACTTAAGGGTGCCGAATACCCAG
>JAFGJF010000389.1 GCA_016929205.1 Anaerolineae bacterium
CTCCCACGGCTTGTGTTGCCCCCACTCGCAGATGCTGAACAAAATGGGCCGGCCGGCGGCACGCAGCGCCTGGCCCATCCGCCGGTAGAGCATCGGGCCGTCGACACCCGGCGGGACGTGGCAAAAATCGTACTTGAGAAAATCGACACCCCACCCGGCAAAAGTCTGGGCATCGATCTCCTCGTAGCCAAAACTGGCTGGTTTGCCGGCACAGGTATGTGTCCCCGCGCAAGAATAGATGCCAAACTTGAGGCCTTTGCCGTGAACATAGTCGGCGAGAGCCGGGATGCCGCTGGGGAACTTGTCTCTGTCCCAGGTTAGCTGCCCGTCGACGCGTTCGTCCGCTTCCCAAAGGTCGTCGATAACGACATATTCGTATCCCGCCTCCTTTAGCCCTTCGCTGATGAACGCATCTGCCGTTTCTTTGACCACATTTTCGTCGATCTTGGCGCCAAAGGTATTCCAGCTGTTCCACCCCAGCGGTGGCATTTGAGCAAGCATATCCGATCTCCTATTCGACCTTGTGCCGGATGATCGCGCCCTTGTCCGCCGATTCGGCGAGGCGCGCATAGAGCGCCAGGTAGCCGCTCTTGAATTTCGGCTCGGGGCGCACCCACTTTGCCAGCCGCGCCCGAATCTCGTCGTCCGACACATCCAGGTGCAGGCTGCGATTCGGGATGTCGATCGTGATCGTATCGCCGTCCCGCACGGCCGCAAGCGGGCCGCCTTCGGCAGCTTCGGGCGAAATGTGGCCGACAAAACAGCCATTGTTGGTGCCGGAAAAGCGCCCGTCGGTCACCAACGCCGTCTTGAGCGCCAATCCCCGCCCGTAGAGCAGTTTCATCGCCGTATACATCTCGCGCATACCCGGCCCGCCCTTGGGACCTTCGTAGCGAATGACGACCACGTCTCCCTCGACGATCTGGCCATCCATGATCGCCTGGGTGGCGTCCATTTCCGAATCAAAGCAGCGCGCCTGGCCGGTAAAGGTGTGCATCTCGGGCTTGATCGCCGCCGGCTTGGTGATCGCGGTGTTGGGTGCCAGGTTGCCCTTGAGCACAGCCAGCCCGCCGCCGCCGCTCCAGGGATCGTCCAGGGTCCTGATGATCTCCCGGCTGTGCACCTGTGCCCGGGCCACGTTTTGGGCAACCGTCTTGCCGCTCACAGTCAGCGCATCGCCGTGCAACAGGGGCAGCAGTTCTTTCATCACCGCCGGAATGCCGCCGGCCTGGTTGAAATCGGGCACATTGGGCGCGGCAGCCGGATAGATCCTGGCGATGTGCGGCGTGCTGCGGCACAGCTCTTCAAACAGATCCATCGTGATCTCGGAACAGCAAGCCTCATAGCCGATGGCCGGGATGTGCAAGGCCACATTGGTCGACCCACCAATGGCGGCACTGACGCGAATCGCATTCTCGATGCCTTTTTGGTTAATGATCTGCTGGGCAGTAATCCCCTTGTTAATCAGTTCCACGATCTGCCGTCCCGACGCCTGCGCGACCCGGAGGCGCGCCGCGTGCGTCGCCGGAATGGTCGCGCTGCCCGGCAGGGACATGCCCATCGCCTCGGCCACGCAGCACATCGAGTTGGCCGTGCCCAGGAAGGCGCAAGACCCACACGTCGGCGTCGCGCAGTCTTCCAGGCGCATAAACGTCTCCTCGTCGATCTCGCCGGCCTGGAGCATGCCCAGCGCCTCGGTCAGCGACGTGCCGTCGGCAGCACGGCCATCAAACTCACAGCCACCCTCCATCGGACCGCCCACGACGACGACAGCCGGCAGATCCAGGCGCGCCGCAGCCATCAACATGCCGGGCACGATCTTGTCACACGAGCAGAGCAGGACCACGCCGTCGAGCCGATGGGCCTGGACCATCAATTCCACGTCATTGGCAATGGCGTCGCGGGTCGGCAGGATATAGTGCATACCGTCGTGACCCTGGGCGATGCCATCGCAAGCCGCGATCACGCCAAACTCGACCGGCGTGCCGCCGGCCTGAAAGATACCCTGCTTGACGTACTCGGACACCAGGTTGAGATTATAGTGCCCGGGCACAACCCGGTTCCACGAATTGGCGATGCCGATCATCGGACCTTGCAGGTCACGATCGCTGTAGCCCATCGCTTTATAAAAGGCGCGTTGTCCGGACCACTCGGGTGGTTTCAGGATATCTTGACTGCGGTAACTCATTTGAGGTTCTCCTTTACAGATATTGTCAATTTGTCCGTCATTCGTCACTCGTCACTCGTCACTCGTCACCGGTGTCCGGGAATGAGATGTTGGTCAGAAGGGTATCGAGCTGCCTCACGTTTCACGCCTCACGCATCACGTTTGACGTTTGACCCGCAACTCGCTCGGTGCCTTATCCTTCTCGACCTGTCTCGTCTCCCGCAAATGCATCAAGGTAGTCTGTACAATGAGGCGCAGGCGCGCCAGGTTGTCGATCTTGACCGGCGCCGGCATGGTCGGTTTTTGCAGGGCATAGCGCGCGGCGTTGCGTCCCACCTGCCGGTAGGTATCCAGAGTCATATTGGGAGCCATCGAAAAAAGTTCGAGATTTTCCAGGGGCGGCAGATCGCGCTGGTGGATGACCGTCGTACCCTTGGATTGAATGCCAATCGCCACACCAGAGCCGCTTAATTTTGCGCCGGCGTGCCCGATAAACGCGCAGTCCGACGTGTGATGGACCTTGATCACACGGACCGGAACCGCTTCATCGGCAATGCCCTCCAGCATCGCCGCGAGCACGTCGCGCAGGTTCAGGCCGCCGATGGTCTCGGTCATCTGCACGCCAAAGGCAGGGCCCACGGCGATCACGACCTCGAGTTGATTGCCCACGTGTGCAAGCCCAAGCTCTTCCAGCCACGGCTCACACCGGGCACAACCAAGCTGCGCCAAAAAGTCACGCGGATCCCAGGCCTGTGGGATATCCTGCAGCTGCTGCCAGCGTTCGCCCTCGACACGATAGCCGGTTCCCGGCCCAAGGTAGTCATTTGGGTCGGTCAGCGCACTGCGCACCTGAAAGTCGCGATCGAAAATGGCCGCCGGCTGCAAATAATCGCCGGCCACACGCTGGCGCTGCATCTCAAGGATGTTGGCAGCCACATCCTCATAGCCGGCCTGATGCAGCGCCGCAATCACCTGGACGACCGTCAGCGGGCCGCTCAAGAGCATCATCGCATCCTTGATATCGGTCACCCGATCGCGATCGGGCATGTCCTGGCTGTTATAGGCCGTGATCGCCGCCTGCACTTCTTCATCGCTCACCCCGCCAAAATCAAAGGCATCAAAGACAGCCTGGATCGCCTGCGCCGCCCGGGTGCGCACGCCGATCACGTCATCTTCGCGCACGGGTGTAATCCCCCCGTCAACTTGCATATCCCGCTGCAGCACGTACCAATCGTCGTATTCGGTGGCGTCAAAGTTGCCTCCCCCAAACATATTGTCATAGCGGGGAATCGAGCCATAACCAGAAGTGACAAAATCGGTGCCAGGGATAAACTGCAGCATCAATTTGGCCGTCTTGCGCATCTCTGAATGCGACGAGAGCGCATCGTTGCCGGAAGCGACCTCCAGGCCCAACATCATCGCGATCAGGTTTTCGGCCAACACCGCACGCACGCCGCCGGGCAGCGATTCGGGTAGAGCGATACAACTGATCGAGCCGTTTTGAGTACCCTGGCTGCCCACGCCCCTGGTAATCAACAGGCAGCGCGCCTCAAGGTAAAGCATGGACCGCCCTTCGGCATGCCCCATCAGCGCTTCCGAACCGGTGCCAGACGTAAAACGCGTCTTGACCCCACGGCTGGCATAAGCAGCGCCGAGAAAGGCCTTGGACCAGGGGGTATCGTCCCCATCGACAAAGGCCTTTTCCGAACCATAGACCGACAGCGTCTCCGAATAAGTCGTCAACCCACGGAACCCCAGGCGAAGATTGGTCGACTCCTCAACCGAGCATTGCGTCAGCACACCGCCGCGCCCGACCTGAGAACCGACGAGAATGGCAAGCGCATTAAGCGATGCGTAACGCGCCACGCCAACCGTGGTCTCGACCTCGGCAAAGCCGCGCAGGGCCGCTTCGGCGGCGTCGGCGGCGAGCAAAGCCGGGTTCTCTTTGCGATTGGTGACGTGCGCCTGGTTGGCCGGCATCCGCCGGGCGCGCATCTTGGTCAGGGCCATCATCATCTCCAGCACGTTCATGTGCTGGACAATGTCGACCAGCTTGGCCGCTGTGCAGCCGCCAACCAATTCGAGGATTTCGGCGCGAGGAACGTGAATATCGACCAACATCCGGGCCACATCTAGCGAAGGAGTGCGCATCGCCTGTTCTGCTACGTCCATATTAATAGCGTGCCGGGCGATAAAGTGGTCGATCAGATCGAATTCCTCGCGTGGTACGCCGTCCATCTCGACGACGATGCCGTTTTCGATCTTGATGCTGGGCTGGGGATCGAACGGGCTGGCAATGGCAGACAATCCCACTTCTGGCCAGGCGTGGATAAAGGTCTCACGGTTAATCGGACGCGTCTCAAGGTTTTGAAACCGTTTGGAGCGCATAGACATGCCTTTCTATCGGGCGAACTCGCGAACAGGTTTTATTATACGCGCCTGAGTGCAATTGACAAATTTGCCAAGATGTGGCATTCTATAGAGCAAGGAATCAAGTTGAGTAACTGCGAAATAGAGGGGAACGATGTCACCTATTCGGATCGTCACCGATAGTGGCGCGGATCTCGCGCCAGAAACGGCGGAACAACTCGGCATCACGGTCGTGCCGCTGATTATCCGATTCGGCACGGACATCTATATGGATGGCGAGCTTTCGCAAGACGAGTTCTGGGAAAAGGCTGAAAACGGGCCACATCACCCCGGCACGTCCCAACCTTCTCCGGGTGCGTTCGAACGCGCGTTCGAACGGCTGATACAAGCCGGACACCAGGTCCTTTGCATCACGCTGACCAGCAAGCACAGTGGGACATTTAGCAGCGCCTCGACGGCGGCCCGGCGCTTTGGCGAAAAGGTCCGCGTGATCGACAGTCTCTCTCTTTCTCTGGGGCAAGGGTTTCAGGTCCTGGCGGCCGCACGTGCGGCAATCAAAGGCATCGACCGCGATGCAATCGTTGCCTTGGTCAAAAGCATCCAGGAACGAGCGCGGATTTTTATCCTGTTGGATACAATCGAGCACCTGCGCTATGGCGGCCGAGCCGATAACGTGATCCCATTGCTCAGCCGCGTGACCAAATTCTTGAACATCAAACCGCTTTTAGAGATGGTGGATGGTCAGCTCGCCCTACAAAAACTGGTGCGCACCTATGAGCGCGGTATGTCGCAGATCAGGAACGAGGTCGCCAACCTCAAGCCTGTAGAAAGCCTGGCCGTCCTTCATACCCGCTGCGAACAGCTCGCCCAAGAGATGGCCAACGCTCTGGCAGCAAAACTAGAGATTGAACCAAAACAAGTCCTGGTCGCCGAAACTGGCCCGGCACTGGCCAGTCACGGCGGACCAAGGCTGCTTGGGGTGATCGCGGTACCTGCCAGCTCGAGCACGTATAACTGACGGCGCTTGTACAGCTTGGTAGATAAAGGTCAATAAACCGGACTCTGTCTGTTTTGCAGTATCCAGACAAAAAAGGTGCTGTTTTCATTTTTACGTACAGATTGAGCTTAAAACCCGGTTTATCCAAACTCAAAGTACGAGTAAGAAACAGACAAGAGCTGATGTCTGGATCAGTGACAAAATGTCCCGGCATTCGCTTGTCGATAGGGAAAGGAACAAGATATGAAACATGCATCGAAAAGACAGCTACAGCACTATTGTGCGCTCGCGCTGGCGATCGCCCTTGCACTCATCATCCCCTGGCCCACGCATGCGCAAAGTGCAGTCCAGGTAACCGAAAGCAAACACGAGCACATTTTTGGAGAATCGATTACCTTTTCTGTCGCGGCTACCAGCGGCAGCGAGATCGACTCGATCAAGCTGTTTTACCGCGTATCCGGACAAAGTTCGGCGAATAAAGTCGAACTGGACTTTGAACCAGGAACCACGGTTTCGGCAGAACACATCGAAGATATGGCCGACGAATCCAACTATCAGCCCCCAATGATCGAGTTCACCTATTGGTGGCTGATTACGGATAAGGACGGCAACCGGCTCAAAACAGAGGAATCCTCATTTGTGTACACGGATACCCATTACGAGTGGCAAACGCTGCAAGACAATTTGATCCGCCTGTATTGGCACGATCAAGATCAAACATTTGGCCAGTATTTCTTTGATCTAGCCGTCAGCGCTGCGGGGGCGCTGCGAGACGAATTTGGCGTTGAGACGCCTAGAGCGGCGCCAATCGTGATCTATAATTCGCATCAAGAACTGATGGCTGTGCTGCAAGAAGCCAGTTCGGAATGGACCGGCGCGGTCACGTTTGGCGATACCGGCGTCATCGCTATTGGCCTGGGACCAATGGACTGGATGGACAAGGTGATCCCGCACGAGCTGACCCATGCGACGTTGTACATGATCACCAAGCCACCCTTTGGCGATATTCCACGCTGGCTGCACGAAGGGCTGGCTATGCGCAGTGAAGGCGGGATGAGCAGCGAAGAGATATCGACACTCGATCAAGCCATTCAAGATGATAACTTGATCTCGCTGCGTGTGCTCAACAGCTCGTTTCCCGATCAACGGGAACGGGCCATCCTCTCCTATGCGGAGAGCAACAGTCTGATCACCTATATCATCGAAGCCTATGGCACGGAGAAACTGGGCGAACTGTTGGCTGTTTTTGCCGAGGGCGCGCACTATGACGACGCCATGCTCGAGGTGTTTGGCGTCGATATGGATGGCATGGAAGATCTATGGCGCGAACACATTGGCGCACCGCCGCGCCAGGGGATGACGCGTGCCACGCCGGTGCCCAGCCCCACGTTCACAGTTGAGGCGACGCAGACAACCGACCCCACGGCGACGGTCGAACCTACGGCGACCCAACTTGCCGCAGCGACACCGATCAAGAAAGCGCTACAACCCACGGCAACGTCGGCACCAGAGAACACGCCGACGGCAATGTCACAAGCAACACCGGTACCGGAACGTGGCAAACTGTGCCTGGGGGCCTTGCCCAGCATCGCCCTCTTGGCCCTATTTGCGTTCGTGCGGCCAAGGGCGATGAAATAGCATCGCGCTAATAATACCATTGTAAACACGAATACCCGTTGCTTAACATCTCGGACAATTTATGGTATAATCACAGTATCTCGATCAACTTGACAACTGCACTTACCTGTAGTAAGCTATCTTTAAGTTTTGGCAGCCTGTTTCATATCAAAGGAGCTCTAACCATGGCAAAATCGCGTACGGAATTAATGATTGACCATCTGCGGGATATGCAGGTCAGCACACCAGACATCGAAGCTTCGGCAGTGGTCAGCCTAGATGGCCTGATGATGGCCTCGTCGTTGCCTGCCGGTATGGAAGAAGATCGTGTCTCTGCAATGTCGGCTGCTATGCTCAGCCTGGGTGAGCGCATTGCAGGCGAACTGGGGCGGGGCTATCTGGACCAGGTATACATCAAAGGCGAGAATGGTTATGTTATCCTGATGTACGTAGGTGAAGAAGCCGTCCTCACCGTTATGGCCCGCAAACAGGCCAAGTTGGGCTTGATCTTTTTGGATATGCGCCGAACTGTGGAGCAGTTGGAGAAAATCGTCTAGATCGGGTCAAACAACGGCGGCGGGTGCGGCTGGGTTTGATCGTCATGCAGCAGTAAAGGTGCGACGCGGCAACCCGGCTACCGCAGTAAACCGCCAGAAGAGGCACCCTGTCAAGTGTGCAAACTAGATCTGATGCAACTTGACACTCTGCACCGAGGAGGGAACAAACGTGTCAATAGAACCAAGTGGATTTTATTATCCGAACAAAATTGCAAGAATCTATTTGGAAGTCTTGGAAGATATTATGGGCAAAAACGGTCTGAACTCGGTCTTGCACAAAGCAGGGCTTGACGGCATGATCGACAACTATCCGCCCGATAATCTGAAAAAAGAATTCGATTTTGCCGACTTTTCGATGCTCAATCAAGCGCTCGATGACACCTATGGTCCACGCGGTGGACGCGTCTTTGCCCTGCGTGGAGGCAAAGCAGCCGTCAAAGCCGGCCTCGAGGCATTTGGCGCAGCAGTGGGTGTCGGCGGGCTGGCGATGAAAGTTCTGCCCAACGCGGCAAAACTCAAGATCGGGCTGCCGGCCATGGCTCAGATTTTTAGCCGTTTTAGCGATCAGACGAGCCGGGTCGAAGAAAAAGACGATCGTTTTGTATACATCATTGAAAGGTGCCCTGTGTGCTGGGGCCGGCATGCAGACCGGACAATTTGCCATGGAGCTGTCGGACTGCTGCAGGGTGGTGTACACTGGGCAAGTGGTGGCAAAGACTACAAAGTGGTGCAAACATGCTGTCACGCGATGGGACATGAAGATTGTCGGTTTGACATCTTTAAGGACCCACTGAACTGAGCCATATCGTATTGCAGCATGATGAACGTCCAACGGCATTGGCGGCGGTGAGCATGCTATCGGTTGGTCGGACTTGTCAGACTCTGCCGCATCTGCCCCGATCGGTTGGTCATATCACACGTTCCAGGCATTCTTATCACAAGTTGTGGCCTCACGTATCCCAAGTTCGGGGGGGAGTGATTGATGGATAAACAGAAAACAATCCTAGTCGTCGAAGACGATCCAGACACAGCAGAAATGCTTCGTGCCTACTTTGAAGCTCAAGGATACGAAATATTGATCACCGCTTGGGGCAAAGACGCACTGGAGCTCTGCCAAAAGAACTTGCCCGATTTGATCGTTCAGGATATCCGCTTGCCGGATATGGATGGCTACCAGGTGGTCAGCGAGCTGCGCCGCAATCACCGTACCAGTACCATTCCGATCATCTTTTTGACAGAGAAAAAGGCCCGGGCAGACAAGATTTCGGGGCTCAAACTGGGCGCTGTAGACTATATTACCAAACCATTTGATATGCAAGAGCTGCGACTCCGCGTGCGTAATGCGCTCCGCCGTGCCAGTTATGCCAGCCTGGTCAGCGCGGTCACCGGACTGCCCGGCAAAGAGGTGACAGAAGATCGCCTCAGGCTGATTCTTGAATTTGATGATTGGGCAGTTCTCTATATCTCTATCTCTGACCTCGAACCTTTTAATGAAGCGTATGGTTTTGTGGCTGGAGATGACGTATTACGCGCAGTGGGTTTGATCGTCAGCAACGTGATCAATGAGTTTGGAACTGAAAATGATTTTGTTGGACACATCAACAAAGCCGACTTTGTATTGATTACCGAAGAAGCCAAATCCAGTGAGATCAGAGACAAACTCACCACCAGGCTTGACAGAGCATTCAACTATTTCTATCCGATCAAAGATCTTGAATCCGGCAAACTTTCGGCGCCGATGGCCGCTGAAATGGGGATGGTCGTTGCCTCTTCCGGCACCTACGATGGCCCCCAGGCTCTCCTCGAAGCCACAATCAAGTCTCGCAAACCCGTTGCAGCAACTCATGTCCAGGAAACCTGACGCCGGAGACAGTGTCGCTGCCAATATGCATCGTGACGCCTGGCGGCTGCCAGGCGTTTTTACATCATTGAGCCCCAAAAGGCTACGACAACCGTCGATCCGATAGCACCATCCACTGTGACGGTCTGGTCTACCACAATAACCAAGGAGTGTCGTATGGAAAATCTAGCGACCATTGTTGATGCCATCCGCAGCGAACTGGACACACGAAGCGAAGTACGAGATCAAGCCATTCGCCGTTCTCGAACGCTGATCCGCTATTGCGCCAACAGCATCCGGGCAATGCATAGAAGAGAATTCGCTCAAGCACGAGACCTGCTCGAGACGGCGCGCCAGGCCGCATTTGAAATGGTCGACGATACACGACAATACCCAAGCGTCTACTATGCCGGCTATACACAGGACGCGCTCAAAGAATTTGTCGAAGCCCAGGCAACGTACGCCCTCCTGCACAGCGATCCTGTCCCGACATTGGATACGCTGGGCGTTGAGGTGGATCATCCAGCCTATCTGAAAGGCCTGGCCGAAGCGGCCAGCGAAATGCGCCGCGCCATTCTGGACACGATTCGCAAAGGAGACTTTGAGCGGGGTGAAGCGCTGCTTACCGATATGGAAGAAATCTATGCGGCCATGATCACGATCGATTTTCCCGACGCCGTCACCAGCGGGTTGAGGCGTACCACCGACGCATTGCGTGCCGTACTGGAGCGCACGCGCGGGGATCTGACCGTCTCAATGCAGCAGGAAAAACTCCGGCAGGCGCTGTCCCAATTTGAAGAACGCGTAACCAATGCCGCCCAAGGGTAAACGCGTCACAGCCAGCGAAATTGGGCAATACGCCTTTTGTGCTCGCGCATGGTGGTTCAGAACAGTCGAAAAACTAGAGCCACTCAACGTTGTGGCGCTGGATAGAGGAACTGCCGCTCACGAGCAGCACGGCTGGCAGGTCGTCCTGGCACGAGGGCTTAGAAAACTGGCCTTTGTATTGCTCGGTCTGTTTGCCCTGCTGATCATTGCCTGGGGTGTTACGAGGTTGTTGGTATGAACAGGCTCTTGATCATCGGCATCGTGCTTTTTGTCGTGAGCCTGTTCTTGTTATGGTACGCGGGACAACTCCGGCGACGGACCGGACTTCCCCCTGGCCGCGTCATCTATTCCGATACGCGCACCTGGCAGGATTGCCCCCAAGCACTGTATGCGCCCTCGATCAATTTGACAGGCAAGCCAGACTATCTCGTAAAAAAGTGGAACTATGTGATTCCAGTAGAACTCAAGTCAGGCGCGCCCCCTACCGAACCATACCGCAGCCACGTCCTTCAACTGGCAGCTTATTGTTTGCTGGTCGAGGAAGCATACGGCCAACGTCCTCCCTACGGATTGATCAGCTATCAGAGCAGCTTGGGATCGCCGACGCGCACCTTTTCGATCAAGTTCACGAACGAGTTGGAAGACGAACTGCTCGATACCATTGAATGGCTGCGTGAAGATTGGCGCACTCGAGATGCCGATCGAGACCACAACGATCCACTGCGCTGCCGAGCTTGTGGGTATGTAGAATTTTGCGATCAAAGATTGTAAACTGCCATAAACAAGGGCGCAAGGTCGACATCTAGGAATTGAATAACCCCGGCGCGTACAAAACCAGGGTCAGCACGGTATCGACCAGGGCTAAAATGAAATACGCTCTAAAGATCGTCGGCCTTGCCGCTCTGCGGCTATAGAGATATACGGCCCCGATGCCCAACAACAAAAGGAGAACCGGCACAGCGATGCTAAACACCACCGCCAGTTCTTTGGGAAAGAGCTGCAAAAACGGCGTGCCGGCCGATAGCCCCGGCAAGAAAATCGATTTGGCGAGAACATAGATAACTATCGAAACCGCAAACCCGACTTTTCCCCCCGTATATTCCAAATCTTCGTACCCGCTGAACGTAAAGAACCCCACGATCCAGACCAAGCCGGAAAACACCCAGATGCCGGCAATCGGCAGCAAACCCAGTCCGGAAAACACGCCCCATATAACATCGGCGGTGACCAGCACCACATCACTCGTGCTCGTACGATTCAACCACTGTTTTGCTTCGGGCGCGTTAGTGGCATAGTATACGTCGTAGGCGCGAAATCCGGCAGTGTCGATCCAGGCCAGGTGCAGGTTGCGATCGATATCGGAGGCCAGCAAAGGGATCAATGATGCGCCCGGCGTCTTGCTCGCCAATTGGTACCCAACTTGATTCCCTTGTGCAAACACCCCCATCGCCACCTGAATCTGGCTGTCGGACTGTGAGTGCGTCATCAAGCTGAACGCCACCGGCAGTTCACTCTGTTGGCCTCCAGCAGCCGACGGCGCGTTCACAAAGTCACTGCTGTACAAAATCTCGTCCGGAGAAAGCAGATCGAGTTGAGTATAGCCATATGGGCCGGCATAGGGGCTATAATCCGGTTGCGACAAAGGCGGAAGGCCAACCACGCCGGAACGAACCGTCGAATCTCCACTTTTGAAGGTGACATAATAAGAATCGGCTGCAGTCGGGGAAAGCCCGCCACCCAGGTTTTGCACGCCCCAGAAAACATAGATATCGTCTGTCTCAAGACCAATACTCGGGCCAAAGTAGACCGCTCCCTCGGCAAATTCAAAGGAAGACAGCTTTCGCCCACCTTCTGGCACAAGCACGGCCCCCGGGCTCAAAGTGGCATAGTACACCTGGCGCGCGGTCGTCGCATTGGCCTGCAGCCAAACCAGGTGCACGTCCCCATGCTCACCCACAAGGACAAAAGGATCGATCCCTTGCAGCGCAAGCACCTGGCGCGTTGCGGATGCATCCAACGTGGCGTGCACAAGCCCTTGCTCATCGCCTTGAATATCACTGGACCAAACGAATGCCACCTCTCCGGCCAAAGGATACATTCGAAATCCAGTCACATTCTCATCTTCCAGCGACAGCCGACGCAGATCGGCCGGATGTCCATCGCGATCGATGACGCTGTGGAACAATTGCTGTATCCCTTGATCCCGGGAGAGCCAGGCCAAATGCACCCTGTTTGCGGCATCGACCTCGAGCTGCGGCTTGCGCGGCAAAGGCGTATTCACATCCAGCACTTGATTGCTCACCATGCGCGCCTGATCGTCAAGATGGGCATAGTGCAATTGGCTCTCGTT
The DNA here is from genome assembly GCA_016929205.1 of Anaerolineae bacterium. Next base: position 12,727 of record JAFGJF010000389.1, read on the forward strand.
ACACCACACCAGATGCACGTGCCGATCTGTATCCACGGCCAAAGCCACCGGCTGTTTGAGATCGGCTCTCCCCAGCAGCAAGCCCCGGCTCCAATCGGGCGATGGTTTTTCGCTGCGATCGGTCTCCACGTTACAGCCGCTGGTAAGCAAGCCCGACAGGAATAGAAACAGCACCACGAACGCGATCCGCTTTTGACGTTTTTTCATAGACTCAACTCGACCTTTTCCAACTGCCAACAATTGGCCCATTATACCATGGATCTGGAATGAACCAAGTTTGCCATACACTGGTTTCTCCAATATCAAACAATGCATCACAGTTTGCCCACTTTTGCCCTACCCGACTTTGACACAAAACTGGCGGCGTAGTAAAATCGGACAAACGGGTGATAAGGAGCCGAGCATTTATGCCTACAACAAGACCATCTTTGCCTTCAGCGGCGACGAGTAGAGACCATCCCACATCTACGATCCCTGCAATCATCACATTCTTGTTACAACGACTGCTCTCGGGCGCGCTTGTTCTGTTATCGATCATGTTTCTCAGCTACTTTGGGCTCGACATGGCCGGAGGCATGCCCTTCCAGCAAGCCACGAGCCACGCCGGCCGGCAGACCCTCGCTTACCTGAACAGGCTGTCCCGCTTCGATCTGGGTATGTCCGGTGCGGGTAGCCGGACCTTGGCCATCGTCCCTGTGATCGACGTCGTCAAAGACACAACGACCAAGAGCCTGGGTCTGATGGTCGTTTCTTTGACCTTTGCAACGCTGATTGGCGTTGGGTTGGGCATTTGGGCAGCAAAACGCCATCACACGGCCTGGTCGTTGATTACCCTGCTCGTCTCGATCACGGGCGTCTCGGTGCCGAGCTTTTTTGCTGCCCTGCTTTTGCAACTGGGCGCGATCCAGTGGACAAAAACATTTGGCAAGCCGCTGCTGCCGGTGGGCGGCTTTGGCTGGGACGAGCGGATCATCTTGCCGGCCCTGGTCCTTGCCGCTCGTCCCATCGCCCAGATCGCGCGCGTGACGTTCGTTTCCGTGAGCGACGTGCTCGATCAAGATTTCGTTCGCACGGCACAAAGCAAAGGGCTGGCGTCGCGCATTGTGATGAGCCGGCACGTGATGCGAAATGTCGCCATTCCAATATTGACCACAGTCGGTGTTTCGCTCAGGTTTTCGTTGAGCAGCCTGCCCCTGGTCGAGTTTTTCTTTAGCTGGCCGGGAACGGGTTTTATGCTGCTCAAGGCCATTTCGCAGCGCGACGACAATCTGACCGTTGCCCTGGTGCTGTGCCTGGGAGCGCTGTTTATCCTCGTCAACCTGGTGCTGGAAAGCGCCTACCGGCTGATCGATCCCCGTCTCCGCCAACAGACCGGCCAGGCCCGGCGGCGCGAACGAGAAAACATCTTGGAGACACTGCGTTCGCTGGGCAACAGCGTCAACGACGCGATACGTTTGCTGTGGAAACGCCTGCGACGAGACCAGGCCGTTTCGTCCCCAAGCCCTTTTCGCGGCATTCTGCAGCGGCAAGGTATCGACCCCGGTATCGATCCCCAGATGCACCATGCCGAAAGACGCCGCGCCTGGGTCAGGGGCACGGTGAGCAATCTACCGTTTGTGATCGGCAGCATTCTTGTTATGGCACTGTTCCTCGTCGTCTTTGTTGGGCCGCACCTGGCTCCACACAGCCCTTACACCACGCGTGGGCTTGAGTATAACGATGGCAAACTCACTGTGCCACCCTTTGCCCCCAGCAAAGCGTACCCCTTTGGCACCGATATGCTGGGGCGCGACGTGATGAGCCTGATTCTATCCGGTGCACAGCAAACGCTGCTCCTGACCGCGTTGGTCGTTTCAGCCCGGATGCTGATTGGCATCCTGCTCGGTGCGCTGGCAGGATGGCACAGCGGCGGGCTGATCGATCGTGCTTTGCTCCGGTTGGCTGAGATCATTTCCGCCTTTCCGACGCTGCTCCTGGCGATGACGTTGATCCTGGCACTGGGCATCCAGCAGGGGCTGCGACCGTTTATCCTCGCCCTGTGTTTTGTGGGATGGAGCGAGGTCATGCAATTTGTGCGTGGCGAGGTCATGACAATCCAGCCCAAGCCCTTTATTGAAAGTGCCGTGGCTTCCGGACTGCGCACACCGCGTATCATTCTTACCCACGTTCTACCTAATTTGCTGCCCTCGCTGATCTCGATCGCGGCGCTAGAGATGGGCGCAGCGCTGATGCTGTTGGGTGAGCTGGGGTTTGTCGGTATCTTTATCGGCGGAGGCGCCTTTGCCGAACTGGACACCAGCGGCTCCCCCTTTCACTATTCGGACGTGCCGGAATGGGGGGCTTTGTTGAGCAACATTCGTCTCTACGCCCGAGCGTATCCGTGGATGGCGATCTATCCCACATCGGCCTTTTTCCTGGCCATTTGGGGATTTAACCTCTTGGGCGAAGGCGTCCGCCGGATGATCGAAACGGTTGGCGTCGGCATCACCAAACTGATCAACCGCTACACCGTCGCCGCTGCCATCGCCGGAGTGCTGATCGTGGGTTGGGCCGGAGGAAACACGGGCTCGATGGCCTTTTTCCGGCAGCAAGCAGCCACATTTGATGCGCAACAGGCGATGGCACACGTCCAGGCACTCACCGATCCGGCTTTGCAGGGACGCGCCCTGGGCACACCGGGGTACCGGGCCGCCGCCGAGTACGTCGAACAGCAGTTTAGAAAACTGGGCCTCCAACCCGCCGGAGAAACCATCTCGTCCTATTTTCAGACGCGCACGCGCTCGTTTGAAACACTTGATGCCGTGCCCCGGCTTCAGATCGACGACTTGGGCGAGCAGAGCGCTTCGCCGCCCACGGCAAATGTTGGCGACCGGTGGGTCTACCGCCAAGACTATGCCGAGCATCCAGGCTATTACCGAAACCTGGGCCTGGCCCGGGCGCCGGTACGTGTGATCGCTCTGTCGCAGGCCACGCCGACGCACACGTGGTTTGGCGGCTCTTACAAAGAACTGGAAGGACTGGATGTATCAGAGCACGTTGTCATGGTTTTTTCGGCCGAGAACGCCTTTTACCTGCGCACCCTCCAGCACCAAGGACTGCTCGTCGTCGCTCAAGACGAGTCAACCCTGCGCCGCCCTTACACGCTTTCCTCGCGCGATCCCACCTTTGAGCACTGGGCCACGGGACGTGTTGAAGAGCTGGATGCACCGGCATTGATGATCAACCAGGCCATCGCCAACCGGATCCTGGAGAATGCAGGGTACACCGTACGCGATATCGAGCAGGCGATTGAAGCATTGCGGCCCGATCAGCGTATCGATATCCCTACAGAGACGACGGTTTCGATCGAGGTGCAGGGCACGACAATTGAAAAAGTCCCAGCCTACCATGTCCTCGGCCACATGCCGGGTCGTTCGAGCAGTCAGTTTGGCGGCATCGACAACCAGGTGATCGTCGTCCTGGCCCAGTACGACAGCCCGCCGCTCTCGCCTGACGGCGCCTTGTATCCGGGAGCCAATGACAACGCCAGCGGCGTTGCAGTGATGCTAGAAGCAGCGCGCACGATGCAAAGTTCGGGCTACCAACCCTACCGCACCTTTGTCTTTATCGCCTACAGCGGTGAGGGGCAGGAAGGTGGGATGCCCGTCATCGCATCGGACGTGAGCAAATTCCTGCAAGGGAGAAAAGGGTTCGCCACGCTGGACGTTCAGGCCATCGTTCACCTGCGTGGGTTGGGCGCGGGCGACGGTGACAGGCTGATGATGTCCACACAGGGCAGTATGCGCCTGGCCAAACTCTTTGAGGACGCGGCAAAAAAGATGAACGTGCGCACACAGCGCGCCCAGGATGCAGTGGACATCAGCATCGTTTTTGAGGACAAAAGCCAGTGGGAGGGCGGCCAAGAGGCAGCCGAGATTTTCCTATCCTGGCAGGGTTGGGACTCAGGCTCGCACCTGCCAACAGACAGCCTCGAAACCATCTCTCAAGATCGGCTGGGGCAGGCAGGGCAAACCCTGACCCTGGCCTTGATGGTGATCGGACACGAGTTGAATTATTGAGACAAAAGTCCCTTGTCACCCGGCCCCAGATGCGCTATAATAGGGTTAACAACAAGCAAGCTGTCTGTTGAGGGGGAGACGCACTGACATAACGGACAACGAATATGTGGGATCAAAATCAGAAACACACAAGGAGATGAATTCAATGAGACGTTCAGGTGCAGTCGGGATTATCGTCGTTGTCGGCGTTGTGCTGCTCTTTGCCTTTATCGCTCTGATGAGCAGCTATGTCCAGATCGAGTTCGGCACGGTGGGGATGGTCACTCGCCTGGGCCGGATCACGGGTCAGATCATGCAGCCCGGGCCAAACTGGAAGATGCCTTTTCTCGACCGGGTGATCGTCTATCGCACCCAAGAGATGCTGTACGTGACCGAGGATCAACCCGGGCCAGCGGATCGAAAGACCGGTACCTATCAAGACTATCCCTCCGACACGACCACGGCCGACGGGCAGCAGATCACGGTCAAATACTCGGTGCGCTTTCGCATCGATCCGGCCAAGATCACCCAGATCGCCAACGAAATCGGCAACGAGGAAGCCGTCGTCGCCAAAGTGGTCGTATTCCATACCCGCATCCTGGCGCGCAATGTGCCCAAAGAGTATGAAGCACTCGACCTGTATACGGGCAACATTTTGCAGGTGCAGCAAGCATTTGAGGATGAACTTCGCCCACTTTTTGCCGAAAAGGGCTTGATTTTGGAGGCATTCGGCCTGCGCAAGATCGATTTCCGGGATGACTATGTCCAGGCCATCGAGCAAAAGCAGATCGAAGCTGAAAACGTGACCACCGAAAAGAACCGCGCCGAGCAGGCCAAGTGGAAGGCACAAA
>JAFGJF010000048.1 GCA_016929205.1 Anaerolineae bacterium
AGATATGGCATCAAAACCTTGTATTACAATTATTGGAATGGGATTGATTGGTACCTCAATTGGGTTGGCGATTCGAAACGCCCGCGGCGACGAGATCCAAATTGTTGGGCACGACAAGGAGCAAGGGGTTGCTGGCGCTGCCAAACGGATGGGGGCAGTGCACAAAGTCGAACGCAACCTGTTTTCGGCTTGCTCTGAGGCAGACATGATCGTTCTGGCTATTCCGGCGTCTGGTGTCAAGGAAACGTTGGAATTGGTGGCGAACGATCTCAAATCCGGTTGTGTGATCACCGATACGGCCAGTCTCAAAGTGCCTGTGCTCAAGTGGGCCGATCAGTTTTTACCCGAGGATGTCAGTTTTGTTGGCGGTGATCCGATCTTGTTTGGCGATGACGCCGGGATAGAGTCAGCCAGGGCAGATTTGTTTGAGAAAAAGCTGTATTGTATCGTTCCTTCCCCGCGCGCGAGTTCGGATGCGGTCAAGCTGGTGACCGATCTGGCAGCTATGTTGGGTGCGATTCCGCATTACATCGATCCATACGAGCACGATGGCTTGATCGGAGGAACAGAACACATCGCGGATATACTGGCTGTGGTGCTGTTGGGATCGCTTTCTTCTTCGAATGGGTGGCACGACATGCGACGTCTTTGTGGCGCCACCTTTGACCGCGTGACGTGCTTTTCGGCATCTGATCCAGCAGAATACCGAGATCGAGCCCTATTGAATAGTGACAATGTAGTGCGTTGGATCGATGCTGTGCAAGAAGAACTGTTTAATTTTCGGACCCTGATCAAACGAGGTGATGCGGACGTCATTGAAAACTATTATCAGACACAAATGGACGTGCGCAAAAAGTGGCTTGAGGATCAAGCCACACAGATCTGGGACAAAAAGGCCGACTCGGCCGACATTCCCAAGGCCGGCGAATTTTTTGGCCAAATGCTCTTTGGCGGACTTGGGCGGCGGCGAGAGTCATAGAGATCGCATGGTTGTGGTTTTGTGAATCCAAGGTGGGTGTTGGCAGATTTGATGTGACGTGAAAAGTGATAATAGATTCATATGGATCGTCCTCGCGTTGTGCTTGTTTTCTTTTGCGCGAGGGGTCTATGGGCTGGGTGATCAGAGTCTGTGGTGGGACGAAAGTCTAAGCCACTATCGGGCTACCAAGCCCTTTTCATTTATCTTCACAAATCGAATTAACATCAGGTCGGGTGATGGCGAGTTTTCTACGATCGATAATCATCCTCCGCTCTATTTTGTGTTGTTGCGGCTTGTCATATTGGCGGCGGGAGACACCGAGTTTTCGTTGCGCTTTATCTCCGTTGTGGCTGGTGTGCTGATCGTCCCTTTGCTCTATCTGTGTGGAACCAGGCTATTCGATCCGTTGTGTGGCCTGCTGGCATCTTTATTGGGGGCGTTTTCTCCGCTTTACTTGTGGTATCAACAAGAGGTACGGCCCTATACGTTGGTCACACTGTTTGCTCTCCTCACGTTCTATACCCTTGTTCGTGTCCTCGAAATGGGAGATCATAGCCGGTGGGTCAGGGTACGCTATGGACTGGCATATGTTTTCGCTATTGCTGCCATGCTGTCCACGCACTATTTGAGCTTTTTGCTCCTTGCAGCCGAAGGTGGAATCCTGATCATGTCGTGGCTTGGAAATCGACGTCGTTTTTCCTGGTTTTTGGTGATATCGGTCGGTCTGGTAGCGGTCGTTCTTTTTGCGTGGGTGCTGCCGGCGATACCCAGGCAGGCAAACGTATCGGGGTACGATTTCCTCCCTCTTCACACGTTGCTTCGAGATGTGTTTCACGCTTTTGCTTTAGGGCTTTCTGCCGATGTGTTGGTCTTTTTTCGGTGGTGGAGTATTGTCCTATTTGGCATTGCAACGGGCATCTTGTTTGCCTACCGTAAGAATATTCACTGGCAGCGTCCGGCTTGGCTGTTAGTGTGCCTGCTGTTGCCTATTTTGGGGATGTTTATGCTATCTTGGGTGCGTCCTGCTTACCTGGGCGTGCGTCATCTGATCTTTTCCAGTCCTTTTTATTATCTCTTGCTCGCGGGAGGGGTGGGCAAGTTGTATCGTGCGCGCCCGCAGGTTCCTGCGCGTGTGCTGGCTGGCATCGGCCTGGCAGGCGTGATCGTCAGCATGGTATGGTCCACGCAGGCGTATCTGACTGACCCCCAATATGCTAAAGAGGATCATCGGGGATGGGGACAGTATCTAAGCGAACACGTGCGAGCGGACGATTTTGTTGCCGTTGTCCCCGCACCTGTTTTCGAGCTTTACTCATACTATGTTGATACCGATGCGCTTTCGGTTGAATTGCCATTTTTGGGTCATTCTCTGGCGGAGGCCGAGGCGCGGCTTGCCACGGCTCTTCAAGAGCACGATCGTGTCTGGGTCGCTTTTTCTTCGACACCGGGATGGGCTAATCCGGGCAATGTTCCGATCAAGTGGCTGGAAAAGCACGCCATACGGACACATTTTGTCCAATTTAACAGTCCGAGTACCGTGGTCCAGGTGCTCGCATTTCGGGCTAGGCTGCCGGTGCTCGACGAACTGCCTGACGTAACCTGGAACCCGCCTCTGAATTTTGACGATCAGGTGCATTTGCTCGGTGTCAATTCGCCAAGCACATTCGTTGAATCCGGGCATACGTTGCAGCTAAGCCTGTACTGGGCTGCAGCGCAATCACTTGATCGCAACTACCGCGTGACATTGTCGTTGACCGACAGAGATGGTTTTTCCTGGACAGCCATCGACCACATCCCATGTGACGGGGGATGTCCTACCACGCGATGGCCGGCCTCGCGTATCATTCAGGATGATGTCGATCTAACTCTTCCGCCAGGCGTGCCTCCGGGGCAGTACCGGATCCACATTTCAGTATATCCACAAAATGGAGGCGGTCCGGCATTGGCTGCGCGCAGCCTGCAAGATGGCCAACTACAAGGATTGATCGTGCCTGTTGGCAGTATAAACGTAATCTCACCGGCGCAGAGAGTGGATGAGGATACACTGCCTATCCCGATAAAGACAAACCATCGTTATGGGGATATCACCCTTATTGGCCATACCTTTGGTGGCGGGAACTATCGACCTGGCGATGTGCTTAAGGTGGGGCTGTATTGGAAGGCGAGGCGGCAACCCAGGCAAGATGCGCTTTTCGCGCTCTTGTTGGTGGGTGAGGATGGACAGATTTGGGCTGAACGGGATGTGAATGTGTCTGATACGTATCCGCCTAGCCAGTGGAAAAAGGGAGACGTCATCTGGGAACAATATCGTTTCCGCGTTCCGGTAACCGTACCGCAAGGCGAATATGCGTTCTATCTCGTCTCAAAAGATGCAGGAATGCGCCGATGGCCCTGGGATGACGGACGAGAGGCATTGGGCATACTGGCTGTCAAGCCTGTTGGCGACGACCTTGTCTTTCAGGTACCGTCGATGGATTCTACGTTGTATGCCAACTTGGATGACAAAATTGAGCTGTTGGGCTATGATTTGGAAGGGGTGAGCGTGCACCCTGGCGAGGTTGTTTCTTGCACACTTTATTGGCGTGCCTTGCAAGAGATCAGCCAAAACTACACCGTGTTCAATCATCTCGTCGCTGCGGACGGACAAACGTGGGGACAGTGGGACAATCAGCCCCAAAAGGGTGGTTTGCCGACCACGCGTTGGGTGCCGGGGCAGGTCGTTGCCGATCCCTATCAAATTCCCGTTTCTGCAGATGCGCCAGCAGGACCGCTTCAGTTGCAGACTGGTATGTACGATGCGTTGACGATGACGCGCCTTGCGGTGCGCGATGAGAATGGCCACGTGATCGGTGATCATGTCCCTCTTGTTGAGATAGATGTGGTAGACAAATGATCAAATCGCGCGTTCAATCAACCCCGTCTGAATCCCAATACAATGTTTTGATGCTGGCACCAACCATGTTTTTTGCCGACTATGGCTCTCACGTGCGTATTTTGGAGGAAGCGGTCAGCCTGAGAGCGATGGGACACAAAGTGACCATTTTGGCCTATCCCAATGGGCGAGACATCGCCGGACTAGACGTGATACGCTGCTGGGGTGTTCCGTTCAACTATCGAATTATCGTCGGTTCTTCGCGACACAAGTTCTACCTGGATGCGATGCTGGCGCTCAAAGGCTTGTTGGCGATGTTTCAGGTCAAGCCAGATATCATTCACGCTCATCTGCACGAAGGGGCGCTGATCGGAGCTGTGCTCAGCAAGCTGTGGCGCGTACCGATGGTTTTTGACTTTCAAGGCAGTTTGACCGGCGAGATGATCGATCATCACTTTTTGAAGCCGGACAGTGTATTCTCCAAGTTTTTCCTGTGGTTCGAAGAATGCATCGACCATTGGGCGGACGTGATTGTAACCAGTTCTCACAATGCTACCAGCTTGTTGCACAGCAGATTCGGGCGGTCAAATGGTAGTGTGTATACCATTTCCGATTGTGTGAATCCCGACGTGTTTCGACCGGGCGTGATCGATGCTCAGGAAAGGATTCAAGAACGGGCCCAATATGGCGTTCCGGCAGAAGCGCAGGTTGTGGTTTACCTGGGTTTGTTGGCCGACTATCAGGGGATTCCCCAGTTGATCCAGGCGGCCAAAATGGTCTTGGAAGAGCGGCCCGACACCTATTTTTTGGTGTTTGGTTTTCCAGGTGTCACGCATTACCGGGCTATGGCCCAAGCTGCCGGTGTGGCCGACCGGGTTTTCTTTCCTGGGGCCGTGCCATACGGCCAAGTGCCTGCCCGGCTGGCGCTTGGCGATGTCGCCGTTGCACCGAAACTGTCTGCGACAGAAGGGGCGGGCAAGATTCTGAATTATATGGCTATGGCCTTGCCCGTTATCGCGTTCGACACGCCGGTGAGCCGCGAATACCTAGGCGAGTGGGGCATGTATGCTCAGTTTGGGGATGCACGCAGTCTGGCGCAAAATATGTTGGGTGCGCTCGATGATCCCGAGCGATCTCGTTTGCAAGGCCAAAAGCTTTTACAGCGCATCCTGGACGAGTATACCTGGCAGCAGGGCGCGTTCAGGATCGTCCAGGTATATCAAAAGGTTTGTCCGCGTCCGCAAAGCGTGTTATAATCTCTTGCTGTATTTTACAGGACCATCTGTGCGGTTTGGAATGCCTGATTCGGATCGGCAACGGAAATGGCAGTCAAGATTGTATCGTTTCCTTTGGTAACACGCTTTTTTGTTGATGCTGTCATGTGAGCAAGTCTATATGAAGAATCGTCTTTTGGAACTGGTGCGTTTTCGTGGGTTGATCCTAAACTTGGTGGTGCGCGATCTCAAAGTGCGCTACAAGAACTCTGTTCTTGGCATCTTTTGGTCCTGGCTGAATCCATTGTTTATGATGGTTGTGTACACCGTTGTCTTTACGATTATGCAACCGGGCAATATTGGCATCCCGGAAGAGCAGTTTCCGGCTTTTGTTTTGTGTGCCTTGTTGCCATGGAACTTGTTTGCTACATCGGTCACACAATCGGTTGGCAGTATTGTAGAGAATGCCGATCTGGTCAAAAAGGTTTACTTTCCGCGCGAGATTTTGCCTCTCTCGGTCGTTCTGTCAAATCTTGTGAATTTTGGTGTCTCGATGCTGGTGCTCATCCCGATCATGCTTCTTTTGCGTGTCCCAGTCACACCATGGATTTTGCTTTTGCCTGTCGTTATCTTGATCCAGTTCCTGTTCATGACCGGCGTATCCTTGTTGTTGTGCACGTTGAACGTCTTTTACCGTGATACCAAGGTGATCATTGATGTGGTGATGATGGCCTGGCTGTTTGTGACCCCCATTTTCTACCCGATCAATAAACTACCTCAGAGCAGGGAGATCCTGGGAGTGGTGATCGATATCCGCCGCTGGACACGGATCCTGAACCCAATGGCTTCTCTAGTGGCGGCTTATCGGGATGTGCTGTTTTATGGGAGACAGATTGGCTGGGATTTTTTGGCGCGCACAGCGTTAACCGCGGCGTTTGTTTTCGTCGTTGGATATGGTGTGTTTTACCGCTATAGCAGGTTATTCGGCGAGGAAGTCTAGGGTTATAACGAATGGATACAAGTGCGTCAGAGCGGGCCATTCACCTCGGTCATCCCAGTTACGTTTGGCGAGCGGGCCAGGAACGAAGGCTAAATATCCTTAGACAAGTTGTCGACCTTGACCATTGCCGCATTCTCGACATCGGCTGTGGTCTTGGCATGTATACAGAAGCTTTTCGCCGGTATTCGCCGCACGTGTATGGCATTGAAGTCGAATTGCCGCGTGCAGTAAAAGCCATCCCGCGAGCGATGGGGATTGCACAAGCCGTTGGTGAGGCGATCCCATTTGGTAATAATTCTTTTGACGTTGTGTTCAGCCACGAGGTACTGGAGCATGTTACCGACGACCGCAGCGTCGTGTGCGAGGCAGTGCGCGTCACAAAGCCAGGAGGACGGATCGCGCTTTTTGTCCCCAACCGGCTTTGGCCCTGGGAAACGCACGGCGTCTATTGGTGCGGGCAATATCATTTTGGCAATATTCCGTTGGTTAACTATTTACCTGATATGTGGCGCAATCGGCTGGCGTGGCATGTCCGCGTCTATACTAAACGCGCCTTGTTCGCGCTGTTTAGCTCACTGCCGGTCAAGATCCTGGTCCATCGCACGGTTTATCCGGGGTTTGATAACGTCGTTCGCCGCGCTCCTTTTTTGGGGCGGCTGGTGCGAGCGGCTAGCTATCGGTTTGAGCAATTGCCTGTGCTGAATCAGTTTGGCTTGTCCCACTTGTTGGTTGTCGAGAAAACAGTTCGCGAGGAGTAGGGAGAGATGAATCCGGTTGCATTCGAAATAGGTCAATTGAGCATTTATTGGTATGGCATTCTGATCGTTGCCGGGATCTTGTCTGGCGCATATGTTGCCACCGTTCAGGCTCGCCAGCGTGGCCAGGATCCTGAGCGAGTATGGGATGCATTGTTACTCTGTTTGATCTTGGGCATTGTTGGTGCTCGCATCTACCACGTCTTTTCGACCAGCCAGGGCAGTATGGCTGGTTGGCCGTATTACAGGGAAAATCCACAAGCGATTTTCAAGATATGGGAAGGTGGGCTAGGGCTGATCGGTGCGATCATTGGCGGTGCGCTGGGGATGGTGATTTACACTCGATTGGCAAAATTGCCTACGTCGAGTTGGCTTGATATCAGCGCATATGGATTGTTGCTGGCGCAAGGTGTTGGGCGATGGGGAAACTATATTAATCAGGAACTATACGGCCCGCCGACGACGTTGCCCTGGGGGATTCCAATCGAGGCGAGTTGGCGCCTAGTACCCTATAACGATATCGCTGCCTATCCTCTGGATACACTTTTTCACCCTCTTTTTCTTTATGAATCGCTGTGGTGTTTCCTCGGGTTTGGGCTGCTGTGGTGGTTTTCAGAGCGATTTCGATCGGTTTTGCTGGACGGTGATGCATTTTGCCTGTACGTCATCTGGTATGCCGTGGGGCGGGGCTTGATTGAGTTTCTTCGCCTGGATGCCTGGATGTTTGGCCCGATTGCTGTTGCGCAGCTATTTGCCATTGCCGCCATTCTCGCTGCGGTTGCAGTGATGGTTTTACGTCATCGCAAGAACCGGTCTCGACAGCCCGGTGCGCATAGCGATGCTGAGAATGTGGAAACGGCGGATACTGGCACCACAGGTACGGATGTCACGGTCACAAATGCCGGAATAGAAGGTCGGGCTGCGTCTTGAGTCGTCGTTCTGTTTTGTTTCTTGGACTGTTGATCATTTTGCTGGGCCTACTGGGATACATGCTTTTTCCACTTATCCAACCTCCAGAGTCCAGCAGCGATGTGTACGCTCGTCACGAGATACCGCATACTGATTTGAATCCATTTGGAGCCAATTTCTTTCTTGAACGCGAGGTGGAAGCCTGGAAGCGCGAGGAAACGGTGCGCATGGCTGCAGAGGCCGGTATTGGGTGGGCAAAACAACAGTTCATCTGGGCCGAAATCGAGCCGCAGCCGGGCCATTTTCGGTGGGAAAAGTACGACCGTATCGTCGAGTTGTGCGCAAGTTATGGCATTCAGCTTGTTGCTCGTCTGGATCGTGCGCCGAACTGGTCGCGGGAAGATAATTCCATGCCTGGACGCCCGCCCGACGATTTTTCTGACTATGGCGAGTTTGTCTATCGTTTTGTCGATCACTATCGAGGACAAATTCGGTACATTCAGATATGGAATGAACCCAACTTGTTCATTGAGTGGGGAAACCGCCCTGTCGATCCAGCCGGGTATGTAGAACTCTTGAGAATTGCCTATGAACGATCGAAAGAAGCTGATCCCAATGTGTACGTGCTGAATGCACCGCTGGCGATTACATTGGGTGAGCCGCATCCTGAAGCAGGCAAGTGGCGGGCGATGAACGATCTGCAATATCTGGAAGAGATGTACAAGGAAGGGGCAAAAGCGTTTTTTGATATCCTTTCTGTAAACGCGTTTGGTATGGATCTGTCTCCCGAAGATGCGGCCTCGCCAGGCAAGTTGAATTTTCAGCGAGTCACTTTGCAGCGGGAGATTATGGAGCGCTATGGAGATGCGCGTAAATCAATTTGGTTTAATGAGTATGGCTGGAATGCTGCGCCCGAGTCTTTTTCTCAGGAGGCGTTGATCTGGAAGCGTGTTACCGAAGACGAGCAGGCCGATTTTACGCTAAGGGGAATCGAGTACGCTCGTCAGAATTGGCCATGGGCGGGGGTTTTCAACATCTGGTACTTTCGCCAGGTAGGCGATATCAGCCCCCAAGACGCCGGATATTATTTTCGGATGGTCGATGTGGACTTTACGCCGCGCCGTGTTTACCTCGCAGTCAAAGATAAAGCTGACCAATTGAGCAAGGCCGGTCCAGGATACTTTGAGGAGACGAATCCTGCTGTCACTGCCGCGCCTGGAAAATGGCAAGCGAGATTTGATGCTGTTGCCAGTGGAGAGTCGGTATTGGTAGGTAGCGATACCGAAAGCACTTTGACTTTTACCTTTTACGGTGGACGGGTCTATCTCAGTGTTTGGTGCGGGCCTCAGGGGGGACAATTGCTGGTGACGTTGGATGGACATAATGTCGAAGGGCTTGCCGTTGATGAACGAGGTCGAACGTATATTGATTTGTATGCTGTGGAAAAGGTGAAAAAGACCTATCCTGTTGTTGAGGATGCGACTTCTAGACAGCGAACGTTGCGCCTTTCGGTGAGTGAATTGGCACATCCAGATTCAGACGGACACCAGTGTGTTATCGATGCCTTTCAAGTTGAGCCTGAACCGGAAAAGGCTCTGCCTATTCTTCCAATCGTTTTGTTGCTCATCGGGTGTGTGGTCGTAGGCTGGTTGCTAGGTCACTCGACGAACCAATCCAGATCATAAAACAAAAGCCCGGTTCAGATCTCATGATCCGGACCAGTCTACAAAACGTTGTATTTTTATGGTTGTGTTGCACCGAGTCCATATGACTTGGCAAGAAGCGTTTGAGTGTGCTGAAAAAGCTGCGCATTTTCCAGGGCACTGCCAACGCGGTCGCCAATGGTCGTGAACATATCCAGTTCGTATTTTTCAAAAACGTATGGGTGTGGATCATAGATTTCTAGCACACCCAGTGACCTTTCAACGCCGCGCAGGGGAATCCCCATCCATGCCCCAAGCTGGATATCTTGTTGCACTTTTCCTTCCCAATCTTGGCTCAAGCTGATGTCGTTCTGGATGCAAGTTTGTTGTGTGTGGAGTACGTCGCTGACAATGTTTTTTTCTGCCGGCAATGTCTCTGGACGTTCGATTCCTTGCTGCGTCATACGTTTTAGCTGATCGTTGGTTTCGTCGTAGAGATAGATAGCTGCTGCAGCCAAGGGTGTGTGGTTCATCAACGCGGTCAGGCTTGCTTCCAACACGCGATTGGGATCGAGGGTGCTCGCGGCGGCACTCATAACGGCATTGATGGTCTCGAGTTCTGTATTTCGGCGTAAAAGCTCTTCTTCTCGACGTTTGATCTGCAGTTTAGCCTTGATTGCCGAGCCCAACTCTTCGGGCAGAAAAGGCTTTGTGATATATCCATCTGCGCCGAACTCGACGGCCGCAACTTTATCAGACGTATTTTCAAGTGCGGTGACCATAATCACTGGGATATACTTTAAGACGGGATCATCTTTGACGCGCTGGCAAACCTTAAAACCATCAATGCCGGGCATCATAATGTCAAGCAGAATGAGGTCGATAGGCAAAGTGTGCCAGAATGAATGCTGTTTGACATTGTCCTGAATCATAGCGATGGCTTCCAGGCCCGAGTACGCGACGAGGACGTCGTACCCTCGTACTTGAAGCATCATCTGGATCAGTTCAACCGTGCCACGATCATCGTCGACGACCAGAATGGTGGGCTTGTCTGTATCTTCCAATGGTTGGATCATCTCGCGCTTCCTCCAGCTTTCCGGCTTGACGTTTCAGCAAATGGGTCCGGGGCGTTGCTTGTTACATATCTGATTGTACCATAAAGCCAATGATAAGGCAATGATCATAAGTGTGAGATGTAGGGCTGTGGCAAAATCCGTGTTTGTTAATCGATGGTCAGATTGTGCACATGTCCGTGTGTTATCTTGACCAACGTCTCGTAC
>JAFGJF010000390.1 GCA_016929205.1 Anaerolineae bacterium
CCTGTGGGCGATGTGTGGCGCCCGCAGATGAGAGAAGCGCTGCAGACCGGCGAGATGGTCCGCCAGGACGTGGCTCTGGGCATTCCGATCGTCGTCCGTGGTCGCGTGATCGGCGTGATTGATGCCAAAAAGCCGGATGGTCTCACCTGGACGGCGGACGAGATCGAGATGATCACCAACCTGAGCGAGCAGTTGAACGTCGCTCTCGACAGCGCGCGGCTCTACCAGGAGACGCAGCGCCGTGAGTCCGAACAGCGCCTGATCGGCGAGGTCACGTCCGAGATGCGCCGTACCCTGGATATCGAGTCCATGCTGCAAACAGCCATTCGCGAGATTGGCGATGCCCTGAATCTCGCCCGGGTAGAAGTGCGGATGGGGCAGGTCGAGCCACAGGGCGGGGAGGGTGTGCAATGAGCCAGACTCCAATGAACGAGACCTTGCAACTTGTCGCCTGGTTCTTTGCCACCATCGAATTTGTCCTGGCGCTTTACGTCCTGTTTTTGAACGTGCGCCATCGTGCGAACCGGCATATCAGCGTCCTATTGTTCTTCTTTGCCGTCGGCAATCTCGGTTTGGGGATAATGATAGGCGCAGAGAATGTGGATCAAGCGCGCTTTGCCACCTATCTGTTGGCCGCCACCAACGCCAGCATACAGCCGATGTTGTTCGTCGTTGTCCTCGTGCTGCTCAAGCCGGAATGGCTGCGTGGAAAATGGCGCTGGGTAGGATGGTTGCTCTATGCGATGACCGTATTGCCCATCCTGCTGACTGTGCTGGATGTCACTTCTGGGACGGCATTGTGGTACGCCGGGCTCAAACCGGACTATACCGGCGGATACGTTTCGCGTATAGCCTATGTGGCTACTGGCCCTGTAGCCTCGTTTGTCAAAATCTTTGGGACCTATGTTTTGGGGGCCGTTCCAGTCATTCCTTTGGCCTACATTGCCTTTTTTGACAAGACAGCCGACAAAAGAACCCGCCAATTGGCTATGCTGCTTTTTGGAACCCAGGTGATTTCCATTGTTTTTCAGGGCGGGCTTTACAATGTGATGGCTCCGGCGATGTCTTCGTTGATTGTGAGCCTGATCGTGATCGTGAGCTATGCTTATGTGGCGTTCCAGCAAATGGTGTCGGAACGGCGGGTGCAACGCGGGCGCCTGCAAATTCGGCTCACGGCCTTGATCATCGCTATCTCGGTGCCCTTGTTCGTGGCCACGTCCTTGATCGTGAACACGCGTCCGGCTCAATACGTTTCATTTCTTGTCGTTGGTTTGAGTGTTGTTTTGCTCTTTGCGTTGACTTGGCTCACGATCCGCCAGGCCATTCAGCCGCTCCGTTCGCTGACTGCGACGGCAAACGACATTAGTGCCGGCAATCTGGAGCGCGTCGCGCCGGTAGAGAGCGAAGACGAGATTGGCACCCTGGCCCGGGCGTTCAACAGCATGACCGCCCAGCTTCGCGATCTGATTGGCGACCTGGAAGAGAACGTGCGCGATCGTACGGCGATGCTCGAACGGCGCTCCGATATGCTCCAGGCGTCAAGCGACGTGGGCCGGACCGTGGCCTCAATCCTGGATCGCGAGCAGTTGCTCTCACAGGTCGTCGAATCGATCCGCGAACGGTTCTCGTTGTATTACGTTGGTTTGTTCCTGGTCGATGAGGCCGGCGTGCTGGGCGAGCCCGGCGAATGGGCACTGCTGCGCGCCGGTACCGGCCAAGCCGGACAGGCTATGCTGGAACGTGAAATCCGCATCCAGGTGGGGGAGGGTGTGCCCGGTTGGGCCATCGCCAACGCCCAGGCCCGTATTGCCTCGCGCGCCGAGGCGGACGCCGTGTGCTTGCTCTATCCCGAATTGTCGCATACGCGATCAGAGTTAGCCTTGCCTTTGCGTTCGCGCGGGCGGGTGCTGGGTGTGCTGACTTTGCATAGCGATCAACTCGACGCGTTTGATCAGGATGCTGTTGTTGTGCTCCAGGTGCTGGCCGATCAGGTGGCGGTTGCGCTGGACAACGCCGAGCTGTTTGCCGAGCGAGAGATCGCATTGCAAGAGGTCCGGCGTGCTCAAGGGGAGCTGACTCGTGATGCCTGGGCCGAACTGCTGCGCGCGCGCGCCGACTGGGGATACAGCTATAATCGCCGCTCTTTGCTCCCGGTTCAGGGCCAATGGCCGCCCGAAATGGTGCGCGCGTGGCAAACGGGCGCGAGCGTTCGTTGGCAGCGCGATGCAGAGCCGGTGCTCTCTGTTCCGGTTCGAGCGCGCGGTCAGATCGTCGGCGTGCTCAACTTTGACAAGAGCGAGGCCGGTATGCTGTGGAGCGATGACGAGGTGCGCTTGATCGAGACGCTGGTCGGGCGATTGGGTGAGGCGTTAGAGACGGCACAGCTTTACGAAAGCGCCCAGCAACTGGCAGCCCGCGAGCAGATGATCGGCGATATGGCCGCCCAGTTCACCAGCGCCCTCGACCTCGACGCGCTGCTGCAGACCGCCGTTCGCGAATTGGGTCAACTGCCTAATGTGACTGAGGTATCTTTGCATTTGGATGCGCCTGAAGCGTAGCCAAATGGGACACAGGGTGCAGCATTTTACACAAGGCTGTCTTTTACTATCGAGTGGAGAATATTTATGAGCGATGCCGTGGGCGACGCCGTGGGCGACGCACAAAATGAATACGACAAAAAACGCCCGACGGTCGGCATGATGTCGATGAATACATCCGCAGATCAGTTGATGTGGTTGGGCGCGGCTGACTGTGCGCGCGCGCAAGGGGTCAACTTGATTTGCTTTGCCGGTGGTTTGCAGAGCAAGCCGGGCACGGCAGCTTTGCCGCCGAACGTGGCGTACGATTTTGTCAATGCTGATACGGTGGATGCGTTGATTGTCTGGGGCAGCAGCGGTGCTGGCTTGTTGGGATCATTTGATCAGTCCGAGACCCTTACTTTCCTGGAACGTTATCGTGGACTGCCCATTGTGAATGTAGAAAAACCCCTAGAAGGGATTCCGTGCGTTTATACGGATACTTATGAGGGAATGTGCCGGATAATTGATCACCTGATCGAGGTACATCACCGTCAGCGCATTGCTTTGATTCGCGGTCCTGCGGGGCATTTTGAAAATGAAGAGCGTGCCCGCGCCTGGGCCGATACGCTGCAAGCGCATGGCCTTGTTGTAGACGATCGGCTGGCAAGCCCGCCGGCGGGGTGGAATGAAGAGGATGGGGCGGCGGCGATGCGGCTGTTGTTAGACGAGCGCCATCTGCGTCCTGGCATCGATTTTGATGCCGTGGTCACGACTGAAGCGCAATACGCAGTAGGTGCGTTGGCCGTGTTGCAGGCGCAAGGTGTATCTGTGCCGGACGACGTATCGTTGGCTGCATTCAATGACGTTGCCAGCGCTGAAACGGTCGTACCGGCTGTGACAGTGATGAGAAAGCCTTTTTATGAATCGGGACGTAGGACGTTGCAAGTTGTGCTGGGTTCTCTGCGGAAAGAGCCGGTGCCGGATCTCCAAGATGTGCCGGCCGAGATGGTCATTCGCCGGTCTTGCGGCTGCTGGCCCGATGAAATCTCGGCAGCCGGTTCTTTGTCTAGTTTGCCGGCAGATCAAGACATAGATGCAGCCCGCGACAGAGTTGTGCATACGCTGGGTCACATTCTAGAGAGTATGGTCCCACCAAGTGTGCCCTCGGATGCGCTGGTACAGAGTGCCGAGCGGTTGGTTTCGACTTTTCTGTCAGCATTGGCTCCTGCGAACGAGGCGCATACTTCGGACAATGTTTTTCTGTCGGTATTCGAAAGTATGATGCGGCAGGTAAAATTGGATCGCACGCAGGCTGGTCGGTGGCATTCTGTGCTATCAACTCTGCGCGAACATCTAGGACCAATGTTGAATGGCGATCAGCTTGTTTTGGCCGAAGCGATGTGGCAGCAAGCGCGGGTTCTGGTGGGGCATCAGGTGCAGAGATCCGAGATCGAGTTTCGACTGGAACAGGCCCGGCAGATCGGCTCGGTGCGTGCCTTTGAGACGCAGATGACGCTTGCAGAAAGCGTTGAGGTATTGGCGCAGGTCATTGCCCGAGAACTGCCAGAGCTTGGAATTCGCAGCGGCTACCTGGCTTTGTATGATGATCCCGAACATCCTTTGGATGAGGTCGAGCTTGTGTTGGCCTATCGCGATTCAGAACGACTCACGATCCCTGTAAGGGAGCGGCATTATCCATCCTGGCAGTTACTTCCTTTGGATCTATTGTCTACAGATCGATCGTATCAGTTGGTCGTTCTTCCACTGTACGTTCAAGAACAGCAATTGGGATTTGCCGTCCTAGAGATCGGTCCGGCGGATGGCAGCCTGTATACCTTGATCCAGCAAGAGATTTCCAATGCACTGCAAAGTGTGCTTGCGGCTGAACGACGCCGCCAGATCGAGATCGAGTTGGCTCAGGAGCGGGCGTTGCTGCGTACGTTGATTGACAACCTGCCCGATTACGTTTACATCAAGGACCGCCAAAGCCGGTTTGTGCTCAACAATGCCGCACATATTCGCGTATTGGGCGCCCGGACGCAGGAAGACGTGGTTGGCAAGAATGATCATGATATCTTTCCTGAAGAATTGGCTGCACAGTACTATGCTTATGAGCAAAAGTTGATGGAGGCGGACGAGGCATTGATCGATCTTGAAGAATTGGTCATCGACCAGCAGACCGGTCAAGAACAACGGGTGCTGTCGACCAAGGTTCCGCTGCACGACGAGCAGGGCAATGTCACGGGTTTCGTTGGCCTGACGCGTGACATTACCCTGCTCAAGCAGGCTGAAGAAAATCTGGAACGGTATGCAGCCACGATGGAACGCCGTGCGGCACAGTTCCGGGCAGCATCAGAGGTGGCTCGCGATGCGGCGACGATACGCGAGTTGGATGAATTGCTGGATCGCACTGCCAACTTGGTCCGCGATCGGTTTCAATACGACTATGCCGGCGTCTTTTTGGTCGAC
>JAFGJF010000391.1 GCA_016929205.1 Anaerolineae bacterium
CTCTAGATTTCGATCTGCGCCAACGCTCGATAAATCTGGTCCTTGATCTCGGCTTTTCGCTCCTCCGATGCGGTGGGCAGTGTATAAGACAAGATCTCGCCCAAAATGTCCCGTAGTGGGCGATGCGGTGCATAGATCAGGGTCATAGCGATCGCCTGTGGTGAGACCGCCCCGACCGGCAGGTGCTTTTCCAGCACGGCCATGGCTCGCTCATCTTTGAACACCTTGTCGACCGGTGTGTTGGGCCCATAGCCGTAAGGATTGAACCCGATTGCTCTGAACTCGCCACGCAGGCGAATGTCGGCCGACGAACTGCCAATCAGCACCCGGAACATGCCGGGCTCGACACACCACACCTTCATGAGTGGATCGTAATGCTGCAGGGCGCGTCTATCGATCATCATCTTGATGGTTCGTGTTTCTCCCGCCATGACCGCGATTTTTTCAAAGCCTTTGAGTTCCTTGGGTGGCTTGTGTGCGGTTGTTTCGACGTCTGCAATATACAACTGGACCACCTCTTGGCCTGGACGGTCGCCCGTATTTGTGACATCGACAGACACCTCGATCGTTTGATCTCGATCCAGATCCAATGTCTCTGCGCTCAACCGCAGATTTCTAAACTCGAACGAGGTATAGGACAGCCCGTAACCAAAGGGAAATTGCGGAACAACGTCTCTGGCCTCATAGTAGCGGTATCCGACATAGATCCCTTCCCCGTACCACACTCGGCCGAACTCGCCCGGAAAGTTGAGGAACGACGGTGTATCCTGGTAGCGCCTGGGAAAGGTCAGCGGCAGTTTGCCGGATGGGTTCTCATCTCCCGCAATCAGCGCTGCGGCTGCGTGCCCCAGTTCCATCCCACCCAGCCAGATCAAGAGCACGGCATCGACGTCGTCGATCCACTCTGCCATCTCGACTGGGCCGCAGACGTTTAGCACCACGATCAGTTTCTTGCTCGCTGCCTTGCACGTTTTGACCGTAGCCTTGATCAGTGCCAGGTCGGCAGCGTCCAGTTGCAGCGATGCCCGGTCTCGGCCTTCGCCGCTGTGAACCCCGATCGAGACGATGGCCACGTCTGCCTCTTGAGGGATGCTTCCAAAACGCACGCGCTGATCGCCAAAGCGCGCCGTCAGTCCTTCGAGCAGAGAAACGGTGTACGGCGCGAGCACGCCGGCACTGCCGCCCCCGGTTGGCAGTGGCTGCTGGGCGTTGTCGCCCAGCACAGCAATCTGTTCCGATTCTGCCAGTGGCAGCGCCGCGTTCTTGTTCTTTAACAGGACGGCGCCTTCCGTGGCAATGGCTTTGGCCAACCGGGCAGACAACGTACGGTCAATGCCCGGTCGTTTCTTACCCTTGAAGGCTGGCAGCCTGACCAGCACCTTGAGAATGTTGGTCACGCGTTCGTCGAGCACGGGTGCGGGTAGAACGCCGCTTTTGACAGCCTCGACGATCACCTGCGGATCTTGAGGCCCCGGCATTTCCAGGTCGTTCCCAGCATTGAGCGCCTCGACCCGATCGTAAGCCGCGCCCCAATCAGAGACGACAAAGCCCTCGAATCCCCACTCCTCGCGCAGGATCTCGGTCAAGAGATGTCTATTCATGGCACAGTCGTGGCCGTTGATCTTGTTATAGGCGCTCATCACTGTCCAGCAGCCACCTTCTTGCACCGCCGCTTTGAACGCCGGCAAATAGATCTCGCGCAGCGCACGTTCCGGGATCACTTCGTCGACGCCTTGACGCTGGAATTCCTGGTTGTTGGCTGCAAAATGTTTGACGTCGGCGGCAATGCCTTCGCTCTGTACACCTCGTACATAGTCGATGACGATCTGGGAGGCCAGGTATGGATCCTCGGAATAACTCTCGAACACGCGGCCGCCCAGGGGATCGCGGTGGATGTTGACGTTGGGACCGAGCAGCATATCCACACCAAACGCTTTAGCCTCCTTGGCCACCGCTGCACCACATTGGCCGACCAGCGCTGGATTCCAGGTCGTGCCCATGACGATCCCTGGCGGAAAGCAGCTAGGCAGTCCCTCATCGGGCAGGAAACTTTGAATCGCTTCGGCCAGGGCCTGGATGAGTGTCGCTTGCTCGGATGGCAGATCGGCGAGTGTGGCGGGATCCAGCTTGCCAGCCAACAGATCGTTCATGCTGGCCATACCGGAGCTTGATAGCGATCGAAACAGCGATCTCGGGTCGCCTGCCTCGGACGTTTTCTTGGCCATGACACGGGCAACAATGTTTCCAAAAAGCTGGCCCATATTGATCCCGTTGTGCCCGTCGGCTGGCACGAACGCCGGGATGCCCAGGCGTTCAACGCCTTGGGTTTCAAAAGCCAGGGCTCCGGCCACAAACCTGGCCTTTTCTTCCAACGTCATCGCCTTGACGACGTCGGGAATCGACTTGACATCAGTGAGCATTACGTTTTTGGACATCGTGACACCTCCTTGATGCACACACTATACCGCCGAAAGGATATTTTCTCAAGAACTTTTTTTTTTGCGTACTTGCGTGTTAAGGTTAACCTTGCTGATAGTATAATCGGCTTAACTATTTTGGGCAAGCCCGGGTTCTGTGTCTTGCGAAAAGCGCTTGACAATGTTCTCCTTGTATGCTATAATCTCGGTAACGATACCGGCATCGTTACCGAGGTTGTGCTTTGTTAAAGGTGGTGGAGCAATGAGGCACGCAAGAAAAACAATCACGATCCGAGATGTGGCAAAAGCGGCGGGCGTGTCCGTGTCTACCGTGTCCCGCGTTCTAAATGATAAAGACGATGTCTCGGCAGAAACCTATGACAAGGTACAGCGCGTGATTGCCAGGCTGGGATACAGTTCCAGCCTCGCTGCAACCAGTATGCGCAGCCGGCGGACAAATGTCTTTGGCATTTTGATCTTTGACCTGGGCGATCCCTTTAGTCTGGAATTGGTTATGGGTGTCGGCAGGGCCGTACGGGGCACTGAATACGATCTGATCGTTTACAGCAGCGGTCGCACCGCCTCAAGTACAGAACCGGAGTGGGAACGCCGTCATTTGTCACGGCTTGCCAGCGGCATTACGGATGGCACGATTGTCGTGACCCCGACAACAGCCGAACTTCCTTCTGCTGCACCGCTGGTCGTTGTCGACCCCCATATAGACAATTCTTTTCCCGCCGTTATAGCTACCAACCGGAAAGGTGCGATAGCCGCTACCGAGTATCTGATCGGATTGGGACACCAACGCATTGGCTTTATCGGTGGGCGTACTGAACTGCTAAGTGCGAACCAGCGCCAACAAGGATACCAAGAGGCATTGCAGCGGGCAAACTTGCCCCTCGACTTGGATCTCATTCAGCCGGGAGATTATACCCAAAAGGCGGGGTTTCAAGGTGCCCAGGCCTTGCTGCGACTACCCGACCCACCTACTGCGATTTTTGCCGCGAACGACGGATCGGCATTTGGCGTGATGGATGCAGCCCGAGATGCCGGTCTGAGTATCCCCGATGATTTATCGGTTATTGGTTTTGACAACATTCCTCCGGCAGCTCATTCGATCCCAACATTGACCACGGTCGAACAGCCCATCAGTGAGATGGGATATGTGGCAACCCATATGCTCATCAAGTTGATCCAGGGCGAACCTCTGGGCAGCCGGCTCGATCACGTTCCTACCCGGTTGATCGTCAGAGAGTCATGCCGCTCAGTCAAGTAACGTTTTTGGCGTGGCTCTTTTTTTTCATCATTACCGGTAACGTTACCGGTAATGATGCCGGTAGCTATGTCATAGAATAAAAGGAGACGATTTTGACGACATTCTTCAGGCTGTCCACGTCCACCCTCCTCTCACCACAGTGCGACAGCCGTTGGAAAAGATAGGGTGTACGGCAACGCGCATGTTGCTGGAGTATATCAAGGATCCGCAGCGCCCTATCGAGCGCGTGGAGTTGGCGACGGAGTTGATGATCCGGCAGTTATGTCATCCCCAAAAACGATTGAACAAGGAGGTGAGATATAGAACTGTGCAAGTAACGTCGTTCGGTCAGCCTATGAAAATTCGGTCAGCTTTAGCCTAACACATTTGGAGGAAAAAATGAAAGAGAGCAAGAAGAAATTGAGTCGTAGGGAGTTCCTACGTGGTGCCGCCCTGACCGCCGCTGCGATGGCAGCGAATGCCTGCGCGACGCCGACGCCCCAGATCATCAAGGAAGAGGTCGAGGTTACGAGGGTCGTCAAAGAAGAGGTCGAGGTTACAAAAGAGGTGACCAAGATCGTCGCCGGTACCCCAGTTGTGGAGACGGTGGTCGAGACTCAGGTCGTGGAAAAAATCGTCACGGCCACGCCGGTCCCCGTGGAAAAGGAAGAAGCGTCTGCTGTGCTTGGCACCTTTCCCAGAAGCGAGACGCTGATCGCCAGGATCCTCACCGGGCGTGTTGGTACGCCCGACAACTTTAACTGGTGGGTCGGCTGGAAATCGTCAGACCGCGGCATTCAAAACTTGGCTGATGAGGCGCTCTGGGCGGTCGATTTTGCCACCGGCAACATCATCAATGGCTTAGCGGATGGGGATGCGCAGTACAACGAAGACTTTACTGAATGTACAATTCCTCTCCGCCAGGGCGTCGCATGGTGTGATGGCGAACCTTTCAGCGCTGCCGATGTAGTTTACTCGGTCGAGACGTTCAAAGCGTACGACCAGCTCGGCGCCCATAACTTTATGGTGGACAACGTCGACACTGTCACCGCTGTAGATGATTACACGGTCAAATTTGTGCTGAACCAGGCTAACTCCCGCTTCCACACCACCTTCCTCGACCGCTGGGGCTGTACCAGGATCATGCCCAAGCATATCTTTGAAAAGGAAGAAGATCCGGTTCAGTTTACCTTCAATCCGTTTGTAGGCTGCGGCCCGTACAAGCTGCACAGCTTTGATCCTCAAGGGAGCTGGACAGCCTGGGAACGGCGCGAAGATTGGGACAAGAGCCCGACCGGCATTATGTACGGTATGCCCAAGCCCAAGTACATCATCTTCCAGTTCTTTGCCGATGAAGGCGCGCAAATCCTGGCCCAACTGACGCACCAATTGGATGTGGTGGAACTCTCGGCTGATGGTCTCAAAGCACTGTTAGCGCAGTCCAAGACCTCCCGCGCTTACCAGCCGACTTTCCCCTTCGTGGTCAACAACGACCCTTGTATCACCGGCATCAACTATAACACCGCCCGGGCACCGTTCGATCTCCTCGATGTCCGCTGGGCACTCACCCTGGCGATCGATATCGTCGAGTACACGAGCATCGCCGTCGATTCCTCGGGCACCATGAGCGCGGTACACGTCCCGCACCTTGGTCCATACCCCCGGGATTACATCGAGCCGATGCAGGACTGGCTCAAGTCCTTCACCATTGATGTTGGCGATGGCGAGACCTTTGCTCCGTATGACCCCACTGCGCCGCAACGCGTTGCAGACTATGCCAGGAGCCGTGGTTATGTCTTCCCGGATACGCCGGAATTCCTCGAAAAGGCTTTCGGTCTGGGGTGGTACAAGCATGCCCCGGAGATCGCCGAAAAGCTGCTGGTGAAGAATGGCTTCTCGAAGGATGCGGACGGGAAATGGCTGCTGCCCGATGGCCGTCCGTGGAAGATCACTTTCCTGTGCGAAACGACACTTTCCGGCATGAATGCGCGCAATGCCGCGGCTGCCGTACAGCAGTGGAAAAAGTTCGGCATCGATGCCGAGATGTTCCCATCGGAAGGTCGTGCTGATTTGATAGCCGTCGGCGACTTTGATGTGAGCGGCGACTGGCCTGCTCAAGAACCCTGGGGGGCAGGACCCGACCTGTATCGCGTGATCGACAGGTGGAACTCTGCCTATAAAAGGCCCGTTGGAGAACGCACACAGGGTATATACTCGCGCTGGTCGAGTGACGAGATGGACGCCATCATCAAGGAGCTGCGCGAGACAGATCCCTTCAACACCGAAGCCGTCATCGCCGTGGGCACCGAGGGCCTCCAGGAAGCGGTCA
>JAFGJF010000392.1 GCA_016929205.1 Anaerolineae bacterium
ATCGCGCTCTCCGCCTGAACTCGCTTGACCGCCTCCGCCACCCGCAGCGCCAAATTGGCGACCGTCTGCAAACCGATTTTGTCCTCGGATGCCCGCCCCACGATAGCCGCGCCGGAATGGCTGAAGCGCGGCCCGTCGGCGATGGCATACATGTCCTGCTGCAGAAAAAAGGTGTGCATGGACTGCAAGGTCAGTTCCTGCCCGCCGTTGCGAAAGCCGCCGCAGGCAATGCCAGCGCCCACGCGACCGCTTAATTCAAAGCGCCCGCCGGTGCGAAAGAGCACGGTGCGGTCCATCATGGTTTTCATTTGTCCCGTAATCAATCCCATATACACCGGCGAAGCCAGGATCAATCCGTCGCAGCGGCGGATCGCCTCGATGACCTCGTCCATCTCATCCGGCTGCACGCAGTCGCCATTTCGGCAAGCGAAACAGCCTCGGCACGGCGCAATCGCCTTGTCGTGAAGCGAGAAGTAGGTGGTCTCAATGCCCTGTTCTTTGACCACGTTGAGCGCATAGTTTAGCGCGTAAGCGCTGTTGCCTTCGGGATGTGGGCTGCCACAAATGCCTAGAACATTCATCTTTCCTCCTGCCTTGCACCCGCTGTGAATAGACCGTTATATTCTACCATAGATCAAGTGCGGCAGCAATCAAGTTGCTATGCTGTTTCATCTATGGTAAACTGATTGCAGTGTCATGTACGTTTGACAGCAGCGTTTTGGAAAAGCCAAGAGGAATTCGGTATGGGGTTACACGTAATGGTTTCGTTTATAGCGCTCGTTTCTTATGGAGGGCTGCTGATTCTGGCGTTTTCCCGCAAACCTGGAAAAAGTCGCCCGAGCCAGATCTTTGTTTTCTATCTCTTGGATATGGTACTCGTGCAAACAGCATACTTGATGCTTTCCCTTGCCAACAGCGCGAAGGAGGCTTTGCTCTGGTATACGCTGATCATTCCCGTTATGTCTGGCCAGTCGATCATCTATTTTTTCTTTACGAGAGCCTTTTTGGGTTTGGGGCATTCGCCCAGGTTGGTGTGGAGCGGCGTGCTGTTGTGGATGATGATCGTTTTCTTGGCTGTTTTTGGCCGGCAGGCCCTCTATACAGGCATCTATCGTGACGAGACTGCCGGTCTGTTCGTGCCCGAATATGGGACTTTGGTGCCTGTGCTCGCTGTCCCTATCCTGGTGTTTATGGGCGGTGCCGTGTTTGACCTTGCTAGGGGCTATCGACGTACCAGGTCTTCGCTTCAGCGCGTGCGCATCCAGTACCTGATGTTGAGCGTGTTTGTCATATGGACGGGTACAGCGGCGAATCTGTCTCCTGCTATGCGCGCATATCCTGTTGATGTCTTGGCCAACGTGGCAGGCGCGTTTCTGATCGCCTATGCCATCCTGCGCTACCAGCTTTTGGATATCCAGATCGTTGTCCGTCAAGGGCTTTTGTACGCGATCTTGGCAGCCATACTGGGAGCTGGTTCCTTTACGATCATCTATTTCGCGGTGAGGCTTTTCCACGATCTGTCGATTGCTCAAATTTTGATCGTCTCCTTTGTGGTTGCGATCATTGCCGCCATCGTCATCCAAGCTTTGCGCGATCGGACACAACGTTGGATCGACAGGCTCTTTTTCCCAGACAAATACGATGGCAACGTGATGATCCAAACGTTGAGTCGCACAGTGACATCTGTGCTCGATCTCCAGAAACTGGCAAAGATGATCCTGGATGAGATCACGGGGACGATGCACGTCCGATGGGCGTCCCTTTTTCTGGAGCAGGATGGCAGTCAGGACTGGCAGGTGTTTCAGAAAGGATTGGACACGGCGATTGGCTTGCGGCTAAAGAAAGAGCATCCTATTCTGCAGTGGTTGTCGGATCACGAAGGTGCACTGACCGCAGATGCTTTGGATGATATGCTAGAGCGCGAGGTTTTGCAGAGCCAAGATGTAGACGCGTTGGCAAAAATCGAGCTGTCGTTATTGATTCCGCTTCGAGCCAGGGGCAAGATAACCGGCGTTTTGGGTGTTGGTCCCAAGGTCTCGCGGCGGAGCTATTCGCAGGACGATGAGCGAACGATGATCACGTTAGCTAACCAGACCGCGGTAGCCATCGACAATGCGCGGTTGCACGAAGCGGTGCAGCAAGAATTGGCTGAACGCAGGCGGGCGGAAGCTGAGATCTTGCGTTTGCAGCACTTGCTGCAAAACATTGCCGACTCGATGCCCTCGGCTTTGATCACGTTGGATGCGACCGGTCTGGTGTTGACCTGGAATCCGGCAGCCGAGATCTTGACGGGACAGCCAGAGATCCAAGTGCAGGGACACTTGCTGTGGCGGGTTTGTCCAGAACTGGGGCGGTATCGCGATTTGTTCGAGTATGTGATTCAAGAGGGGCGGGTTGCGCATCGAAACAGAGAGCTTGTATCGACCCAAGGCGGAACGGTCTATCGCGATGTGAGTGTCTTTCCCCTCAAGGCGGATGACGTTGCGGGTGGGGTGATGCGTATCGACGACGTGACCCGACGGGTACAACTGGAGGAACTGATGGTACAATCGGCCAAGATGGCCAGCGTCGGTGGGCTGGCTGCCGGGGTGGCGCACGAGATCAATAATCCCCTGAGTGTGATGCTGCAAAGCACCCAAATGATACAAATGGCCTTCGACACGCAACGACCACGGACGGTGGGACGGCTGGAAAAAGTCGGCCTGGATGCAAAGGCGTTTGGACACTATTTGCAGACATGTGACGTTTACGAGTATTTGGATGGTATTCAAGATGCCGGACGGCGCGCCGCCAAGATTGTGTCTGACCTGTTGAGTTTTTCCCACAAAGGATCATCCGAAATCGCGCCTTATGATCTGAACGGGTTGGTAGAGAAAACGCTTGCATTGGCATCGATCGACTATGATTTGAAGAAAAAGGTGGATTTGAAAGATATCGAGATCGTGCGCGAACTGGATGCCGGTTTGCCGGAGGTGCTCTGCGATGGGCAGCAGATCCAGCAAGTGATCCTAAACCTGGTGCAAAATGCGGCACAGGCAATGGCACAAAAAACAAAGAGCGATAGAGAATACAAGCCAAGATTGATGCTGCGCACTTGGCTGGTTTCCGATTCCTCGTCTTTGGCCCATACAGAGCGCACGTTCGTTCGCGTAGAGGTGGAGGATAACGGCCCAGGGATTCCACAGGCGGTACGGATGCGATTGTTTGAGCCCTTTTTTACCACCAAGGAAGTAGGGGAGGGAACGGGATTGGGCTTGTGGCTATGCTGGTCCATCATCGTGGAGCGTCACGGAGGGCAGATTGAGGTTGAGTCTGGTCGAGAAGGTGGAGCACGATTCGTCATCGCGTTGCCCGTCGCGGGGAAGCAGGATGGGGAGATGCAAGAATGAACGCGATCAAGAGGCATGCTGTAATGGGTTTGCAGAACTTGTGGCACAAGCTGACAGCGCCGCACGAGATCGATGAGGACAAGGCGCAGCGCGAGTATATGACTAAGGTTGTGTTGGTGATGACTGGAGCGGCATTGTTTGTTTTCACTTTGGTCATCCTTGTGGGATGGGTGGTTGGTGCCTTTCCGGTAGAAGCCGTGGTGAGAATGTTATTGCTCAGTTTGCCTGTAGCAGGTGGCTTGTGGTTGGCACAGCTTGGATATTGGCGCTGGGGCAGTTTTGTCCCTCCCGCGGTGTTTTTTGTGCAAGCGCTTTACAGCACTTATTCGTTTGGCCTGGAGTCATCCGCGCCACTTTTTCTTATCGTCGCGATTCTATTGGCGGCGATGCTTCAAGGAGTCAGGGCGCAGTGGTACATGATTGTCCTCAGTATGGTGACCTATCTGGTCACCGGGTGGTTGTATGGTGAACGTGATTTGGAATTGCTTGTGTCCATAGGGATCACCGTGAGTGGTCTGTTTCTGGGCGTCGGACTTTTGCAGTGGTTCTCGACCAGCCAATTGCAGCGTGCCCTGGTACGATCTCGTGCGTACGCTGAAAGTCTGGAGGCAGTTAACGAGCGGCTGGAACAGGAAGCTGCCGAGCGCAGGCATGCCGAGCAGATCACAGAAGGGCATTTGACGAAACTGAGAACGTTGACCGAAATCATCGCCCAGCTCTCTGGGGAGAGCGACGTAGACGTTCTCTGCCGCCGATCAGTCGAGTTGGGACGGGAAAAGCTGGATATCGATCGGATGAGCATCTGGCTGGTCGAGGACCAAGATACACCTACGGTCACATATGGCACGTTTGGCACCGATGAAAGAGGAAGAACGCGGGATGAGTCGGATTCGCGCTTGGATCACCCAAAAGGATCGGTGATGTGGCAAGTATTGACCGGTGCAACGCGCACGGCCACGGATAAGGGCGAATTGACCGACGCCCAGGGACATACTGTGGGGTTCGGATGGAAAACGATAACGGCACTAGAAGGACACGATGGTCGCATACTTGGCGTGTTAGCTGGGGATTCTTTTTTGACGAGCAGGACGTGGGACGATCATACGGTCGAGATTCTCCGCTTATATGGTATGTCGATCGGACGTTTATTGGACAGCCTGAGAGAACGGGAGGCATTGCGCAAGAGCGAAGAACGGTACCGCCTGATAACCGAAAATATCACAGACGTGATCTGGACGATGGATATGGATCTTTGCTTTACCTATGTCAGTCCTTCGATCAAACAGTTGAGAGGGTATAGCGTCGAGGAGGTCATGACTCACTCGCTCGAACAGGTTCTGACGCCTCTTTCATTTGCGCGTGCGATCAAGATATTCGAAAAAGAACGACAAGCCATTGAGCAAGACAATGTCATATCCAGGGTTATCGAGCTAGAGTTCAATTGTCGAGATGGTTCGACGGTTCCCACCGAGTCAACGATATCGGTTTTGTACAACGACGACGGGATACCGGTCAGCATTGTGGGTACGACGCGCGATATCAGCGAACGCAGGCATGCTGAGGCCGAACGGATGCGGTTGATTACCATCCTCGAGTTTACGAGTGACCTGGTTGCCATGTCAACGCCAGACGCTCGGGTGACCTATATGAATGCTGCCGGGAGAAAACTTCTCGGCTGGGGAGACCAGGGCCATCTCGTTGGCAAGACTATTTCCGATGCTCATCCTGCATGGGCGATGGTTATCGTTGACAAGCAAGGCATTCCCTCTGCAGTTCGTGATGGCGTCTGGAGGGGAGAGACTGCGCTCTTGCACCGCAATGGTACCGAAATCCCGGCCTCACAAGTGATCATGGCCCACAAGTCGGCGGATGGTCAGGTCGAGTATTTGTCTACCATCATGCGGGATATGTCTGAGCGCAAGCATGCGGAAGAAGCGATGCGGGAATCAGAAGCCAAATTTCGCAACATTGTCGAGTCTACACCAATGGGTATGCATATGTACCAGTTGGAGCAAGACGGCAGGTTGGTCTTTATCGGCGCCAATCCGGCTGCCGACAGGATCCTTGGCGTGGATAACGCACAGTTCATCGGGCGAACGATTCAAGAGGCGTTTCCGGCGCTTGTCGAGACGGAGGCGCCAGTGCGGTATCGAATGGCGGCTCTCAAGGGTGAACCGTGGCAAACTGACCAGATCGTCTATGAGGAGAACCAGATTGCCGGCGCTTTTGAGGTATATGCTTTTCAGACTTCATCAGGGAAAATGGCGGCTGCTTTTCTGGATATCACTGAACGAAAACGCGCGGAGGCCGAGATTCTGCGCTTGCAGCACTTGCTCCAAAATGTCACCGACTCGATGCCTTCGGCCTTGATCACGATGGATCTCGATGGTCGCATTCTAACCTTGAATCCGGCCGCTGAGGCGCTGACCGGTCAGAACGCGGCCCAAGTGCAAGGTCAGTTGTTATGGCAGGCGTGTCCGGAGCTGGAACGTTATCGTGACGCGTTTGAGCGTGTCGTCAGCGAGAGGCAGATTTCCCATCGGCACAAAGAGCAATTGGTCTCCAAGGCCGGCATGGTCTACCACGATACAAGCATCTTTCCCCTGGAAGCCAATGGCATCGAAGGAGCGGTGTTGCGCATCGATGATGTGACACGCCGTGTGCAATTGGAAGAGATGATGCTCCAGTCAGCCAAGATGGCCAGCATTGGTGGTTTGGCGGCTGGTGTGGCTCACGAGATCAATAACCCTCTCGGGGCAATGATGCAGAGCGCCCAGGTGCTGCAGATGGCTTTCGATATCCAACGTCCTCATACGCGGGAACGTTTGCTGCAGTGTGGTATTGATCCAGATAATCTGGCGCGATACCTGCAAGAGCGTAATCTGGTAGAATACCTGGATGGCATTCGCAATGTCGGCGCGCGCGCGGCCAAAATAGTCTCTGATTTGCTGAGCTTTTCGCGCAAGAGTTCATCCGACATTGCTCCCCGCAATCTGAACGAATTGGTGGAGCAAACGATCGCGTTGGCGGCTACAGACTATGATCTGAAAAAAAAGTACGATTTTAGAGACATCGAGATCGTGCGCGAATTTGCGCCCAACTTGCCGCAGATCGTTTGTGACGGCCAACAAATCCAGCAGGTTGTACTGAATCTGGTGCGCAATGCAGCCCAAGCAAT
The DNA here is from genome assembly GCA_016929205.1 of Anaerolineae bacterium. The sequence goes on from JAFGJF010000392.1 coordinate 6,568, forward strand.
GACGGGAGGCGAACCCTCAAATCGGCGAGTTGGTGAACCAGATAGTATGTCTGAATGGCGACCGAGGTTACTGGTGCGCACATCATTGGATTCTGATAACTCGGTTGTGCGGCTGGAAGTGAAGGATAATGGACCGGGGATACCAGAAGCGATGCGCCCACGGCTGTTCGAGCCATTTTTTACGAGCAAGGATGTGGGAGAAGGAACGGGGTTGGGTCTGTGGTTGTGTTGGTCCATTGTAGTAGAGCGGCACAAGGGCAGGCTCCGATTTGAGCCGATTTCAAAAGGGGGAAGCTGCTTTGTGGTCGAGTTGCCCACAAGTTGAGATCGTGTACACGTTTGCAGAATTGGGAGAAGAAATGTATGTTCAAAAGAAGCGTTCTCGTTGTAGATGATGAGCGCCTGACGCGCATCTCGTTGGCCGCGTTTTTGCAGGATGCAGGTTACCAGTCTGTTGCCGTTCAAGACGGTGAGTCTGCTATTCAATTACACCAACAGCAGCCTTTTAGAGTGTGCATTGTTGATATCCGTATGCCTGGGATGGATGGCATTGAAACCATTCTGGCTTTGCACCAGATTGCACCCGATTCGTATTATATCATTTGCACCGGTTCGCCTCAATTCGTCTTGCCATCCATTTTGCAGGAAATCGGTCTGTCGGAAAAAGACGTTATACAGAAACCTGTACTGGATATGAACATCTTTTGTGCTCTCATCGAGTGGAAATTGGGGGGTGATTGATGAACAGCGCGAGCGGGATTCGGATCCTGATCATTGATGACGAGGCGCTTATTCGACGTACTTTGGCCGATTATTTGTTTGAACGTGGCTATGAAACGGCCATAGCAGCTGATGGTATGGAAGGACTTGTACAAGCTCGCAACGAGCGATTCGACATTGTTCTGGTCGATTTACGCATGCCGCATATGGATGGCTTGGAGGTGATCGACGCACTTGAAATCGAGCAGCCTGGGTTACCGGTTGTGGTGGTTTCCGGAACAGGTGTCCTCTCTGATGCCGTTGAGGCAATGCGTCGGGGTGCTGCCGATTACGTAAGCAAGCCCATTCGAGATATGAATGAAATCGCCGTTGTTATCGACCGCGTGCTGGAAAAGACCCGTTTGATTGCTGAACGCGATCGGTATCAACGCGAGTTAGAACAACTCAATCGTTCGTTGGAAGCTGAGGTCGCTCGCCGTACTGCTGATCTGAAACAAGCTAACGTTCAACTGGAACATTTGCTCGCTCAGATCCAGGAACAAGCGCGGCGCGTGCAACGCATCATCAACACTGTGCCCGAAGGTGTGATTTTGCTGGATGCCGATAGACGAGTCGTGTTGACGAACCCAGTGGCTGAAAGCGACTTGGCGGTTTTGACCGGCACGCAGGCAAAGGCGAGCCAGCCACGAGATTTGTCTATACCAGATCGTGCACATTCTGGACGCCTGGTCCGCACCCAGATTGGCCAAGTTTTGAGCTATCTGGGCGACCGTTCATTGGTGGAACTGCTGTCTCCGCCTCCGGAAGGTCTGTGGCACAAAGTCTCACAAGGCGATCAACGGTATGAGGTTATCGCTCGGCCCATCAGAGCCAGCTCTTGTCCCGATGAGTGGGTGCTGGTTACCCGCGATGTGACCCAGGAACGGGCGATTCAGCGACAGATGTGGCAACAGGAGCGATTGGCTGTTGTCGGGCAATTGGCCGCAGGTGTGGCTCACGACTTTAACAATCATTTGACCGCCATCACCGGCTATGCCGAATTGCTGTGGAGGGAACTGGACAACGATGCTAGATGCGAAGATGTGCAAGAGATTCTCAAAGCCGCCAAGCGTTCTGCAGAGCTAACTCGCCAGTTGCTGGTTTTCAGCCGCAAGCAAGTGATCCAGCCCGTCGTATTGAACCTTAATGACCTGATCAGCGATATGCAAAAGATGCTGCAGCGCCTGATTGGCGAGAATATTGACCTGGTACCGGTTCTCGATCCAAAGTTGGGTCAAGTTGAAGCAGATCGGGGACAGATTGAACAAGTCGTTATGAATCTGGTCGTCAATGCGCGTGATGCTATGCCCACCGGTGGCAAACTGATCATCGAGACGGCGAATGTAGAACGCGACGACGTCGACACACGTGCAGATATGGTTCCCGGTTCCTATGTGATGTTGTCCGTGCGCGATACGGGCATTGGCATGGATCAAGAGACCCAATCTCACCTGTTTGAGCCGTTTTTTACAACCAAGGAACGAGGCAAGGGTACCGGGCTGGGGTTGGCTACCGTCTATGGCATTGTGAGACAGAGTGCGGGATATATCTGGTTTGATAGCAAACTTGGCAAGGGAACTATATTCAAGGTGTGTTTGCCGCGCGTGTTCCAACTTGTCGAAAGAAGGCTCCAGGATTCGGACCCACTTGAGGCCTTTCAAGGTTCAGAAACGATTATGCTGGTAGAAGATGACAGCGCCGTTCGCAGTTTGGCCCGACGGATTTTGCAGCAACGTGGATACACTATCCTTGAAGCGGGTGACACCGATGAAGCATTGGCACGCTGCAATGACTATGGCGAGATCATTCACCTGGTGATCACCGATGTAGTGATGCCCGGCAAATTGAGCGGTCGCGAGATGGCTGAGCGAATCGTTGCCGTACGGTCGGAACGAGATCAAACTGCGCCGATGGTACTTTATATGTCGGGCTATACCGATGATGCGATCGCCCAATATGGCGTGCTTGATCCAGACGTGAACTTTATACAAAAACCATTTACGGCAACAGCTTTGGCACGCAAAGTCCGTGAGGTACTGGATTCAGCAGCGATGTGACGCGTCTTGTCACACAAGGTGTTGTATGGATGTGAGCAACGCGCGATGCGTTCGGCGCAACTTGTCGCTTGTGCCAGGGCGTGTTATAATCGATTACCTCTAGATTCTTGCGATCCGCGAAATCATAGAAAGGGCGATGGATGGCGACGGTCAAGCATTTTCCCGATCCCGAGGAGAGAGAACCGGTCAGGGCAATCGTTCTTGCCGCCGGGCCTGCCAGTCTTTCCGGAGATGACGTACCCCTGGTTTTGCACCCGTTAGGCGGCAAGGCGATCATTGATTACGTGATCGAAAACGCCCTTCATTTTGTCCCAATTGAGGACATGTACATTGTTGTTGGCGATCGACACGACAAGATTCAACAGCGTCTCGATCGCGTTTTTGGCTCGGGCTTTAACTATGTTGTTCAGAGTGAGACCAAAGGGACCGCTGATGCGGTTCGCCAGACCGAGCCACACTTGGGCGATTTCAGAGGCGACATTATCATTCTCTATGGCGATACGCCTCTTTTTCGTGCTTCTTCGCTTCGTGGCCTGCTGAATCGGCATCGCCTCAAGAATGCCGCTTTGACTTTGCTTACGGCTGTTGTCACGCACCCTCTGCCTTACGGCCGGATCATCCGTGACCAGGATGGACGTCTGATCGACATCATCGAGGTTGATGATGCTTCTCCAGATGTGCTCGAGATTATGGAGTTGAACGTGGGCGCTTATGTGGCACATGCAGATGTGCTTTACCCAATGCTGAAACGGCTGCCACCTTCGCCGGTGGACGGCGAATATCGTCTGACGGACTGTGCCCACGCGCTGATACGCACGCGCAGCTATGTTGAGAGTTACCGGATCTATGATGAAGGTGAAATCCAGGGCGTGAATACACCGCAAGATCTGGCCCGAGCCGAGTTCATTCTGCAAAAGCGCTTCTTTCGCCCCAGGCGCGTTGAAGAAGAAAGCTTGATTCGTTTTGGTACCGGCGGCTGGCGGGCGGTTATTTCGGAAGGATTCACCATGCATAACGTGCGACGCTTGTCGCAGGCATTGGCGAATGACATTATCCGCGCAAGAAAAGAGACCAGGGGTGTCGTCATTGGATATGACCGGCGTTTTCTCTCCGATCGGGCGGCTGAGGTGTCGGCCGAGGTCTTTGCGGGCAACAACATTCCCGTCGTAGTGACGTCCGAAGATGCGCCCACACCTTTGATCAATTTTGCGACCGAGATTGAGCGCGCTGCATTTGGCCTGGCGTTCACTGCCAGCCACAATCCGCCCGAGTATAATGGTCTCAAAGTATTTCATACAGATGGTTCGCTGCTGTTGACAGAGGAGACGGAGGCAATTGAGGCCGAAGCCAACGCGCTGACCAGGGACGATATTGCCAAACTTGACTTTGACCTGGCCATAGAAGCGGGCATTGTATGTCACCGAGATTATACAAACCAGTATGTCGATTCGATTGAAGCACAAGTAGATATGGATGCCATCCGCAAGGCCGGTTTGCGGGTCATTGTCGACCCAATGTATGGTGTGGGAGAGGTGGCGCTAAACATGGTACTCACCGAGGCGCGCTGCCGGGTGCGAATCATCCACGAGCATCACAATCCGCTTTTTGGCGGCAGATCGCCTGCTCCAAGTATGGACGCACTGCACATATTGAGCGCACACATCAAAGATGGGGATTATGATTTGGGATTGGCGACAGATGGCGATGCGGATCGGATCGCGATTCTTGACGAGCACGGTGAATACGTTCCGATGAATGACATCTTGTTGTTGATCTATGATTATCTGCACCGCGTGCGAGGCAGTGCTGGCGGTGTCGTGCGCAATGTAGCTACGACACACTTGTTGGATCGCTTGGCGGCCAGCTTTGGAGAGAACTGTATCGAAGTGCCGGTTGGGTTCAAATATATTGCCAAGGGCATGATTGACACAGATGCCCTCATCGGGGGTGAAAGCAGCGGCGGATTGACCATTCGTGGTCACATTTTGGGCAAAGATGGCATCTTGGCAGCGGCGCTGCTTACTGAAATGATAGCGCGAACCCGGAAAAAGATATCCGAACTGCGACAACAGGTATACGATCTGATCGGGCGGCTTTACGTGATCGAAGAGAACGTGCCGGCGACGCCCGAAATGAAAATCATTGTCCCGCGAAAGCTGCACGAGACTGAGGTCACGCACATTGGGGACTGTGTCGTGCAGCGCGTTTCGCATATGGACGGGTTCAAGTTTTACCTGGATAACGACAATTGGTTGATGCTTCGTTTTTCAGGCACCGAAACATTGCTGCGCATTTTTGCCGAAGCAGATACGCAGCAAAAAGCGCAAGCGTTGGTGGATTGGGGCAAAGAACTGGTCGGCGTTCACTGACTAGCACTGTTTATAGATCGTGATAGAAACGATGCGACGCGCCACGTGGCGCGTCGCATTTGGTTTTTCAAGGTCAAACCGAGCGATCTGTGTTTCGCGCTCGAATCGCTACGTAATGTGATTGGGATCGGTGATGCGCTGGTCTGTGACGTTTTTGTCCCGGGATGTTGCTTTTTTCTCCTCGATAAAGGCGTCGTATTCAGCACGGTCCACCGGCAAGGTCACGAGTTTGTGCTTGTGCCCGGAAAGCAACATAGCATTGGCAAGCTCTAGGCTGTAAATGGCATCGTGTCCTGGCGAGATCAAGTCCTCGCCTTTAATAATGGCGTTGGCAACATTGCGCACGATGGCGGCATGGCCGCGTTCTCGTTCCTGTAATTCAACATCGATCAGTTCTACCTCGGGGCGTCCCCACATCTGATCGGTACCGTTGGAAAATGCCTTGACGCCAGGGCGTACTTGCCAAAAGCGTAACCCTTGATCGTCGATGACGAGTTTTCCCTTTTCGCCGCACAACTCGAGCCGTTTGCCGGTTGGCACTTCGTTCACGCTTTCCAGCAGGTATCCAGTGGCGCCGTTTTCGTATTCGAGCAGGGCTGCGGCCTCATCCTCGACCTCAATCTCGTGCTGCCGGGTATTGACCTGGGCGATCACGCTGGATGGCATGCCGGCCAGCCAGGTAAAGATGTCCATTCCGTGTGGGGCCTGGTTGAGCAATACACCGCCGCCCTCACCTTTCCACGTTGCACGCCAGCCTGCCGAGTTATAGTAGGCCTGGCTGCGAAAGTGCGAATCGACCAACAAGGTGCGATACAGTTCACCCAGGTGGCCTTCCCGTACCAGTTTTTTGGCTGCCTGATGGATGGGGGTGGCTCTTTCCTGGAACATCACCGCAAAGATGGCGCCCGTTTCTCTTGCGGTTTCGATCATCGCTTCTGCGCCAGATACCGTAACGGCGATTGGTTTTTCGCTGATTACGTGAATACCACGGCGCATCGTGTCAATGGCAATGGGTGGGTGAAAGTAGTGGGGCGTGGCGATAATGATCGCATCGACCAGGCCGCTGTCGAGCAGGTCCGCGTGATTGTCGAATCCGGCAACCTCGTAATTGTCCATTGCCGCTTGCAGCGCGTCTGGGGATATGTCACAAACAGCAGTTAATCGGACTTGGGAGATTTTGGGCATATTGCGCGCGTGGCCGTTGCCCATGCCGCCCACACCGACGATGCCAAAACGTACGATATCCAAAATAACCTCCTTGTACTGGGGGATGTATGAACCGAGTTTCGTGTTGAGTATATACCACAAGATGCATTTGAGTCAAACTAGAGATCGATTACACACTGGACAATGTATTGGCCTTGTTCCTGGCGATAGGCCAGGCCTGAGTAGGTGGCCGCTTTGACCTCGCTGTGTATCGTGTGACGTCGCGAATCCAGCGTTTCACCGCAGGCGATGCCCTCCAGGATCCACCCCTGTTCGGCTTGTTCCAGGCGAGAGACGTGAACTTGGCAAAAGAGCGCGTCATAGATCTCGCGCTGGTACAACAATTCGTTAAGCCATTCTACAAACAGAGAGGCCATATCTGGGGCTGTGCAGCGTTGAGTCCACTGCTGTTCGCACTTGACATTTGCCAGATCGGCCATTGCAGCCAGCATTGCTTGTGCGCCTTCACTGAATGCCTCTTGCGGGGTCCTGCCGATGCCACGGATCCCGAGGTCGGCTTGGTGGTCCAGGTATTCGTAGGGCATAGTTGTTTCCTTGTTGGCATAATTTTCAAACGTGATATAATATAGTATATCGGGAGAAAAAAAGCAAAGAGGCATGTATGACGACAGATTTATCTCGGCCAGAGCAAGAACCATCTGGATCGCCAGCCGGTGAGTCAGATCAGCCAAGGCGTGCATTGACCAAAAATCAGCAGATGATCATCGTCGCGATGGGCATCGCGCTTGGGGGACTGTTGGTTGCTATCGTCCTCGTTTTGTGGTTTTCCGGGCAGCCGTCCGCACAGGTAGCGGGTATGTATGAAACGCCGGGCGATGTTTCGCCGACCCCGAGTGTTACGCCCACAAACACGCCGACGGCAACACCCGTATTGCCCCTTCTCGTCCCTGATGCTGTGCCCACTGCTGAGGGGCTGTATTGGCCTCCGGAGCCGCAGTTGCTCGAGACACCGAATGCGCCCAGCAACTTGTTGTGGTGGGATGCCGGGTATCTCTACCGGCGGCCTGTTTTGCTGGATGTGATTGCTGCCAAGTCGCCTGCCGGGACCTGGGCGGAGGTACTTTTCAGCGGTCAAGGTGAGCTTCTTGAAGGGCGAACGTTGGGCAATGGAGATGATTTGCGCGTGGTCGTCTGGGATGGTGATCATTGGTGGGAAATTCCCCGTTCGGCAAGGCTGCGCCGCACGAAGCCGGGATGGGAGATCCTGTTTCAGATCCAGGATCCGTCAATTGCGCGCCGTGGAGGATATTACCTCTATTTTGGCAATGCCTTTGCCAGCCCGCCTCCTATAGCTGGGGATGCGCCTGAATCTTCGCGGCTGTTGCTGGCGTTTGGCGAACGTGAAAGCGGCGAGTGGGGGCCGACCGTTCTTTGGAAGGCTGATACGACGGCCACGCAAACGATCGTTTCTCCTGATGGCAGAATTGTGGTTTCATGCCCGCCCGGGGGGCTCAGACACGATGTCCGTGTTCAATTGCGCACGGTGCCCTTTCAGGAAAGTACCAAGAATTGGCCCTTGCCTGAGTTCGAATTGCATGCCGATCCGCCTCCAGAGCCTCCCGGGTGGAGCAATGTCATTCGTTGGTCACCACCATTGCGCATTACCATCAATTGGGCCGGTTTGCCGGTTGACGTCCAGACCTTGAGAGATCGAACGCATTTTGAATACGATGTGGATCGAGGAACGTGGTATCGAATCCCGATCGAATTTGACGAGCGCCAGGGATTGCTTCGTATCACAACCGAACAGCCGTAGGAGGAGCAACTCATGCCGATGAAACTCGCGGTCGGCGATGTGGTCCGTTTGCGAAAACAACATCCTTGTGGCGGGTTTGAGTGGAAGATTACGCGCATTGGAGCCGATATTGGCCTCCAATGCCAGTGCTGCGGGCGACGAATTATGGTCGCACGTTCCAAGATAGAGAAGCGCATCAAGTCAGTTAATGCCAACCCGCCTGGACAGCTCTTGTGATTATTTTGAGCGTGTGACTTGGCATTCTTATGCTCATCTAATGTTTGTATGTTATACAATGGAGTGTTGAATATTTGAGATGAGGAGGAACTATGTCGGAAGAAAGCCAAGCAACATCCTTTGAATTTCGCACCGAAATCCAGCAACTGCTCAACATTTTGGTGCATTCCCTGTACAAAGAACGTGAGATCTTTGTACGGGAACTGATTTCCAATGCAGCCGATGCGCTGAGTCGTATTCAATTTACAATGCTGACCAACCGTGATGTGCTAGAGCCAGATATCGAACTGGCTATTCACATCGAGTTTGACAAAGAAAACAAAACGCTGACGGTTGTCGATTCTGGCATTGGCATGACACGTGAGGAGCTGATCGAAAACCTGGGTACGATTGCTCGCTCGGGCGCCAAAGCATTTCTCAAGGCATTGGAAGAGGATCAGCAAACCAGTGTCGAACAGATCGGCCAGTTTGGCGTTGGTTTCTATTCAGCTTTTATGGTTGCCAAAGAGATTACCGTTGTTTCACGCTCTTTCCGGCCGGATGCCCAGGCCTACGCGTGGACGTCAACCGGGAGCAACGCATATACGGTGGAACCATCGGAACGGGACCATCGTGGAACATCGGTGATCTTGAAACTCAAGGACGATGCTGACGAGTTTTTGGAGGCCTATCGTTTGGAGAGAATTGTCAAGCGGTATTCTGACTTTGTGCCGTTTCCGATCTATATGGGTGAAAACGTAGCTAATCAAAAAACGGCCCTGTGGCGCCAACGTCCCCAAGAGATCACCGATGAACAGTACGAAGAGTTTTATCGTCACATTACCTATGATTTTGGCAAACCGATGCTGCACACACACCTGGTGGTTGATACACCGATCCAGATTTTCAGCATCCTTTACGTCCCGTCACGCAAAGACTATGGTGTGTTGACGTCCAGATCGGACCATGGTCTGCGGCTCTATTCTAAAAAAGTCTTGATTCAGGAGCATAACAAGGATTTATTGCCCAACTATTTGCGGTTTGTTGAAGGCGTCGTGGATTCGGATGATTTTCCGCTCAATGTGTCCCGTGAAGTGGTGCAGACGAATCGCGTGTTAAACACAGTTAAGCGTAACTTGGTGCGCAAGATCACCGGCGCACTCGAAGATATGGGCAAGGAGGCGCCGGAGGAATATGCCAAGTTCTGGAAAGAGTTTGGGATACTGCTCAAAGAAGGCATCTCGACCGAACCAGGCGATCGTGACCATCTGGTCGATCTGTTGCGTTTTCATTCCTCCAAGACAGAGGGGGACGGGCTTGTTTCGCTGCGTGAATACGTTGAGCGGATGGGCGAAGGACAAAACGAGATCTATTATGCTTTTGGCGATGACCTGGGCGCGATTGCCTCAAGTCCGCACCTCGATCCGTTCAAAGCGCGCGACATCGAGGTCCTGTTTTTGACCGAACCGATCGATAGCTTTATGATTATGGGACTGCAAGAGTATGACGACAAGAAACTGCGCAACGTCGATGACGCCAGTCTAGAGCTGCCCGGGGAAGAAAAAGAGGAACAAGAGCAAAAAGAGCGACCGTTGGATGAAGAATTTGTCACCTTGTTGGAGCGTTTTCGCAACGTGCTTGGCGACAAGGTCACCGACGTGCGCGAGGCCAAGCACCTTGTCGATAGCCCATGCCGTCTCGTCAACCCAACGAACGAGCCGAGTAGTGAGATGCACCGCGTTTACCGGCTATTGAACGAGGAATTTGAGGTGCCGAAAAAGATTATGGAAGTCAATCCGCGCAGCAAATTGATTGCTGGTCTTGTCGGCCTGGTGCAGGGCAAGCCAAAAGCGGACGTAATCGACCAGTGTATTGAACAGCTTTATGAGGATGCATTGCTCGTCGAGGGCATCCATCCCCATCCGGCAGGCATGATCCCCCGAATCCAAGCTTTGATGGAAGCGGCGGTCAACCCATCCTGACTGTAACGAGGTGTTACTGGGATCGAGGCGCAGCATTGCTGCGCCTCGATGGTTTTGGATGCGAGTGGATAAGGATCATCGATCTTTATTCTCTGGACGTGATCCGGCCTTGCTGGTTGTCACCAAGGCATAGATTTGTCGCTTCTTCCATCCCGAGCGGGTAGCAATCTCGTGAGCAATCTCGCGGGGTGATGCCCCTTTTGCCAATTTGATTTTGATCGCTCGGCGCACCTTTTCTTCCGACCATACCTCGGCTTGCTGCACCGCACCTTCAATGACCAGGGTGATCGTGTTGGTCATTTCTCCCAGTCCCGTTGGCGACTGGCTGGTGTTTCCTCTCCAAATGAGCCCTGCCTGGTATAGAGTGATACGTCGTTTACCAAGCACGGTTTGCAGGGTGTCAAATATCTCTTTTTGGTTTTCGATCAGCGCATCGCAGACTATTGTATACGGTTCGTTTTTTATGCTTTGCCACGCGGCGATCAGTTCCGAGCGCGATGTGGGCACAGATCCAAGAAACGTAAATCGTTCGGCAGGAAGGCCCGAAACGATCAACGCCGTGATCGGGTCAACCGGTCCCGGAATGGGAACGATGGGGATATCGTGCTCGATCAGGGATTGAACCAGAGCCTCGATTTTGCCTGATGTGTGGGCGAGCAAAGCGATGTCGCCTGTCTGAAGAGCAGCCAAAATGCTCTCTTGATTATAGGGTTCGACGGATTTGAACGGGATACCGTATCCATCAAGCCGGCTCTGAGCGGTTTGAACGTCTTGGGGCAGGGATACGACCATTGAGACCTGATCGAGAATTCGTCTTGCTCTCAAAGGCATATCTTGGCCGGCCAAAGGTGGCATTTCGACTAGGTACAGCGTATTCACTTGCCCTCCAGGCAAACAACAGATGACAGGCAGATAATGCATTATAGCATATATATGTGGAGCATTCAACAATATGTCATGTCTGTTGTCATAATTGTTTGCCTTGTGTTTCAATCTGTGGTAAACTAGCCTTAATGTGGGTTTGAATTCCCCACTGCCTGCAAAAACGTCTTTTGAGGAGACTTTTGTGTCCGAGAGATTGCCTGACAGCTATGAATCTCTTTTCGATCGCGCTATCGCGCAAATAAGGGTAGGAAACACTGAAGAAGCGATCGCACTAACCTCGCGCATCGTCAATCGCTTGAGTAAATTGAGTCTCAAGACAATACAACGCAACCCAGACCGCCAGGCATTATTGATGAATGCCTGGGATCTGTGGGTAGAGATGCTGCGCTGGGAAGAACGGTTTCAAGAAGCACGACAGGTTTGTGAACATCTTTTTTCCAAGCGCCCCGATCTGGTTGCAGCCCAAACCCGCATCTGGATGCTGACGATTGAAATGGGGGAGGTGCAGGCCGGATTGGAGGGCCTGCGTCGATTGCTAGACGAGCATCAGGATTTTGACGCCCAGGTTGTTCTAGGCATAGAATACCGTCGGCTACAGCAATACCAACAAGCCGAGGCCTGTTTCAAAATGGCTTTGTCCATTGCGCAGAGTAATGAGGAGGCTGCCACAGCCTACGAGGAATTGGTGCGCCTGTACCAGGAGACAGCGCGCGTAGAAAGTGTGCTAGAAGCGTGGAGTATGTGTGTTGTCCTCGATCCTGAACGGATTGAGGGTGCTTGTGAGGTTTACCGGTGGTTGATCGAGTGCGGCGAGTTTGAGAAGGCTAAAGCGTTTCTACAGCGCGAAACGAATGACATTCGCAGCCTGTTTTATCGAGGCCTGATCGACTGGCAGTCCGGTCGCCAAGGTGAAGCCAAGATGAAATGGCAAGCCGTTCTGGATATCAATGTTGACGAGAACGAGTTGGCTGTGGCTGAATGGATGGAAGCGGCATTACGCTTTGGAAAACCGGATGCTGTTCTCGAATTGGCCGACGCGCACGGCGATCTCATTCTGTCTATAGATGCCCAGACGATGATCGCCATTGCTCGGGTGATGCAGGGTCAAGTCCAAGAGGGGGCTCACGAACTGCAACATATTGTTGAAATCCTCAAGCGCCGCTGGCCCGCGCAAAAGCGCATACCGGACTGGTGGAAGCTGGTTGTTGCGGTTGTCTCGGATGAACAGGCTCGGCAGGATATTGCCGAATTTTTCGAGCGGTAAACATGCTTCAAGTCGTTCATTTTGCAGACGTGCACCTGGGTGTCGAGAATTACGGCCGGATCGATCCCGGTACCGGGCTTTCGACACGGTTGATAGACTTTCTCAAGTCTGTCGACTATATTGTCGAGACTGCACTTGAAAAACAGGCCGATCTGGTGATTTTTGCCGGAGATGCTTATAAAACGCGAGATCCATCGCCCACGTACCAGCGTGAGTTTGCACGCCGCATTCGCCGCCTTTCATCGGCCGGCCTGCCAACTGTCTTGGTTGCGGGCAATCACGACATGCCAAATGCCGTCGGGCGGGCACATACGATGGAGATTTTTGGTACGCTCGAGGTGGAAAACGTTCACGTTGCCCGCAGTCCAGGTGTGCTAGAGATCGAAACACGCCACGGATTGGTACAGGTCGGCGTCTTGCCGTGGATCGTGCGCAGTGGGCTGCTTTCCTATCAAGAGTACAAGAACAAGAGTCTTCAAGATGTGAATCGGATCCTCCTGGCGCGCGTGGAGTCGATTTTGAATGGCGAGGGTGGTCTGGTTTCCGCTCTCAAGCCAAATGTACCTCACATCTTGGTCGCGCATGGTTCTGTCCAGGGTGCAGTGTATGGCTCGGAGCGGACGGTTATGCTGGGGCACGATCTGACTTGGCCGCTGAGTTTGTTCAAGAATGAGCATTGGGATTATGTTGCTTTGGGGCACATTCACCGCCACCAAGCACTGGAGGATGACCAATTCCCACCTGTGGTGTATCCAGGGAGCATAGAGCGTATTGATTTTGGCGAAGAAAAACAAGACAAAGGATTTGTCATCGCCCAAGTAGGTCGAAACGAATGTACCTGGGCATTTCACAAGCTTGATGCCCGGCCTTTTGTTACGGTTCGCGTTGAGGCGGATGGTCAAGATCCAACAGCCCAAGTGATTGATGCCATCGATCACGCACCGGTTCGGGATGCTGTTGTTCGCGTTATGATTCAGACGACGCCGGAACGAAATCTGTTAATCAATGAAAAGCAGATAGAACGTGCTCTTGGGGATGCGTTCTATATCGCTTCTATGACGCGCAATGTCACGCGTTCACAGCGCGTGCGGCTGGGCAACCAGCAAGATATCGCCGGATTGACACCGATTCAAGTCTTGGAGCGATATTTGCAGGTCAAACAAACACCACCCGAGCGCATTGAACGGTTGATGCGTTATGCAGAGATGTTATCGACGACAGTCACAGAGTAGGACGGTTGGTCCGAGAACAAGACAGGAGAGTGTCTCATGGCTGG
>JAFGJF010000393.1 GCA_016929205.1 Anaerolineae bacterium
CCGATTTTGTCGACTTGTTTGCCGACCGGCTGCGTGAGGTGCACATGTACGAGCGCGAATCCGACCGGCACTATCCGCCACGGGATATGAGCGTGCTGGGGCCGATTGTCGACCGTTTGCTGGGCACGCCATGCGATTGGTGGACGCTCGAGCTGGACGATTACGCCGAAGCGTTGGCCACCCGGACGTTGCTACTCGATGATTTGAAGGAAAAAAGATCAAGCTAGCTCTAGATGATTTTGGGGTGTACATCGGGCACATTCTGGATTTTCTCAGGCAGGAGACAAAAAGATGGCTAACACGACCACAACGAACGCGCAACGCTGGCTGTACAGCATCGCCAACCTGGGCAACACCATTCCCTCCCAGGCTGTGAGCGCCTTTATGCTCTTTTTCTATACCGACGTCAGGCACCTGCCGGCCGAGTGGGCGGCGACGGCTATGTTTGTTTATGCCATCTATGACGCGCTCAACAACCCCGTCCTGGGTTATCTCTCGGACCGCACCAAGACACGCTGGGGACGCCGCATTCCCTACATTATGTTTGGCGCAGCGCCGTATGCCATCGTCTTTGCCCTGCTGTGGATGACGCCATTCGACGGCATATCCCGGCCCGTGCCGTTGCTGATCTACTTTGTCGTCGCCAGTTGGCTGTGGGAAGGGTTGAGCACGGCCGTTTCGACCGGGTACTATTCGCTGCTGCCGGAAATGTTTACCACCTATGGCGAACGCACCGACGTCGCCGTCAGGATGAACGTCGTCCAGGTCGTTGGGCTGCTCATTGGCGTCGCCGTGCCGCCGCTGTTGTACAACAGCCTGGGCTGGCCGGCAATGGGCCTCATTTTTTCCGCGATCGTGATCGCCGCCGTGTACACCGGCTTGCGCGGCATGTTTGAGCATCCCGAGTCCGTCGCTGCCCGATCGATCCCCTTTGGCACGGCTCTCAAAGCTACGTTTGTAAACCGCAGTTTCATCACCGTCGTCATTGCTCAGACCTTTCGTTTCTTTGGCACCAACGCCTTGCTGGCAGGAACGGCATTTTACACCAAGTACAGTTTGAAGGCCGGCGATACGATCACCTCGGTCATCCTGGCGACGGCCTTTGTCAGCGCCGGGATTGCACTGTGGTTCTGGCGGCGTTTTGTGGCCCAACGCTTCGAGGCCCGCACCACGCTGATGATCGCCAACGGTGTGATGGCCCTGGCTGTCATCCCCCTTGCCCTGGCCCAGACGACGGTAGGCGTGGTCATCGCCTCGGTCTTGCTCGGTATTGGCCTGGCTGGCTTGATCCTGATGGGCGACGTGATCGTCGCCGACGTGATCGATGAAGACGAGATCAAAACCGGGCAGCGTCGCGAGGGGATGTACTTTGGTATGAGCAAGTTCATCATCACCTTGAGCAGCTCGCTCGTCGCAGTCGTTTTTGGTTGGATCACGGCTGTCTATGGCTACGATTCGACGCTCTCTGTACAGCCAGAGACGGTCGGCACCGGCTTTCGCATTTTTATGAGCGTGCCGGTGATCGTGGGCTCGATACTGGCGATCGTGACCTTGCTGTTCTATCCGCTGCACGGAGAGCGCCTGCGGGCGGTCAAAGCGCAGCTTGGTCGTGAAAACAAGACACCATAGGTTCGTACTGGACAAACCTATGGCGTCCGGTGTATTCTTGGATCACAACGCGACAAACAACGCGTCGTGAGATCTATTTGATCTGGATCTCGACCACGCCCTTGACCTGCACGTTGCCGGGGAAACCGGGCATGACAACGCTAAACCCGCCCTGGTTGCGGAAAGAGATGATGCAGTCCGCGCAGGCGGTCACGTCGGCCAGCGGCACCTCGCCGGTAAAACCATCGTCAGCGACGTAAACGACCGTTTGCGCGTCGGCTTGGGGCTTGGCCAGGTCGAGCAGCGATACGATCGACACCCCGGTGTAGGTGCTCACCTCGCCGGCCTTGTTGGTCGATTCGGCATCCATCGTCTCCATCGCTTTGACCTGATCCTCCGTCCAGCCCATCTCCTGCTCAACCATGCCGGTGATCTTGAGCGCGACGTCGCCGCCGGCAGCCTGCTCGTCCGCAGGATGCGCCTCTCGCCAGGCGGTCGAATCGGGTGTAAAGAGCGGCGCGCCAAACTTGTCCACACCAAACTGGGCGATCTTTTCCTGAGTTGGCAGCGAAATCAGCCAGTCGATGAACTGGGTCGCCAGGTCGGTCTTGATGTGCGCGCCCTTGTTTGGATTGACGGCCATCACGCCATAAGGGTTAAACAGGATCGGATCGCCTTCAACCAGAATCTTGAGTTCGGTCCCTTCCAGCGTGCGTGCCAGGTAGGTGGCACGATCGCTGAGCGTGTAGGCCTGCTGTTCATCGGCCATCGTCAGCACAGCACCCATACCCTGTCCGGCCGAGATGTACCAGTCACCCGCCGGCTCGACGCTGGCTGCAGCCCAAATCGCTTTTTCCTTGGTGTGTGTGCCCGAGTCATCACCGCGCGAGACAAAGGATGCTTTGGCCTCGGCGATCTTGGCCAAAGCCGCCGCCGCATCCTTCATGCCTTTGATCCCTGCCGGATCGGCTTCCGGCCCGACGATGACAAAATCGTTGTACATCACGTTTTCGCGGCGCGTGCCGTGCCCGGCCTCCATAAAGGCATCTTCTCGGGCGCGTGCGTGCACCAGCAGCACGTCGGCATTGCCATCCTCACCGAGGGTGATCGCCTGCCCGGTACCCACGGCTACGACATCCACCACGATCTTGGTCTCAGCCTCAAAATCGGGCAGCAAATAGTCGAGCAGCCCCGAGTCTTGCGTGCTCGTGGTTGTCGCCAGGATCAGCCGAAGCTCTTCATCTGCTGCTGCTATTGTCGCCGTCGGTTCGGGTGTTGGTTCAACCGTCGACGTGGCTGCCGGCATTGGCGTGGCTGCCGGCTTGGCACATCCGGCGATCAGGCTGAGCGCCAACAAAACAACGACGAATCCATACGTCCACTTTTTCATCTCTTTATCCTCCTGAGTTGAATAAACGTCGTGGTGCGTATTCCGTAAACGCATCACGTCAATACACCATTTCACCGCGCACAAAAGCAGCCGTGCGCGCATCTTGCGGCTGTTCGAAAAAGCGATCCACTTGCTCGATCTCGACCAGCCGCCCATCGAGGAGCAGGCCCACCCGGTGCGCCAACCGCCGCGCCTGAAACACGTTGTGCGTGACCAGCACCAGGGTTGTTTTGCGCTCCCGGTTGAGCGTACGGATGATATCTTCGATCAAGCCCACATTATATGGGTCGAG
>JAFGJF010000394.1 GCA_016929205.1 Anaerolineae bacterium
CTCTCCCTCTCTCCCTGGGTTATTTGTTCTACCTAGCTTACTCCCTTTGCCCCAGACAACAAATGCACCCAGGACCAGGTGAAACCCCTCACCATATCATCTTTTTGATAAAGAGTAGCATTCTGTCACCGTTGGTGTTATAATCAAGGTGGCAAATGGACTGCGTTTCGAGAAAGTGGCAATGAGGAAACCAAAGCTCAATCCTGCGATATGTATACTCACCTCACTGGTGCTGTTTTCGGCATGCGGACCGAGTCTGCCTGGCTCGGTGACGCCTACACCTGTACCAACACCCACTTGCACACCTATCATACTACCCCTACCGGAAAAGGATTACCAGGTGAGAACCTGGGTCGCCTTTGAACGGCTAACACTGAACCAGATTCAGACCGTCTATGCCAAGATCGTAAAAGGAGAGCAGCCCGTCGCCGGCGCCAAGATGTACACTATTGTCCACTACTCTACCCAGGTCGATCAACGCTGGCCAGAGGTCGAGTTCGAGACAACCGAAGCGAATGGCATTGCCTCGGTTTCGTTTAGTGCCTTGGATGCTGGATCCAAAAAGGACGTGACTGTCGACGTCTATCTCATATACGATGAGACCGTTTTCCACACCACGACCTTTTTTACAACCCAATGTTGACCGGGAGACTGATCCGCAGCAGTGTGCTGCTTTGACCACAGCTAGTCCCGGAATCGTTTCGGATCGATCGGATAGATGCCCCATTCGTCACGGCAGCGTTTCATCTCCAGGATATTCTCCCTTCTTGCATCTACGGCGAGGGAATGAGAAGAACCCATAATGTACCCTCCACCCGGCGCGGCATAGATGAACGCATAGCGCGCATCGTGGCGAATATCCTCTGTCGTTCCCAGGATGATGTGCTCGTGCCAGATGCCGCCCCACAGACACAGACGGTCTCCTACCTGTTCCTTTAATGCCTTGATATCCATACCCCCGCTGGCCTGAATCCCTTCGTAAGCGTCATAGATCTCAGCCAATTCGCCGATCACCGGCCACACCTGCCCGCAGCAGTGCTTGAGGATCTTGAGGCCGTGCGCGTGCGCCATATCCGACATGGCTTTGTTCCAGGGATAGACCATCTCGCGATAGATCTTGGGGCTGGCCAACATGCCCTGGCTGCTGCCCAGGTCGCCGCAGGGCATGATCCCATCCACGCCGAGTTGGGCGAAAAGTGGGATCTGGCGCAGCATCCGCTTGCCTTGCAGCTCGGCGAGCTTGGTGCATATTTCGGGCTCGAGCAGCAGATTCATCCAAAACTCTTCCTCCGTTGCTCCAAAGCCTGGAAAAGCGACGTCGCCACACAGCAGCATGATAAAATGGGTATCTTTCATCTCTTTGACCGCGTGGTGGACGAATTCCCAACGTGAGTCATCGGGATCGCCGGCGGGCTCGTCGCCCAGCGCGTCGATCTCTTGCTGCAAACTTGCCACCGTGGGAGCGACATAATTATCCCGGTTGCGCTGTATAGGCATCAGATCGTGCGTAGTGGCTGAGATACGATAAAGGTCGCCATTCTCGTTTCGATAGGTTTCCTCATCCAGCTTTTCCATCAACTCGGGCATATAGCCCTTGGGCGGGACTGCGCTGACAAAGACAATATCCATCTCGAGCGCGCGAATCAGATCGAGACGATCGCGCTTCAAACTCGCAACCACCTCATCCCGCCTCCCTTCCCAATAGGCCTGCGTGGTTCTCATCTTGGCCTGCACCAACGTCTCACGCCCCAGAATATCTTCATAGACGTTATAGTCGATCGAGTGTTCCCCCCAGGGGATGCGATCGGGTTCCCGGTGCTCTAGTGCGGCAAAAACGCGTTCTCTGGGCAACATAATCTCGCTCCTCGTCGTTCCAAATAGGACACTAGAAAAAAAAGCGCCCCTTGCACAGGCGCCAAGACACTAAAAGACGTGTTCAAACAGAGCTAACCATACACGCCAAACTCACGAATCGTATCAAACATAGTGAGCACATTCTCGATTGGTGTCTCAGGCAGCACATAGTCGTGGCTAGCTGAGACGACATACCCACCGCCCGGTTTCATAATCTCGAGTATCTCGCGCGTTTTGGCCCTGACCAGATCAAGCGTGCCATCGATCAGCACATGTTGCGAGTCGACACACCCCATCAGCACGATCTGCGAACCAAACTTAGCCTTGAGCCCGGCAGGGTCCATGCCGCTACACGCTGGTTGGAGAGCCTGCAGTCCATCCAATCCGGCCTCGATCAGCGTCGGAATGAGGGGAGCAAACCCGCCGCAGCAATGCATCAATACATTCAAGCCATACTCATGCCCCATGTCAATCAGCCGTTTGAGATGCGGCAGCATAAAACGCCGAAACATAGCCTCCCCCATCACCGGCCCGATCTGGGTGCCAAAATCGTTGCCGATGAAAAAGAGATCGATCGCATCCGCCGCCGCGTCAAAGATGCGCTGGCTGACCTCGGCGTAATAATCGACAATGTGCGTCAGCAGCGCGTCCACCCGCTCCGGATGATCGACCATCTCATAGATCAACCGCTCCATGCCCAGCAGATCGATCGCATCATGCCAAAATGGCGACCACTCGCCGCCCAGAATAGCATATTGCTTGCCATATTGCAGCGCTTGTGACCTGATCTGGCTGACATCCATCCACGCGGGGTCAGGCCAGGCATAGTCGTGTATCTGTGCCAGGGTCGCGCCGGCGAGGGGATGGTGGAGGGGCTGCCCGTAAAAGTAGCCGCTGCGCTGCACGCCAAAGATCGTACGATAGGTCGCACCGTCGATCAGGCCGGTAAGCGCGTCGGCATATGCTGGTCCGGCATACGTGGCAAAGACGCGGCGAAAATCGTCACCCACACGGACGCGCAAGCGCTCTTCATCTGGCAGACCCAACTGCTGCACAGCCAGTTCAACAAACTCGGGCGATGCCCCCAGCCAGGCCGGGACGCGATCTGACTCTAAATGCGCAAAGGCTGCCTGAACCCGTTCGCGGGATGTCCATTGATCTGGCATCCGTTCTCATCCCTATACGATCGGATGTGGGGCAAACTCGTACGCAGCGTCGAGCATGGCCACAATGTTCTCCGGCGGCACGTTGACCTGAATGTTGTGGATCTGGTTGAACACAAAGCCGCCGCCAGGGGCAAAGATGCGTATGCGGTCGTGCACGTGCTCGCGAATCATCTCCGGTGAGGCATTACCCAGGATCTCTTGCGTATCGCAGCCCCCACCCCAAAAGGTAACACCATCGCCAAACTCGCGCTTGAGCCGAACGGGATCCATACCCACCGCCGACGTCTGTACGGGATTGATGACGTCTACACCGGCTTCGATCAAACCTGGAATCAGCGGATAGATGCCGCCGCAGCTGTGGATAAAGATATACATGTCGCTGTGCTCGTGGATATAACTCCAGAACTTTTTCTGGCGAGGCTGCATATAGCGCTGGTACATCGCTGTAGAAATTTGGGGACCGTTCTGCGTGCCCAGATCTCCGCCGACGTTGATCAGTTGCACATAGTCGCCCACGGCCTCGATGTAGAGTTGCACGTTTCTGATATACCCATCGAGCAGCAGATCCAAGAGTGTGTCGACGAAATCGGGGCGCAAAGCCAGATCCATCATAAAATTATCCCAGCCGCGCAGCCCCTGCCCCGATTCTAGAAAACTGCCACCAAACCCACCCAGGATCGCATAATCCGTGTTGTCATAGAGGTCCTTGGCTGTATCGTGCAAATAATCCAATACCTCATTAGAGATCGGCTGCCATCGATCGGCAAGCAGTTCCAACTCACCGATCGTCTCCACGTTTTCCAGGGGGTGAACCAGCCCATCAAAGTAATACCCTCCCTTGGGCATCCGATGGGTGACTTGACCCTGTTTATCTTGAATCACCCAGTCGCCATTTTCATCCAGCACCGGGTTAAAGGTCACCGGAATCCAACACGACGAACCATCGGACAGCGTCCACGGCTGCCAGGCGCAGTCCTGGCGCACCCAGTTGGCGCTGACCATATCCAGAGCCGCCACGTCGACGTGAAAGCGCTTGCGGATCGGTTCCTCTACATTTGCGAGCTGCTGCCCGGTATCGGCAATCTTGGCCGCTCCCTGGAGGCCGAGGTAATCGAGCAAACGATTGTAGGCGATCGCCGTGATCCCTGTCGAGCGCATCCCCCCCAGGTCGATCGGTACGCGATCGGGCTCTTGGTGCTGCAAAGTAGTCAGAACACGTTCTCGCGAATTCATGCTTTTTTCCTCCACAAAACGCAATGCCCGATTGACCTGTGCTCTGCACCAGGCTATCAGGCCATCTCCATCTCTCTGCGACGAAAATGACAGGCCACGAAATGATTCTCTTCCAGCTCAAACAACTCGGGCTCGCTCTGCTGGCATCGATCGTAGTGAAGCCGGCAGCGATCGTAAAACTTGCACGCCCCCCTGGTCGTCGCCAGCAGTTCCTGGGTCGTCAGCAGCTCGAGGTGTTCGGCCCATTTGACATCCGGGTCAGGCACGGGAATCGAAGCCAGCAAAGTCTGCGTATAGGGATGCTGTGGGCTGTTGATCACTTTGCCAATGTCGCCGCTCTCGGCGATCGAGCCGCGATAGAGGACAAAGATCTCGTCGCTGATCTGGTAAGCCGTCGACAGGTCGTGGGTGATATAAAGAAAAGAAATACCGCGCTCTTGCTTGAGACGCAGCATAATATCGAGCACCATGCCCCGCAGAGAGGCATCGATCATCGACACGGGCTCGTCAGCCACGATCAGCTGCGGACGAAGCATAAACGCGCGAGCAACCATCACCCGCTGGCGTTGGCCGCCGCTCAGTTGGTGCGGATATTTGCCCAGCACCTCCGTCGGGCGTAAGCCGACGATCTCGAGCGCATCCTCTTGGATCTTGCGCCGTTCGTCTCGGTTTCGAGTCAGATGAAACGTCCCGATAACCATATTAAGCACGTGATCGACCTTGTAAAAGGGGTTATAGACCTCATACGGGTCCTGGTAGATGGCCTGTACGCGCTGACGGTAACCGAGCCACTCTTCCTTGGACATGTGCCAAATATCCTGTCCCTGGAAAATCGCCTGCCCGCTGGTTGGGGTCAAAAAACCCAGGATCAGGCGGGCCAGCGTCGTTTTGCCGCTGCCGCTCTCGCCGGCGATAGCGACGATCTTTGGCCTCTCGACAAAGAGGCTCATATTAAAGCGGTCCAGGGCCAGGTTGGCCGTTTTGCGAATCAGGCCACTGCTGTAGACCTTGGTCAGGTCCTTGACTTGTAACAAAGGCGTTGGCATCGGGTTACCTCACTTGTACAGATGGCAGGCCACGATGTGACCCGGCTTGACTTCTTGTAGATCGGGAACGGCGCGATTGCAGACATCCATTGCCCTCGGACAGCGAGGATGGAACAAGCAGCCAGGCGGCGGGTTGAGCAGCGCCGGCGGCAGGCCGGGAATGCTTGCTGGCGGTTTTTTCTCCCGGATCGACGGGATGGCCGCGATCAGCAGCTGCGTATAAGGATGCAGTGGGTCTTTGAACATGGCCCTGACATCCCCAACCTCTGCCACCCGGCCAGCATACATCACGCACAGCCGCTGCACAAATTGAGCTTGCAAGCCCATATCATGGCCGATCAAGATCACCGCAGCGCCGATCCGCTCCTGCATCTCGATGATCGTCTGCATCACCAGGCGCTGCACGACCACATCCAGTGCACTCGTCGGCTCGTCTGCAATGATCAGTTGCGGATTCAGCGAGATCGCCATGGCCACACAGACCCGTTGCTTCATCCCGCCGCTGAGCTGGTGAGGATAAACGCGCATCACCTCCGGGGTCAGACCCACCGAGGACAGCAGGTCGCCGATCCGGTCGTCCAAGCCGGATCTCGCCTCCATTCCTTCGTGGGTGATAATCGTGTCGGCCATCTGGTCACGGATGCGCATTACCGGGTTGAGCGAATTCATCGCCCCTTGCGGGATCAGCGAGATCCGCGACCAGCGCACGTCGCGCATCTCGTTTTCGCTTAGCGCAACCAGGTCATCCTCCCAGCCATCGCCCCGCCGGCCGTCGCCCTCACGACCGGCCAACATAATCTGTCCACCGACGATACGGCCTGGGGGTGGCACCAGGCGCAAGACAGACATCACCGTCGTCGATTTGCCACACCCCGACTCACCGACCATGCCAAAACGCTCGCCTTGGTTGACCGTGAATGTCACCCCATCGGCACCTTTGACCGCACCAGCCAAAGTCATATAATA
>JAFGJF010000395.1 GCA_016929205.1 Anaerolineae bacterium
CGATGGCGCGCCATCCGATGGCGCGCCATCCGAGCATCCCGGCGATGCACTGCCTTTTTCTGCGCGCTCGTGGTTGTGCGTTTTCGTTAGCTCAGGCCCATCTCGACCATGTTGCGATAGCTGATCGCCAGTGACTCAAAGGGGTCGCGGTCGTAGCAGCGGTCCTGTTCGACCAGGTAATACTCGACGCCGCCTTCCTGAGCTGCTTGAAGGATCGCCGGCCAGTTCAGATTGCCTTCTCCGATCTCGGCAAAGCGTTGTTCGCGCTCGGGGGTAACGATCATGTCTTTGAGGTGCAGTAGCGGCTCGCGCCCGGCGCATTTTGTCACCCACCATGTGGGATCGCCACCGCCAGCCTGGATCCAGTAGGTGTCGATCTCGGCTTTGAGCATATCGGGCGGAGCCTGGTCGTAAAGCATGCCCAGCCAGGTCTTGCCATCATACTTGACCAACTCGTGGTTGTGATTGTGGTAGGAAAAGTCCATGCCTTCTGCCGCCAGCCTGGCAGCGATGGGAGTCAGTTCGTTGATAAAACGCTTGACGCCGTCGAGACCATGGTATTCGCGAGGTAGACTGCCGATGGCCGGGTGTTCGCATTTCCACATCTTGTGAATCTCGATCACCCGATCCAGGTCGTTCAAAAACATCGGCCAACCCATATGTGTCGCGGCGACGATCAGACCGCTGTCTTGAACGAGCTTGGCGACCTCGTTTGGATCGAGGTCCCGGCCAAAGCCGGAAATCTGGATCGCCTTGTAGCCGATGTCGACCACCTTTTTCAGGGTTTCGGCGACGCCATCGAGGGTTTGGGTGAATTCACGCACGGTGTACAATTGTGCACCGGCCATGCCTTTGATTGTCATTGTTTTTGTCCTTTCAGATGGATTCGGTTTGCAGGTGTACCTCTATTGTACCCTGAAAGCGGTTTTTTGAAAACTGCGGGCTAATTGTCTGAAACGATCACCTCGCCGAGCAAGATCCGGTCGCCGATTGCGCCAGTGGGATCGAATACTGGCAGCCGCTGCAGGTTTCCCGGATCGTACATCCCGATCTCGATCGTGTGCTTACCCGGCGGCGTCCCGTCCTGGATAACGATCTCGTATTCGTCCACGATAACCTCTTCTCTGGCCCACAGCGTGGTTGGATAGGATCCATTTTGCGGCGGGTTATCTTTTTGGCCGCGTATCTGTTGATTTTCATCCAGCAGGTGGGTAAAGACTGTATACGCCGTGTCCATTTCTTTCAATGCTTGCCAGATCAAGGTCAAATGAAGTGTGTCGCCGGGAGCGGCTTGCTGTCGATCCAGCGTATACCCCAACAACTCAACCTTGTCGCTCAATCGCGCGCCGACCGGGTAATCAAATGGCGGGGGCTCCCACAAGCGATCTGTGGCCTCGACGTCGATGGTCCCCAAGAGGATCGGTCGATCGTGGGCGCTGCTTGCAACTTGCAGGTTCAGAGCAAAGGCTCCATCCGGCATATCGATCGGCAGCCGAAGTGCGTAATGGTCGCGCACGAATTCCTCTTGCTGCCATTGGCTGAATGGGTACTGCCCGCGGACAGGGGATCCGTTCCAGAGTTGGATCCGGTTTGTCGTTTGTTGGCCATTCTCGACCTGCGCGTCGACAGGTTCCAACCACAGCAAGACCGTGCACGATGCGCAGGAACTTGCCTGGGCGGCATTTGCTGGCACTGTGCTTTGCCAGTAGAGCGACAAGTTTAGCACCGCGCCTGGACGCAGCGTGCGGGGAATGCGATCCGAGCCGATCAGGGTCAATGTCTCGCCAATGGGGATGTCGATCTCTTGGGCAATCGGTGGCAGGTTGTCGGGTAGTGAGGGCGCGCGTGCTATGTCCAGCGGTTCGATCTTGATCGTCGTGCCGCTCATTTGGCCGCGTTCGTTCAGCAGCGGCAGGCGAGCGTCGAGTGAGGGCGAATAGGCTCCGACAGCCAGGGCGTATTTACCCGGTGGTGCACCAACCCAGATCGGCGATACAAAACGCAGGATAAGCGTTTCACCTGCTGTCCATTGGCCAGAAGGGTAGGTGAAAAAGGTGTCACCACCCCACTGGAACCCTGCATCATCCACTAGATGAACAAAAAAGGCATAATCATCGCGATCGACTGCGTGCAGTATCTCGAAATAGAGCCTCGCGTCGAACGACTGGCCCGAGATGGCCGGGGCATTCACGTCATACCCCAGGAAGCGTAGCGTGTTTCCGAGGTTGGCGTCTGCGGGCACGTCCGGCTGCGGGGTCGGGATCTGTCCGGGGGCAAAGCGGTATATGCGAAAGGCAACCTGCCCATCGGGTGCCAGATGTGCCTGACCAAGCGAACCGAATATCCGTAACAGCGTATCCTCGGGCGGCATTGCTTCGTAGGTAAAGATGACCCACGTCTCTTGTTCACCGGACGCAGGAAAAACAAAAGCGTCTGGACCGATCAACCACTTGAACCGTGTATAGTTGTTGGCCAGCAAGGCTATGGTGGGATGCCGGTAGTGTTCGGCGGCGACGTAGCAGAGGGCGTCGTCGGGCAGGTGGGCATTGAGATAGTTGGCGGCGTCGACCAGGTAGCTGGATGCGGCGTAATAGTTGCCGATCGATGGTCCCCAGACGGCAAAGCACTGGATGCCGGCATAGACGACGCTTGCCAGCAGCACGATCGCGATCAACAGCCGATAGAGGGTGCTGAAGGTGGTGGGTGCAGAATGTCGCAGCCAGGTTCCGATTTCGACTATTCCCAGTGCCGGCCAGATGTAGAGGGCAGGCAGAACGCCGATCGCGCGCAGGCTGAGGCTGATTTCTACGTCCTGGCCGCCCAGGATCGATGGCAGGAGCATAATCGGCAGCCACAGCAGCAGCAAGAGGAAAGCGCCGCGCTGCAGACCGGCTAAAGCCTCTACTCCCGAGCCCAAGTCGGAACTGATCAGGTTCTCTGCTACAGCGTTGGAAGGAAAAAGTCGGCTTTGTGTTGCCGGTTTAAACAGGCGCCACAGGCTGGCTAGCAGCCCGATGACAAAGAAGACGGCCACGGGCCACCACAGGGCGGGTGCTCCGGAGACGTTAAAGCGCCAGTTCCGGTCGCCCTGCTGGATAAACACACCCAGGGACACCTTGACCGCGTGCCAGAACGTCGCCCAGGGATCGTTGCCTGCTTGAGCCGAGAAAACGGACACCTGGCCGATACGATTGACAAAGTACTGCGGGTTCTTGAGATAAAAGAGTCCAAGCGGGCAAAATACCAGCGTTGCCGCCAGCAGGAACAGCCCGATGTGCCAGAGGTCCTGTATTCGTTGTCTGCCGCGTTGGCGTGCAGGCGATCCGGGGACAGCGATCACCATCCACAGTAAAAATGACGCGAGCAGTAACGGAAAAGCTCGGATGGCAAGATAAGTGTAGGCCGACAACCCGCAAAATAGGCCGGCCAGGATCCAATCCAGAGCCGAACGCAGCCTTTCAATGACGGGATGGGGAACTGAGGCTTTAGCCGGTTGCTGCCTGTCAGTGGGGTTGAAGCATTTGGAATCGCCGGCGTTTACCGGGATCGAGTGGTGCAGTCCACGCCACAAAAAGAGGATCGTCAGCGACTGGAAAAGGGGTTGGGTCAGGGCGCGGAACCCCAGCCGGCTGGTCGTTATCGCCCACAGGTTGGCGGCGTGCAGTGTGGCGGCGATCAAGGCAATCTTTTGAGTGTGTCCTGCCTTTTCTTCGGGGTGTTTCCTGAACATCTCGCGCGTCATGCGGTAGGTAACGGCCACGCTAACCGTGCCGATGAATGCCGAAGCCAGGCGCACAGCGATTAACGGCGAGCCAATCAGCCGGATCATCAGCGAAGCCAGGTAGAAATAGAGTACCTCTTTGCCGGTGTAGCCTCGGATAAAGATCGGCCACGCACCTTGTGCGATCTCGTCAGAGAGGATAACGTTGGCCGCTTCGTCATAGTGAAGACCCAGTGGTGTGCTGCCGATGTCGTAGACGCGCAAGAAAAAAGCAATAGCCAGGACCAGGATCATCCAAAATCCGAGATGTTTCTGGAAAATGGTTGGATTGCTGCGCCGATAGTTTGCCTTCATAAGCTCTGGATTCTCTTACTCGCCGGTCAAGGTGCCGATATGTTTATGTCTGTCAATGGCACAACATCACCGATCGTATTGCCTGCCCCGTCGATCACGGCCAGGCGCTGCAGAGACTGTTCGTCGTACAGGCCAACGATGAGCTGACAGTTGGGTCCCGCACCTTTGGGCACGTCGAGCGCATAGGTGTCGACAATGACTTCTCCGGCGATCCAGCCCGTGGTCGGGCGCGTCCAGTTGGCCGGGGTGGCGTCTGCCTGTGTCAGGATGCCGTCTGGCCCGAGCAGCTGCACGAATACTTTGTAGCTCGTCTCCATCTCTTCCAACGCCTGCCAGTATAACGTGACCGACAGCGTGTTCCCTATTGGTAGATCGGCTTCTGCCAAGTCGTATCCCAGCAGGCGAACGGTTTTTAGCCGCGTGCCCTGGTTTCCCAGGTCGATATTTGTGACGTGCTCGATGTCGCCGGGGATGGTCATCTGCCGCGATGTCGGTTTGATCGTAATCTCGGCCAACGAGAGTGGTCCTGCAGCGGCAGTGTCCTGTTCATCAATGACCGTTGCCGAGAGCGTGTAATCGCCTGCCTCGATCGCCGCCGGAATGCGCAGGCGGTGCGGGCTGCGCACGATCTCGTCTTTTTCCCACGCTGTTGTCGGATGCGTGTCTCGTCCCAGGGGCAGGCCGTCTGCCACAGCAAACCTGCCTTCGTCCGAGACCAGCTCTAATTGAACCTGATAGTCGCGGTCCATACACTTAATCGCCTGCCAGAACAGGGTCACATCGATCTGGTCCCCGGCCTGGACGGCGACATGTGCCGTATTCGCCGCCCCCGGTATGGCTAGTGTGCTGCCCAGGCTTTTCAACGTCTGCCCGACCGCGATATCCAGCGGCCGTTCGATACCCAGCGCCTCTACGTCCGGTGGCTTATTCGGGGCCATGACCTGGATCGGGCCGATACGGCTTTTTTGCCCCACGATCCATCCCCGCGCATCGATCACATTCAACCCGCGCCACGTGCCACGTTCAAAGACAGCGATCTCGACCCAATACGTGCCGGGCGGTGTGCCGGGCAGGCTGTAAACCAGGTATGACCACCTGGCATAGGCATCGAGCGGCCAGGCTGCCGTCGTCGGCGGGCCGCGAAAGCCTTCCGGTGCGCCGTTATCGGCCAGACTCCACAGCCGCCCACGATCGTCAACCAGGCGAGCGTAGGCCATATAGTCGCCTGAAGGAGCCCGGCTTGCGCTGAGGTAGAGGTCGACCTGGAACGGGGTGCCGGCGGTGATTGCTTTGCCCGGCAAATTGTAGCCATGCAGGCGTAACTCGTTGCCAAGATTGATCGCGGCTTTGGTTTGCATGCCGGGTATGTGCTCGCCATTGAATCGATGCGCACGGAACAGATTGTCCGTGCGGTCAATGATCCCTTCTTTGAGACCGAGGATGACCAATGTCAGGGCGGCAAGGGCCAGGAGGTGAGGCGTGAAACGTGAAACGCCAAGTGTGAGATGTGAAGCGTGATCCTTGTGTGAAACGCACACCCGTCTGCCTACAATTTGCAATTTGAAACCCAAGACGCTGCCAGCGACGATGGTGATGGCGATCAAGAGGGCCAGGATGCTGATCACTTCACCGGTCAGTCGCAGCGGTGTCGTGCTCGGTTTGACGATGATGCGGTGTTTGCCGGCGGGCACGTCAAAGCCTAGCAAGCCATAAGGTTGAGTTGCGATCTGTGGAACGGCTTGGCCGTCGACGAGCACGCGCCAGCCCGGAAAGTAGAACTGTTTGTAAATGGCGCGAAAGGCAACCGGCGTCTCGATCTCTAGCTCTGCTCGCAGCAGGCCATAATCCGCAGAGCTGATCTGCGCGCCCTGGGGCAAAGAACTGGTATCCAAGCGGGCAACGATCGGATCGTCATCGGTCAGCAATGCTGGATCAGCCGGTTCGTCGGGCATGCGCGATGACCAGATAGGCAGATACTCGTTTTTGGCCGTGGTACCGATCAAGCCCGTACCGTATTCCCAACGCATCATTTTGGACACGGTGATGATTTGAGACTGTGGAAATGGCGCGGCATACGTCCATGGAATACTCGTTGCAACCAGCAAAACGATCGCTATCCCTGTCCAGATCAAGGCTGGCGACGTAAGCGTGGCACGATTATCCAAGGTGCAGATCATTGTTCCCGCGACCAGTGCCCCGGCGAGCGAAGCGATGCCCAGGTAGCGCCAGGGGATCAATGCAAAATTGAGCAAGGGCACCGTTCGCCAGAGGAAATCGGACAGGTTGATGGTCATAAAAGCCGTCAAGGCCAGGACGATCAGAAAAAACAATCGCTCGGGCTTGTGTTTT
Source organism: Anaerolineae bacterium (assembly GCA_016929205.1). The sequence continues at coordinate 6,425 of JAFGJF010000395.1, forward strand.
CCCAGACCAGGAAGGGATGAACCGCTCGTTTGTTTGAAACCTATCAAGTCCAGCAAATGTAAGAAGACGCTGACGCCAACCAGGATCAACATCCCCCAGCTCAGGCTGCGCGGCGGGAAATAGTTGAGCAAAGCGAGATCGACCTGCGGCGGCCAGGATAATAGTTCTCCAATGGTTAGGAAAAAGGTGCGATAGTCGACCAGATCAGTAGAAAAGTGCGTCCATTCTTTTTCAAAAAACATCGGCAGCCAAAAGAAGGCGCTTAGCGCCAAACCCAGGCTGATTGCCGCGCCCAATCTGATCGCATCGCGCCATGAATGACCGGTCCGCCACCATAAAACGAGCAAATAGATGCCCAACAAGGGCGAAACGAGCAAAGTATAGACGTTATGGGTGTAAACCAGTGCGGCATAGCTTATGGCGCAGGGTACGATATCGTGCCAGCGGTGGTTCAGGGCGGCGAGCCGTCCGGTCCATAACACCCAAGGCAGCAAGGCCAGGGCCCAGGTTTCAGCAAGGTTCCCGCGATAGGCGCTGTCATAAAACAAATAGGGCGCATACATGTACGCCGTAGCTGCAACCAGTCCGGCTTTTTGAGCGATAGGCCCGCTGCCAGCCAGGTCTCGGCCCAGCAGATAAGCGCCCCAGCCGGAAACCAAAAAGGCGGAGGCCATTGCTAGAGCGAACGCTTGTGGAAAACTCAATCCAAGCAGATGCCAGAATTCGGCAATGTACGACGAGAGCGATGCGTAATAGTTGAATAGCGGATAACCATAGCCGTGGGCAAAGTCTGGTGCCCAGCGCAGCGGCAAGACGCCGTGTCGCAGGCAGCGGTCCAGTTCGACCACGCGCAGCATAAACAGCATCCCATCGTCGGTGCTGGGCATCGGCTGGGTGACAAAAGACCACACCGCGACCAGGCCGATCAATGGAATCAGCAGCAATGCCGGATCAAAGCTTCTTTTTCCTACGAGATCAATCGTCATTGGCTGGAAACAATCCTTGTCTCTCGCACTTTATCATGCGCTCGCCAATCTCTTTGTCCATTTTCCCGTTTTTTGAACAACCAACGCACCCAAAATGTAAGAATATCGCACACGCTCTTGATCACCAGGCTCAACTTGGCCCCTCGGGCAACCCCGCCAGTGCGTGGAATATAGCCAACCGTGACTTGAGTCAATTTGTAGCCCATATCTCGCGCCTTGATCAGCACTTCGGCCTGGATGAATGCGCTGTGCCGGTATTTGAGCTCGACCTCTTGTAGAAAGCGGGTGCGGTACATACAAATGTATTGAAACTGACGGAGCGGCATTCTGAACAGCAGTTGCAGCAAGCCAATGTTGATCAGGGAAACGATTTTGCGCGACAGCACCGAGTCGTGACGGTCCGAACGCAGGCCGACGACGATGTCGGCATGTTCGGCGGCGTTCAAGTACTTGGGCAGTTCGTCCAAGTCCATCGCCAGATCGGCCGGTATAAAGATCGTGAACGTGCCGCGGGCGTGTTCAAAGCCGGTGTATAGCGCTTGCCCGATGCCGCAGTTTTTAGGGTGGTGAAAGACACGGACGCGCCTGTCGTGTGCGGCCAACGCGTCGACCATCTCGGGCGTTGCATCGGTGCTGCAATCGTCAACGATCAATAGTTCGAAAGCGACGTCCAACGCGTCCAGTTTGTTTATCAACAGCGTGGTATTTGTCTCCAGATTGTGTTCTTCGTTATATGCCGGCATAACTATGCTAAGAAAAGGCAGGTCGTTCATGATGTATCTGATATCCTTGGTTTTTACTCTGTTCGCCCGACGACTGCGGCCTGAAACAGGCTAATGACGATTTTCAAGATTTTGTCAAATGAAAAGTTTTTGAGGATAAACCTTACCTTGTTCGGGCGTATATAGTACTTGATGTATTCCCTGCTTTGGATTCGCTGTAGTTCTTTAAGCGATAGGGTGTTCAGTTCGAGCGGCCCGCCCCGCTGCTTGGTATATTCGCTCCAATCTTTGGACAGCAGGCGGTAGCCACCCTCGCCCTTTTCAGCCATATCTCTGACGATTGTGCCAGGATAGGGAATCATGATCCCGACATTCATCAGATCGGGATCTAGCTCGCGCGCCAGTTTGTAGGTTTTTTTGATTGATTCTTTGGTTTCGTTGGGGTGACCAATGATGAAATAACATCCGACTTGGAGTCCTGCTTGTTTAGCCGACGCGACTGCGCGCTTGACCTGTTCGATAGTGATCCCCTTGCGCGTGTTTTTCAGAATTTCTTCGTCTCCGGATTCGACGCCAAAGTCAACCTGTGTACAGCCGGCATCCTTCATTCTGCACAGCAGTTCTTTGTTGACGACGTTGACTCTGGTCTCGACGATCCAGCGGATTTTTTCTGCCAATCCACGATCAATGATCTCGTCACAGATATGGAGGCCCTGTTCGGGGCTGGCAGCAAAGGTGCCTTCAACGAAAAAGAATTCCGTCGCCCCAAATCGCTGCATATCGTACTCCAGTTCGTCGACGATCTTGACCGGATCGCGGTTTCTCAGCCCCTGGCACGTCTTGTAACAGAAATTGCAATGAAACGGGCATCCTCTTGCCGACAGAATGGGCAATTCGAGGACCGACTTGTTGACTTTTTCCCTCAGGTGCCGGGTCAGAATGCCCCGGTAGGCGTCCAGCGGAAACAGATCCCAGGCCGGATAAGGTAACGTGTCAATATCATGGATTTGCTCTGCCGGTTCGTTGACCAGAATAGCGGGATCGGCCCCTTTTCTCCTGTAAGCGATGCCGTTGATCTGGTGTCTGTCGACGCCTTGCACAAGCTGCAAAAAGGGCCCTTCGCCTTCCCCGTATACCACCACGTCCAGATCCGGAAATTCGCACAGTGTGCGTTCCGGCAGTGCAGATGCGTGCGGCCCGCCAAAGACGGTGACAATGCCAGCGTCGATCTCTTTTGCTGTCCGGCAGACCTGGTAGGCGTCGTATATCTCTTCGGTGAACGGGCCCAGCCCGACAAAGTGAGGTTGAAAGGTGCGTATCCGGCTGGCGATCGCATCGTGATCTAGTTCCAGCGCCTTGCAGTCGAGGACTTGAATCGCAAGCCGGCCTTCGGGCATATGTGCGCGCAAATACGCGGCGATGTAGGCAATGCCGATGCGCGGCCACTTGGAGCCGGTTTGTTTCGGATCTTTGACCTGCGTTTCTGGCGAGATCACCAATAGAACGCGTTTCATGGCATGACCTTTTCCACGATGACGATTTCGCTATCGAGTAGCGCACGATCGTCGGGCAGGCGGCTGCCACTCGATTCGACTATCGGCAGTCTGGTCATCGTTTGCAGGTCGTACATGCCGGCTTCGATGTGATAGGAGCCGGGCTGCGCTGCGTTGCTGACGGTGAGGGTATGTGTGTCGAGCACGACTTGTCCTTCTATCCAGCCGCTGGTCGGCATTCGTCCTTTCATAGGCAACTGGTCGCTTTGACCGTGTACCTGGCCGTTTGCGTCCAACAAGTGGACAAAGACAGTATAGCTGGTTTCTATGAGCGTATTGCATTGCCAGTAAAGGGTCAAAGACAATACCTGTCCTGGTTCGAGTTCGAGTTGTTCTCTATCATAACTGCTGATGTCGTAGCCAATTAGCGTGATTGGCGATGTGGTGTTTGTATCCGCCGGATGGTTTGTATCCGCCGGATGGTTTGTATCCGCTGCTTCTCCCAGGTGTAATTCAAGCTGAACTTGTGGAGGTGATGGCAGTTCAAAGATGCGCTCCTCCACTGCGATGTCGATTTTCCCGATTTCAACCGGCGGAGAGAGCCGGGTGCCGTTTTCGTCCAGCACTTCGATCGACAGCGTATAGCTTTTTCCTTGCAGAAAGCGGGTCCCATCCGCTTTACCGTGCAGCTCAAGATCGTATAATTCGTGGATCGCTTCGTTCCTGCGCCATTTCACAGTGGGATACTGGCTCAGTGGAAGCGTCCGCATTAGGGCCGTTCCGTCATCGTCGGTGGACAGACTCAGTTTGATGTCATATGATTGGTCGAATGTGTTCAAAGCCAGCCAACTCACGCCGATGACCACTGTCTCGCCGACGTTGGCCCGTATCGGGTAATCGACGCCGGTGAGCTTGATCTGGTTGCGCCAGGTGACGTTTTGTGGGTGCGGCAACTGGAGTCTGGTCGGGTCGGGAGGAACTTTGGCTGGCTGAATATTCACGTCCAAGATGTGGGCAGTTGTTCCTACGATCCGATCTTGTTCATCCAGTGCGGGCATCCATTCTCCGGTTTCCGCATTCGAGATGCCAAGGTGAATTTGGTACGAGCCCGGGGGCAGGCCAGGTGGCAAACCCAGACTGTAGGTCAATTCTGCCTCGTTGCCCGGCGACCAGGCGGATGTAGGCCAGTAACGATCGTCGACCAGCACATCGTCACCGCGCCCGGCGGAGCGCAAATGGCCGGCTTGGTCGACGAGATGGAGAAAGGGTGCATAGTCGGCGTCGGGGGCAGTTTCGGCTTGCCATCGGATGACGAAACGCGCTACGTCATCAGCAGCGATCTCTTGTTCGACGAGAACCGCACCTTTGACTGCCAGGGACCCAAAATCGGCAACGTCGTCTGTCGAGGGTGTAAAAGCTGGTTCTCCAGGTAGAATGTACAACGTTGCTGTCACGTAACCCAGGTCGATTTCGTCCAGCTTGGCAGCAAATGTGTCCAATTGGTGGCGGATGTGAAAACGCGTGATCGGCGAGGCAACAGAATATGAAAAATACCATAATCGCGTGTGTGCGGCGCTCCAATCATTCAACGCCAATGCGATCTCGTCTTCATTGGCCCGCTCGAAGAAATAGACGTCGGGGTGGTGGCGGGCAAACGGTGTCGGAGCATCACACAGTATGGCATCGCCCGGCGCGCCGTAACGGTCGAGGTGCTCGACTTCGGCTCGATACGCGGCTTTGTACAACCATAACACGTCCTGCCCGCCAGCGCGCACGACATATTCGATCTCGGCACCAGAAATGGCCTGGGCGACTTGATGCGGTGCATTCTGTCGATCCAGAGCCGTGATCAGAATGTTGTCGGCTAACAAGCGCGACGATTCTCCCAGCATCATTACCTTGCCCCGTACCAGCGGGCCCAGAGTTACCGGACTGGCTCCGGCGACCGTGCGTTCGGCTGCGTCGGACTGGCGATTCAGGTATTCGGCTATTTGTTCCAGGCCTTCTCCCCAACCGACAGGCAAGGTCTGCAATGCTGCCTTGAGGCCGCCGCTCAACGGGTTATAGGTGTCGAAATAATAGGGCCAGCCGCCAACGACCATCGCCGTCTGGGCAATCAACAAGACAATCAGCAGGGCGACAAAAACTGCTTGTGGGATGTGGTCCCTATTCGTCCCTCTCTCATTTGCGGGCGACATGTTTTTCTGTCTGCGTGCCCATCGGTATAGACCATCGGTGATGTGTACCCACCCGATGGCAGCAAGCAGATTTAGTGCCGGAAATGCCGGCAGCAGGTAGCGATCAAATTTTTTTGCTCCGAATGAAAGCAGTACGGGATATCCGATTGCAAATGCCCATAGGGAGAGCATGGCCTGCCGTTGTCTGTTGTGCTCTGGGGAATGCCAATGAGACAACAATGGGATCAGTGAAAAAATCAGCCCGATCCACGTTGCGGGCATCAAACGGAACCAAAAGACTGTGGGATAAAAGCCGACGCCCGGGTCGCCGCCACTGATGCCCCGAAAAAAAGTAATTTCGTGCGCTTCAGCGCCATAGCGGGCGATCAGGTCATAGACTTTGCCTGCCATACCAACCGGGTCTTGCCACATACCGGGAAAGATGCCCACGATGGCGATTGCCGCTGCGATGCCCCAGATCAGCTCTAGGAATGCGATGCGGCCCAGGCTTTTGCGCGAGGGTGAGCCCAAAAAGGCTAGCAAGCCTGCCAAGGGCACGATGGCGGCGATAAAGGCTGTCGGGAATTTGGAGAGTGTTGCCAACCCGGCACACAGGCCGGAAAACAGGGCAAACAGCCAGGGCCAGGATCGCTTCTTTCCCTCTCCCCCCCTCTGGTCCCCTCCTCTGGGGGGGACTTTTTTCAACGCGATCAACCAAGCTAGCAGGCTCAGAGTTACAAATGTCGTTGCCAGGGCATCGACGTGCAGCAGCCCTGACAGAGCGATCGAAAATGGATCGAACGCCAGCAGAATGGCGCCGATTAACGCGATTTGGGTGCGCAAGGGATCGTTCAAAAGTTTGCGGGCAAGCAGGTAGACACCGACCACACCCAACGAAGTCAGGGTTGCGATGATGATCCGGGCTGTTGGCAAAAAGGGGGTCAGATGCGGGAACAAGGCCGCGTTTTCAGGCGCGATCCAGGGAACGGGATCGACCCAGGCCAGGTGTGCAGCGGTGCCAGCCGCGTCGCGCCAGCGCTGCCACAAGATGCTCAACGTACCGACCCACATCGTTGTCACGCCAGGGTGGCCGATTTGGAACGTCTCTGTCCAATGCTGTGTCTCCAAGGCGCGCAGAAAGCGCATCGAGCTGAATATCCAGAATGGTTCATCGGGAGTGATAAACCCCTGCCACACGGCGTGGAGACGCGGGATCAAAGACAAGCCAAAGAGCACGACCACGACCAGCCAGGTTCTGAACGGGTTTGCGGTCTTGATTCTGCCTCGTTTCGCATTATCTGCCTGTGTATCGACGTCCGCTGTGTCACCCAAGATAGCCTAATCCTTTCAGTCGAGCTTCCAGTTCGGCTTCTTCTTGGTCGGAAAGAATATATTCGTCCTGGCGGATGTGGATGTTTGTAACAGCCAGTTCATCGGTGGGCGATCCGTCTTCCCAGGCTAGGTCCAGCAGACCGTAAAGCACATGTCCATCCATATCGGCCGGTATCGTGTGTCCCATCAAGTGTAACACCGTCGGTGCCAAGTCGACGATGCGGGCATCCTGGATTTGTGCGCCGGCGCGCACGTGCGGCCCGCAGGCAATGAGTACCCCGTGCTGGCGGTGACTTCCAGAATCGCCACGGATCTGCTTGCTGATGATGTGTCCGTCGGTCGCGAAAAGTGGGCACGAGATATAGCGATAGCCGTCCAATACAATATGCAAATCCGGCCCTTGGTCGGCGTATTGGCCGTTCGAGTTCGTTTGATCGCCTTGTTTTGTGCGAATGATCCGGTCTAGCAATGGTCGTCCATTGGCGTCAGTTAACGATTGCAGCGCTTTGGTGACTTGCTCGCAGGCGCGTTCATAGCCCGGTCCTCGCTCGACGATGCCGTGTGGTTCGCGTCCCTTGACGTTAATATAGATCTGGCCTATGTGCCCCAATGAGTAGGCCACTGTTCGACTCCAGTCGATGTCGTCAAAGGATAGAAATTTGTTAAAGACCGCATTGCGTGTCGATTTGGAGACGCGTGAGATGATGTTTTGCAGGCCAAAGCGAGCCAGCCATTGATAGACCATCGAAGGCGTCAAGCCGTGCCGAAACAAAAAGGCGCGGAATTGGGTGAACGGCTTGCGTTTGAGGTACAGCAACCCTTTTTCCAACAGGAGTATGTTCAGATTAACGACGTTGTGCAGCGGGCCAAAGCCGTGATCAGACATAACGATGATCGTTGTGTTGTCGTCGACCAGGTCGAGCAGTTGCCCCAAAGCGCGGTCGATGCGTTGGTAGATGCGCAGAATCGCGTCCTTGTATGGGCTTTCCGGCTCGTACCTGGGATGGGTGGGATCGAGGAACCGCCACAGCGCGTGTTGGGCCACGTCGGACGCCAAAAAGTGGACCATCATAAAATCCCAAGGTTGCTGCTGCATCAGCCGCGCGGCGAAATCTGCCCGGGTTTCGATCAGATCGAGCAGGTCTGCGATGAATGCACTCTCGTTGCCGGGTTTGTATTGGATCCATGGCATCACACGGTACTTGGGAACTGTACTGTCCTGATCATCCAGTCGGGTGAGCAGATCGGGCGGATACGTGATCTGGGCATTGCTGGGAGACAGTAGACCCGAAATGAGAAAACCGTTAATCGCGTGCGGCGGAAAGGTGACAGGTACATTGATCACGCCCACTTTTCTGCCATATGCCGACAGGATGTCCCACAGCGTGCAGGCTTGAATCGCTGTGGCATTGACAACGTTAAAGTGTTGGTTTTTGCCATCGCCCGAGTGGGCAGACACAAAATCAAATACGCTGTGCTTGTCCGGATACTTGCCGGTGGCAAAAGAGGGCCATGCCGGCGACGTCATTGGGGGAACGGTGGATTCCAGTGGTCCCCAGGTTCCTTTGTCCATTAATCGATCCAAGTTGGGCAGGTAACCGTCTTGAGCCCAGGGACGGATCAGATCGAATGTGGCTCCATCAATGCCAATAATAAATACTTTGTTTGTCATTACCCGGATACTGTCCTCAACGTAACTGTGCGTCTCATTCTTGTGTCCTATCGGCACCCAAGCCTGCATCGTCTCGCACAATATACACATCCTTGCCCTGTGCTTCGTGGTAGGCGCGTGTTACCAGCTCGCCCAAAAGTCCCATTGTCAAAAACTGGACGCCCAATACAATCAGCAGCACGGACAGATTCAGCCAAGGACTGGTACCGATCTTGTAAGCGCGAAATCCTTCAATGCCTTTGCTGATCCCGGCAACGATCTTGGCGATGACCAGGTAAACGCCAATCAGCACGCCGATGCCGCTGCTGCTCAAGCCAAACAGGCCAAAAAATTGCATAGGCCGGGCCTGGTATCCGAGCAAAAAGACGATCGTAAACAGATCGAGCAAAACGCGTGGAGCCCGGCTCAGATTATACTTGGATCGGCCGTAGCGGCGTGCCCGGTCGTTGACCGGGACTTCGGACATTCGGGCGCCGATCTGGCTGCATAGTTCGGGAATAAAGCGGTGCATCTCGCCGTAAAGGCGCATTTCTTTGATCAAGTCGTGGCGATAGGCCCGCAGCGAGCATCCCCGATCGTGCAGTGGGATGTTGGAGGCGCTGCCGATCAGGGCGTTTGCGATCATCGAAGGCAGCCTGCGGGTTAGAAATGGTTCCTTGCGTTCCTGCCGCCATCCGCCGACGAGGTCAAAATCTCCACGTTCCATCTCGGACAAGATGGCAGGGATATCTGCCGGATCGTTTTGACCGTCGGCGTCCATGGTCAAGATCACTGCGCCTCGGGCATAATCAAACCCGGCCTGGAAGGCTGCCGACTGGCCGAAATTCCGCCGAAAGCGGATCACGCGCAGGTGCGAGTCGCTTTGGGCTAGTTGTGCGAGCACAGTAAACGAGTCGTCCTGGCTGCCGTCGTCAACGGCGACGATTTCATAACTGCGCCCGGTTGCCGCCAACGTGTCGGTCAGTTCACGGTGCAAGACAGGCAGATTATCTTGTTCATCGTATACAGGCAGGATAATCGAAAGATCGAGTGTTGGTACGTCCATTTTTCTCTGCTTTTTTTTGCCGTTCATGATCTTGATCGACCTTGTCCTTGTAAGAAACGTTTAATCTTTGACGGTGGGCGATTATAGCACAACCCTGACAAGACAACAAGCACTTGCCATCGCCAACTGAAATTGGCTAGGCGGATTATACTCGAAACGGGGAAAAAGCCCAAACCCTATCCTATATGACAGGTGCGAGCCATCTGAGAGTGTAAGGATCTGCTTGGGCTTAACACTGGGCGGAAGACGGCTCAAGACCTGTGTGCCGCGCGCTTGTGTCCGTGCGATCATAACTTTCCTGGCATTCGCACAGCAGGTTATGGAGGGTCTGCACTAGGAGTCGATGTTCGACCGCGTGGATGCGCGCTTCCAGGTCGGCCAGACTGTCATAGGGGTGAATGGAAATGATTTCTTGTACGATCGCCGGCCCGGTGTCCACGGTCTCATCGGGCACGAGGTGGATCATGACACCCGTATGGTCGATCTCACCGCGTTGGTAGGCTGCGTACGCATCTTGAATGCCATGCATACCGGGAAAGGTGCCTGGCAGCGCCGGGTGCAGGTTGATCACTCGTGACAGAAAATGCTGCAAAAAGGCCACTGTCCACAGGTGCATCCAGCCGGCCTGCACGATCCACTCGACGTCAAAGGCCTGGAGCATAGCTGCCAGGTCGGCATCGTAATCGCGGCGGGGCCGTCTGGCCTTTGTGTAGGGCAGCAGCGGAAAATAGACGACGGGCACACCGTGACGCACCGCCCGCTTGATCCCAAACGCCTCGCGCCGGTTAGAGACGACGAGGGCAACCTCGACGCCGGGCAGTTCGCCGCTCTCGCTGGCGTTCAAAATCGCCTCCAGGTTGGAACCGTTGCCGGAGATCAAAACAGCGATACGTGTCATAGGATACCTTTCGAGTCGTTCGTGAATCGTAATGAATACTTGGTGAGGCGGGAAACGTCACGCCGCAACACAGTTCGGACGATGAGTGGTGAATGACGTTTGACGTCTCACGCGCTTTGATCAAAGAACGCTCGTTCATCGCCGCGCCAGGCCTGAAAAGCCCTGGGAATTTTCGTAACATGCCCGGGATCGATGTTTGCCGGTAGGGCGTGTTCGGGAAACCAGCGCACGTCGAGCACCTCCTCGGCGTGTGAGATCGGTTCGGCCTCGCGCCCGGTAGGTTGGCACAGGAAGAGAAACTGGTACAGGTGATGGCGTGCTGTCGAGCCGCAGAGCCGGGAATCGAATACGCCGACCAGCGTCATTGCCTGGCAGTGTATGCCCGTCTCCTCAAAGGCTTCTCGTACGATACCCTCGGCTGGCGTTTCGCCGACTTCCAATGCCCCGCCGGGCATGGCCCATTTGCCGTTGTCGGCGCGGCGAATGAGCAGGATTTGCCCGTCGGCGTCGATGATTGCAGCATCGCCCACGGCAAGCGGCGTGGGACGTGCAAAGACGGGCGCGCGCAGTGGCTCCATCTGTTCCATCGTACCCCCGGTTGCCAGAGCCATCATGGCCATAGCGATGTCCTGCACCGTCTGATAGTGCTGGCGATCGTAAATGTTATTAGCAAAGCGCAGGCCCAGCGCAGAGATATCACGCAGCCTGTCGGCCCAAAGGGCAATCCGTTGTGCGGGGTTCATACGAGTTGAACCTGCGAGCCGCTGCCGTCCCATGCCATCGTTTCGCCGATGAGATAGGGTGCAGACGCGACGCCGGTGCTGCCACTCAACGCCGCTAGCGCGCGATCGACCTCATCCGGCGCGACAATGAGGATCATCCCGATACCCATGTTGAACACGCGGACCATTTCCTCGTCGTTTACCTGGCCGCGCTGCTGGATGAGCTGGAAGATCGACGGCACCGGCCACGCTGACCGGTCCAGCCGCGCACCCATGGTCCCGGGTATCACGCGTGGCAGGTTGTCGGGAAAGCCGCCGCCGGTGATGTGCGCCATAGCCTTGATCGTCACTCCCGCCTCGGACAGGGCCTCAAACTCGGGCAAATAGGAACGGTGTGGTTCGAGCAGCACCTCGCCGATGGTGCGACCCAGTTCGGACAAGACGGTCTCCCAGCCCACGTTGGCAAAAACCCGGCGGGCCAGGGAATAGCCGTTGGTGTGCAGGCCGCTGGACGACAAACCCAGGCAGACGTCTCCGGGCTGGACGGTGTTGCCGTCGACGATGGCGTTACGATCGACCCAGCCGACCATCGTGCCTACCAAATCAAAACTGCCGGGGTGATAGACGCCGGGCATTTCCGCCGTTTCGCCGCCAATGAGCACGCAGTTGCTGGCCTTACACGCCGCCGCGCAGCTCGACACCAGTTGTACGATAATGTCGGGATCGAGTTTGCTGGAGGCAATGTAATCGAGAAAGAAAAGCGGGCGCGCGCCTTGAACCAGCGTGTCGTTGATGCAGTGATTGACAATGTCATAACCGATGCTGTCATAGCGTCCCATTGCCACAGCGATCATCGTTTTGGTGCCCACGCCGTCGGTAGAGGAGACCAGCACCGGATCGCGGGCTCGTTGCAGCAGCTCGTCAAGTGCGAACAGGCCACCAAAGGAGCCAATCCCGGCGAGGACGGCGGGTGTATAGGTGTTTTCGACCGCCGCACGCATGCGCCGAAAGGCGTCGCTCTTGGCTTCGATGTCGACGCCGGCGGCAGCGTAAGCGCTGCCTCCCCTCGGTCTCTCCCGCAAGGGGGGAGGTCGTGTGGAAGGGGCAAGGGAGGCAATATCTGTCCGGTATTGCACGTTCTCAAAATGGATCTGTTCTATGCCCTGGTAGGCACGTGTTCTTGCGTCCTCTAGGGTTGGAGCCGTACACGTTACGGCCAACACGCGACCGCCCGAGGTGAGCAGTTGCTCGCCATCTAGCCTGGTGCCGGCGTGGAAAACCAAACCGGCCAGGTTGATGTGGATGGGTTTGTCTTTTTCGTACCTGCCGGGATAACCACCGGAGGCCATCACCACCGCTACGGCATGATCTGGTTTCCAGTGCACGTCTACTTGCTGCAAACGGCCTTCGATGCAAGCCAGGAAAATGTCGACCAGGTCGGTATCAAGCAGGGGCAGCAGGACCTGCGTTTCAGGATCGCCAAAGCGGCAGTTGAATTCGAGCACGCGCGGGCCGTTGGCGGTGAGCATAATGCCCGCATAGAGCACGCCCACGTAGGGTATTCCTCGTTGACGCATGCCGTCGACTGTTGGTTGTAGCACGCGCGCGACCACGCTAGAAATGAGTTCTGGCGACAGATAGGACGAGGGGGCATAACACCCCATGCCACCCGTGTTTGGGCCCTCGTCACCGTCACCGATGCGCTTGTAGTCGCGTGCAGGCAGCATCGGCACCACCGTTTTGCCGTCGCTAAAGGCTAGCAGCGAGGCTTCTTCGCCTTTCAGGCACTCCTCGATCAGCACCTCGTCGCCGGATGGACCGAATGCCCGGTCGACCATAATCTCGTGCAAGGCTGCTTGTGCCTCTTGCTTTGTTGCACAAACAAAGACACCCTTGCCCGCAGCCAACCCGCTGGCTTTGATCACGATGGGCATCGGCTGTGCGTCCAGGTAGGCCAAAGCTGCTTGGTGGTGGCGAAAGACGGCGCCGACGGCTGTGGGGATGCCTTCTTGGATCATAAAGTGCTTGGCAAAGGCTTTCGAACCCTCCAATTGAGCAGCCGCAGCAGTTGGGCCAAAAGCACGCAGCCCGGCAGCGGTAAAAGCGTCGACCAGTCCTGCAACCAGCGGCGCTTCCGGACCAACGACGGTGAGATCGATGTCATTTTCCTGCACAAACCTGAGCAGGCTATCATTGTCATCGGCTGAAATGGGGACGTTTTGGGCGATTTGAGCCGTGCCGCCGTTTCCCGGTGCGACAAAAAGCTGTCCCACCTTGGGCGACTGGGCTAATTTCCAGGCCAGTGCATGCTCGCGGCCGCCGGAACCAACAACCAGGATACGCATAAGAGACCTCCAGAGTGATTCATCAAACGTCATTCGTCAAACGTCATCCGTCATCCGGCGTTCACACCACATTGACACTTGGCGGAGGCGGATTACGTGTATGCTTTTCTATGGCTTGTGCCGTACTCGACGGCTTCATCCAGGAATGCCTCAATGTTCTCGAAAGGCGTGCCGGACACGATACCGTTGCCGGCGGCGATGCACATCCCGCCGTCGGGGCGATCAAAGGTGTCGATCAGGAAACGCACTTCTTGCCGCACCCCGTCGGGGCTTTTTTCCTGCAAGACGTGCTGCACGTCAATGCCGGCAAGGAAGGTCAGTTTGTCTCCAAATTTGCGGGCCACAGCCACCTCGTCCATGGTGTGCTTTTGCACAGGATGAAAAACGGTGAGACCGGCGTCGATCAGGTCGGGCAAGAGAGGGGTGTTGTTGCCACAACTATGCAGCCACCAGTGAACGTTGTGTGGCTTGAGGGTTTGGCCGATCTGCACGTAATACGGGTAGATGAGCTCGTGAAAGCTTTCGGGGCGCATAAAAGGCTGGTGCTGGTGGCCCAGGTCGTCGCTGGTCCAAAACCCATCGGGCCGGAATTCGCGGATGCTGCACTCGATGTAGCGGATGTACTGGTTGCACAGAGCCTGGTGCAGGCGGTGGATGTTTTCCGTGTCGATATAATAATCCAGCAGCAGCTGGGTCATGCCCCGGATGGCCCACGGGCGCTCGAAAAAGAGCCGCCACCAGCCAAACAGCAGGTAGCGATCCTGGTCGCGGATCTGCTCTGCCTGCTCGGCCAGGTATTCGAATTGGGGATCTCGCTGCGGATCGGGCATTTTTTCGATGAACTCGTCCAGCTTGGCCCAGTCATCGATGACGCAGCTTGCATCCTTGGCCTCGCTCGTATCCACCTGCCAGGACAGGTTCATAGCGTCGATATCGAGTGGCTCGATCCACAGCATCGCTGTGTCTTCGGGAAAGCGTTCGAATGCATTGAGTCGCTCGCCGTATTGCTCGCGCAGCCCTTCGCCCCACCATTTGGCACGTATCAGGGGGACGCGCGAGGTGGGAGTCTTGCGCTCCACAGCCTTGATGACTTGGTCTCGGGATAGGGGAGGCCAGTATTTGTCTGACATTGTCATCTCCTTTTTGTTATCACGTCTACTTTTGCAAGATCTTCATTCGTCAAACGTCATTTTGCTCACATTGACGGATGACGTTTCACGTCTCAAACATCTCTTTGCCTGCATCCACACTGGCTGGTACGGGATAGTTTCCGCAAAAGCAAGCCATGCAGTGCCCACATTCTTGTCGCCCGACGGCCTGGTATAAGCCATCCAGGGACAAGTAGCCCAAACTGTCCACGTTGATGTGGTCGGCGATCTCGTCAACGCTCATATTGGCGGCGATCAATTCTTGCCGGGTGGCCATGTCGACACCCATAAAACATGGATAACGGAGCGGCGGTGAGGCAACGCGCATATGCACCTCAGATGCGCCGGCCTGTCTCAGCAAGGCGACGAGCGGCCCACTCGTATTGCCGCGCACGATCGAATCATCAACCATGATAATGCGCTTGCCTTTCAGATCGGGCAAAATGTTGTATTTGAGGGCCACACCGAGCTTGCGCAGGCGGTCATTGGGCTGGATAAATGTGCGTCCAATATAGCGGTTCTTGATCAAGCCTTCGCCAAAAGGCAGACCGGCAGCATAAGCATAACCGATGGCGTGTGCAGTTGCCGAGTCGGGCACGCCGATCACCATATCGGCATCGACCGGGTGTTCTTGGGCCAATCGCATGCCCAGTTGGCGTCGTACACGATGCACCGATCGGCCCTCGAGGATCGAGTCAGGGCGGGAAAAATAGATGTATTCAAAGATGCACAATGCTTGTTCGCTGGTGGGCTCGACACCTTGCCAGGAGGTCAGACCATTTTCATCCAGGCAGACGATCTCACCAGGTCGCAGTTCACGTTCAAAGGTTGCGCCGATTGTGGATAGGGCGCACGATTCGGACGCTGCAGCCCAGCCTGTTCCGTTCAACCGTCCCACACAGAGCGGGCGAAAACCCCACGGGTCGCGTGCAGCATAGACGGCGTTTTGAGTGAGAATGGTCAACGAGTATGCTCCTTGCGCCTGCTGCATAAAATCGGCGATGCGCTCGTGCCATGCCTTGCCCGCTGCTCCGGCTAGCATTTGGGTGATCACCTCGCTATCCGATGATGAAGCCAGGCCGACGCCGCGATTCAGGAGGTTCATTCTAAGCATATGAGCATTGGTCAGGTTGCCGTTGTGGGCAATGCCGAGCGGGCCCAGGGCGGTTTCAATCAAGTACGGCTGTGCGTTGCGCAGGTGGGGAGCGCCGGTGGTTGAATAACGGGTATGTCCAATGGCTAGATGCCCGCGTAGATGGTGCAAGTTTTCCTCTTTAAAAACTTGGGCCACCAGGCCGACATCCTTGTGGATTTGGGCGATGTTGCCGTCAGAGGTGGCGATACCGGCGCTCTCTTGCCCTCGATGTTGCAGCGCATAGAGGGCGAAAAAAGCCAACCGCGCGACCTGTTCACCCGGAGTATAGATGCCAAATACGCCACAGGCTTCGCGGGGTGAATCGTCGTAATCAGGATCAAGATTGTTGATTTCAAACATAAACACCTCAAATGTTCAAGACATGCAGGCTTTAAGTGGGATTATTCTTTTTTCCACCAGACAGTCAGCCGTGTACCTTGTTCCGTCGGTTCAATGTGCCCGCCGTCGATCAACATACTGACCACACGCAGGTCACACGAACCACAGTCTTCTTCGCCGGCCAGTCCGCCGTAATAGTCTCGCAGTTCGTTGCGCCGTGGTGCATTGAGAAGACGTTCGACGCGGCGGCATTCTTGCTCGTCGCGGGGCGTTCCTACTTGATCGATGCTCATCTGCACGCGGTCGGGTAGGTCTTTTATGGTGATGACCACTTGTTCGGGTTCGGTTTCCAGCACATAATGCAGCAGTTCGTCCATCAAGTGCGTAATTTTCTGCTTTTGTTTCAACATATCAACTTGTCCGCTCTTCTTTCCAAGTGGACCACCAGGTGATAACACTGACCATTAGCATCGCAGTCAGGCCGCCGGCAAATCCATTGTTGTACAGGTTCAGTCCACCATGCCAGGATGCAGTGCGCATCACCAGCGCGAGATGCAGCATCCCGGCTATGATACCGACCAGGGGACCAAAACGTCCGCTGAGCGGCGCCAGTGTGGTCACAAAAAGTGCTGCCAGCAGTGGCCCGGGCTGGTTAGGTTGCCAGATCATCAATCGACTCCCCAGATAAACGCCCAGCATGACAGGCAGGACATTCAAGATGTGTTTGCCGAATGCGGCGAATCCGATCATGGTCAAGACCCCGCCCACCGTCGGGCCATTGAATACGCCGCCGACCAGCCGGATGTACAGCCAACCGATCAGCCCTACCAATCCCATATTGATCCATGTCGTTCCCGGGCCGAACAATTCGACAAAATCGGTGGGCAGCGTACCTGCTTCGTGGACGAGATCGCGCAGTCCGGTCCATCGACGGGCTAAAACCGTGCCCACGATCAACATTGATAACGCATAGAGTAATAAAAACGTGCCCATCATAGGGTTATACTGTTCGGACCAATGTCTCTCAAGTGTGATTGAAAGTCCTGTGCCTTCCAGCAGTGCAATCACAAATAACCCCAGAAAGCCGCAGGTCAGCCCGACATTATAGATGTTGAAGCCCTGATGCAAGCGCAGCATATACACGGCCAATGGTGGCAAAACAAACCCTGCTGCCAGGCCAAAGAGCACTCCAGCCGGCACGCCCCAGCCAAATCCATAGGCAATCTGTGTGACCAGTGGCGCCAATGCTGTGCCAAAGAGGGCTACCAGGATATAGCTTTTGAATGGACGCCGGATCACACGGCTGAACAAGGCTACGCCCAGAATAATCGGCCAGATGCTCCACACATTTTTGCCAAACAATCCAAAGCCAGTCATGGTAAACAGGGCCGCTATCGTTGGGCCGGACAGCAAAATGCCGTTGACGTAAACCAGCACCAGTCCTGATAATCCGACCAATCCAGCGTTGATTAACGCTGCACCAGCTCCGCCAATAGCCAGATAGTCGCTAAGCAGCAATCCTGGACTCTGCAAAATGTCGAGCAAGCCAGATCCTATGGTTTTGAGCGGTTCGACGAATAATCCCAGCACAACAAAGGCTAGCATATATCCGGCCAGCAGCGCCAACCAGCTATGCTGTTTCAGGGAATGCCCCAATGCGTCCACATCAGGACGAGATGCTATAGCCCGTCTGGATTGGGTCATTGCTGCCTCGATAGGTCTCGATCTGCTGCAAGCAGGGCTTCCACGTTGGCTTGCTGGAGTGCTTTGACACGATCTCGTAGGCTGGTGTCTTCTAGTCCCAGGATTTTTGCCGCCAGCAGCGCCGCACCTTTTGGTTCCAAGACCAACGCTGGCGCGACGCCGGAGGGCATACGCAGCGACGAATATACGTCAGCACCGCCAAATCTATCCGAATAGGGCGGGCAGGCGATAACGGGCACGGTCACGTTGGCATCGACCATTCCGCTGAGAGCGTTGCTGCGCCCGGCGACGGTGATATAGGCTCCTACTTGAGCATTGGCTTCATATTGTGCCAGTACGTCAAGCAGGTAGGCGGCACTTTTGTGCGCCGAAGCAACGCGGCACTCGTAGGGGATATCGAACGCGTCCAGCGCGGTGGTGATTTGGTTGACAAAAGGCAGATCGGACTTGGACCCCATAAGGATGATGATGGATTTCATGACTGTTCTCCGGTAGGAAAAGCGTGATGGGATGCGTGAGATGCAGCATATGAAGCGCCAAGCGTGATGCGTGATTTGTGTTGGAGTTCCATTCTAGTCTGCATAAGCTCGAACCAGGGTGTCGATTTCCTGTACCAGGGCGATCAATTCCTGGCGCTGTTGCTCGTAAAGCGTTTGCGTGCCTGGGGCGCTGGGGCTGATTAGATGCTGAATGCGTGTTGTAAAGTGGTCTGGTTTGGTCGGCAGGTGATCAAGTGCCGCCGACAGCTTTTTGTCGCCGGGGAAATAGACCTGGTTCAGGGCAAAGACGACTTGGATCAGGTTGTGCACAACTTGCTGGACGATGCCGGCTACATAGAGTGTATCGCAGCGTTCCACAGCAGTCCGGTAGTGAAAGTTGTGCGGCCAGAATTTAGCCTTGCCCAGGTAGGTGGTGATGATCGCCTGGCGTAGTTTCGGGGGGTATTGACCTACTCGATCCTTCCAGCGGCTCAGGATGCCGGACGGATCATCGATGGGCATCATATTGTTCAGATCGGATAGGGCGCAATAGTTGTAAAACCCCATGACCGTCCAAGTGACCAAGTTGTGGTGGATAACCCCGGCCTGGCATTCGGCGATCATGTTGCTGATATAGTCCGTATTGCGCAGCCAGCACTCGACTTTGAGTCCTCTATAGTAGAAATCGGTGCCGGCCTGGACAAATGGCATATCCTCCCCCCAGCCGGTGACTGACTCGATGCCCCCAAATTGTGTACACAGCCGTTTCCTTTCAGTGCCAGGCAGGACCTGGTCGGCAAACACATATAGGTCGAGATCGGACTCCGCGTCGGCTACTCCTTTGGCGTGTGCGCCCCCTAGGGCGATCCCGTATTTGTTGGGTGGTGCTGTGTCACAAAACTGGCGCAGAAGAGGCTGCAGTTCACTCACGTGTTGGAGGTCGTCGATCATCATTCAAACACTTTCCCGTGCCTTATTCACCAAACCATTCTTGCTCAGCCAAGACGACTGATGTCTCTACCTGACGTTGTGGGATGGTCCAGTATGTTCTCAAGAGTTGTTCTTTTTCTTGCGGTGTGGTCAGGCGAAAGCCGTATTTCTGGTAGAAACGGATTGCCCAGGTCGCCGTGGCCCAGGTGCCGATCAGGACCGGGCGTTCGGCAAGGGTGAGCAAGTGGACGAGCAGCTTGCCGCCAATGCCCTGTCCTCGTCGTGCCGTGCGCACGTAGGCATGCCGGATGAGCGTCACGTCTTGCACATCTTGAATGCCCATGACACCGATCAACTCGCCATCATCCTCATAACCCCAAAAGACCACCCCGTCGTCGATCTCGTGGCGCAGTTCTCGGCGGGGCATGTACGGCTCGTGCCAGCGGTCAGCGGGAATGATGCCCTTGTAAGCTTGCGCGGCGTCATTGATGATCTCATACATCGTCTCGAAATCGGTCTGGGTACAACGGCGGATCATAGGGTCAAATCCTTGAGCCGGTTCTCCACAGGATAAGATCCCGGTGCAAAAGTGGTACCGGTCAGTTTCTCATAACAGGCAATGTAGCGCTGGCTAACCTGGACGATCAGCTCCTCCGTCGGTTTGGGTGGCTCACCGTCGCCGCGATAACCGCGTTCCGCGTACCACAAGCGCAAAAACTCTTTGTCAAAGTTGTCTGGTTCCTGTCCGGCGGCGAGGCGTTCTTTGTATGTGTCTGCCACCCAAAAGCGGCTGCTGTCCGGCGTGTGCACCTCGTCGATCAGGGCGACGTGACCGTCGGGCGTACGGCCAAATTCGTATTTGGTGTCGACCAGAATCAGACCGCCCTGGCGAGCAATTTCCTGTCCACGCTTGAACACCGCCAGGGCCGCTGCTTGCACCTGATCCCACGTTTCTGCATCCAGCAGTCCTCGCTCGATGACCTCGGCACAGGTAATGCATTCGTCGTGTTCGCCTTCACGTCCCTTGGTTGTGGGCGTGATGATCGGCTCGGGCAGCGGATCGTTCTTGTTCATACCGTCTGGAAAGTCGTAACCATAGATGTGGCGTTCGCCTAGCGAGTAGCGGTACCATAGCGCCGTTGTGGTCACGCCGCTGATATACCCTCGCACGATGACTTCGACCGGGAATGGTTCGCATTCGACGGCAGCGGTTACGTTTGGATCGGGCACACTGAGGACGTGGTTAGCGACAATCTCTTTGGTTTGTTCAAACCAAAAGGCGCTGAGCTGATTGAGCACCTGGCCTTTGTAAGGGATGGCCGTAAGGATGCGATCAAAGGCTGACAGGCGATCGGTGGTGACCAACACGCGTTTGTTGCCAAGTAGAAAAATGTCACGCACCTTGCCACTTGAACGCGGACCAAATTGTGGCAGATCGACGCCGGTGAATGTTTGGGAAATCAGGGCGCGAATCGTCTCTCTTGTTAGCATTCTCTTTTTCCTCTCGTAAGGGTGAAGCGCCAAGTGTGAATGGGCTTTTCTTATCTGTGTCAGATCTGCGCTGCATACTTGATGCCATTTTCAAATAGTGCCAATCCGAGGTTGCCTTTTTCGCCTTTTGCCCAGCGTGGATGCTGTTCGGGCACAATGTGGTTTTCGGGATGGGGCATCAGGCCAAGAACGGTGCCGCGTGCGTTGCATATGCCGGCAATGTCGGCAACTGAGCCGTTGGGATTGGCGGGATAGCCGGCCGGTTGGCTGGCCGGGCTGTTTACGTTCCGAACGTAGGTCAGGACGATTTGCCCTTGCGCATTCAGTTCGTCTAGGACATGGTTGTCACGGGGAATAAAGCGTCCTTCGCCGTGCGCAACGGGGCAGTAAATGCGCTCGCTCAATCCTTTGGTGAATACGCAGCGGTTGTTTGCGGTTGGCTCAAGCCATACCCAACGGCACTCAAACTTGTTTGATTCATTGCGGGTCAGCGTTGCCCGCGCGGCCAAATCTGGCGGGCCAGGCAGCCAACCGCTTTTGACCAGTGCCTGGAAACCGTTGCAGATGCCGATCACCGGCTTGCCGGTGTCGATAAACAAAGCCATCTCGTCCTGAAACAGCCAACGCATATCGGATGCCCACAGGCGGCCCGCGCCTAACGCATCGCCATAGGAAAACCCGCCGGGCAAAACCATCATTTGATAGTCGTGCATATGCCAGGGGGTTTCACGCAGCTTGTTGACGTGTACGATCTCTGGCTGCCCACCCGCCTTTTCCACCGCCCATGCCGCGTCGTGGTCGCGGTTGGTGCCCGTTGCGTGGAGGATCAGGACTGGAGGGTTGTTCATTTTTGTAATCATGTGTTTATACCATTTCCGTCGACTGCCAGGCGTGCCTCAAGTCGGCGATCGGACAATTGATGACGGATTCGCCATATAGGCCACGTACCCGCATTTTTGCATCGTCGGTTACACACCCTACTTGTGCTATGGGCCGGCCAGATAACGTCTGTTCAAATGCTTGCACAGCCTGCGGCGAGACTTGGACAAGAAAGCGAGCACTGCTTTCGGAAAACAGAGCAATCGTATCAGCGTCGACGTCGTCAGCGCGAGGCAGTGAGCCCAGCTCGAGTTGTAAGCCCTTGCGCCCTGCGATCGCCATTTCAGCCGCGGCGACGGCCAACCCGCCTTCCGACAGGTCGTGGCAGGCGCGGACCAATCCCTTCTGGATTGTCTCGTGCAGTGCGCACATTGTCTTGATTGCATCGGGCACGGGAGAGGGAAGGCGTGCTTGCGTGGAGATATGATCGCTGTCCTCGTTCAACCGAACGCACAACGACGCGCCCATCTCGTTTCGTGTTTCACCAACAATGTAAAGCAGATCGCCGCTCTCTTTGAGATCCATCGTCACACATTGCCGTACGTCGGATACGGTGCCCAGGGATGATATCAATAGCGTAGGTGGAATGGCCCGTTTCTGCCCCTGCGGGTCAATGTATTCGTTGTTGAGGCTGTCTTTGCCAGAAATGAACGGTGTGCCATAGGCCAGCGCTGCGTCGTGGCAGCCCTGGGCCGCGCGCACGAGGCCGCCCAGCCGATCAGGTAAAGCTGGATTGCCCCAACAAAAGTTGTCCAGTAGCGCGATGCGTTTGGGATCTGCGCCTACGGCGACGACGTTGCGCACAGCTTCATCGATAGCGGCCCAGGCCATCAGGTAGGGATCGACACGTCCATAGTGAGGCGAGATCCCGCAGCCCAACGCCAGGCCTTTCCAACCCTTTGCCACCAGCGGGCGGATGACCGCCGCATCCGATGGCCCGTCGTTTTCTATGCCGACCAGTGGTTTGATCACCGTTGCTCCCTGTACTTCGTGATCGTAACGGCGGATCACATCTTCTTTGCTGGCGATATCGGGATGGGCCAGCATACGTACAAGCAAGCAAGTCAGATCACCGGTTAGGTGGTGCCCCACATTCTGTGTGGACCGTGGTTCGGGAACGGATGACGTTTGACGCTTGACACTTGACGTGTGGTACAACTCGACCGCCTGATGCTCTGGCGATGGCATCCATTCGGCGCGCAAGTTGGGCTGTGGCCAGCCATCGTGGACAAAGTGCATATCGAGGTCGGCGGCTATTCGGCCATCATATTTGACACACAGCCGGCCATCGCCGGTAAAGTGCCCGATCACGGTCCATTCGACGTCAAGATGGTCGCAGATGTCCTGCAATCGTTTCAGGTTTTGCGAGGGTACGGCCATCACCATTCGTTCCTGGGCTTCAGAGAGCCAGATCTCCCACGGGCGCAGGCCAGGATATTTGAGCCGGACATCTTTTAGCTCAACCTGGACGCCAATTTTGCTGCCCATTTCGCCAATGGCGGAAGAAAAGCCACCTGCCCCGCAGTCGGTGATAGCGGTATATAGCTCTTCGTCGCGAGCCAATATCACCGCCTCCTGCACCGCCTTTTCGGTAATTGGGTCGCCGATTTGCACGACCGTGCCCACAGTAGCACCCGTTTCGTGGGTCAGTTCGGCGGAAGAAAATGTTGCCCCATGAAGCCCATCACGTCCGGTACGCCCGCCGAGCGCGACGCACAGATCACCGGGCTGCGGATGATTGCGATGTTGTCCCTTGCAGGCAATACCGACACACCCGCAGTAAACAAGTGGGTTGGCAGCGTAACCGGGATCATAGAGCAATGCACCGGAGACGGTGGGGATGCCCATTTTGTTGCCGTAGTCCTCTACACCGTCGACGACGCCGCGTGCGATTCGACGAGGATGCAGGATGCCATCAGGCATGTCCTCACGTGACATATCCAGTGGGCCAAAACAAAGCACGTCCGTGTTGGCAATGGGGCGAGCAGAAACGCCGAGTATGTCGCGGATCACACCGCCAACGCCGGTGTTGGCACCACCAAACGGCTCCAGAGCAGATGGGTGATTGTGTGTTTCGACTTTGAACGAGATCTCGTGCTCGTCATCAAAATCGACGATCCCGGCATTGTCTACAAAGGCAGATCTTACCCATTCTGGCTCTAACCGTTCGGTGACGGCGCGGATATACGTTGGCAGCAATCCATTGATTTTTTCATGTTGAGGTGAACGTTGTTCGGAGAATGATTCCCAAGCGTCCGTATCATCTGCGATGGGCGCGGTCTGCCTGGATGGCAAAACCCGGGTGGTGCCTTCTGCACAGATGTACTCGATTTTGGACTTGAAAGCCTTGTGCTGGCAGTGTTCCGACCAGGTTTGAGCCAGCGTCTCCAATTCAACGTCCGTCGGATCACGGCCTAGACGGCGGAATTCATCACGGATGGCGCGCATCTCATCGAGCGATAAAAAGAGCACGCGATCGATGCTCATTTGCGTCAAGGCCGGGTCATCTGTGTCTCGAATCGGGACGATCTCAACCCGGGCAGAGGGTTCGGCAAAGGGGATAAACGCTGGCTGCAAAAACCCCAAGGCATAAGTTTGAATGACCTCATTACAAAGCAACTCGCGAGCGATGCAGTGCAAATCGCGGTCGGTCAAGTTACCCTTGAGCGTGTAGCGTTTGCCGGTCGCCGCTGCTTCCACACTCCCGATGCCAAGATGCCGGGTACGATATAACAGGTGCCGGGCAACAGGATCGGTTACGCCAGGATGGAAGCCGATTTCAATGATGTGACCGATATCGCCCTGAGTGCTGTGACCGGTGACTGGCATTTTGTCTACGGCTTGGTATTCAAATCCTTCGACAATAGGATCCGCCAAAAGCTCGTTCGCCAGTTGCGCCAGTTCTTCAGAAGACAAATCCCCGCGCACAAAGTACAAATCGCTCACCTGGACTTGTCTCACACGGCCAATGCCCAGTTGAGCGATTTGGGATAGCAGGTCCGCTGCTCGCCCATCGGGCAGCGCTGCCCGCCAAAACACATTGATTCGATATTCCATTTACCCATCTCTCAAGGTTGTGTATTCACTTGTGCAAAATGTTACCATAGGCAAAGATATTTGTCAAACGTTCTTTGATCTCGAGTTGGTACAATATTGAGATTTGTGGCATAATAAGCATCAGGACGGCATAATGGCTTCTCACACACCGTAAATTTCACGTAAAATCGGAGGGCATGATGGAATCTGTTTTTTCCGAGGTTGTCGGTGTTCTGGTCATGGCAGTAGAGGCTTGCGGTGTATTGGTCATTGTCCTGGGTGTCGCGCGAGCTGTTGTGCGTTATCTGGTTGCTTTTGTGAAACCCGGCCAGGTGTCTGCGCGGAGCTTACGTTTGCAATTGGGATACTGTATGGTGATGGGACTGGAATTCCAGGTTGCTGCCGACATCCTCAAAACTGCACTCTCCCCGGCCTGGAACGATATTTTGCTGCTGGCTGCGTTGATCGGTATGCGAACGCTACTCAACTATCTCCTCGAGATCGAGCTGAAAAATCTGGGAGCCGAGCAGGCTGCAATTGATCAAGAGTGTCAGGAATACACACAACAAGAACCATGAAAGGAGTTTGGACGCATGTCCCATCCATCCATTGATCAACAGATCACATTCCTCTATACACGCGATTTGCAGACCACAGCACAGTTTTACGAGACTGTACTGGGCTTGTCTCTGGTGCTCGATCAAGGCGCGTGCCGTATCTATCGGATCACCGCCGATGCCTATCTCGGCGTTTGTGAACGGGATAACGCCCTCCGGCAGCCCACGGATGGTTCCTCAAACGTCATTTTCACCTTGGTTACACCAGAGGTAGACGCGTGGTACACACACCTTGAAACGCTAGGTGTCGTCTTTGAGCAAAAGCCCGTCTTCGATGAACGATATGGTATTTATCACTGCTTTTTGCGCGACCCAAATGGCTACTTGATTGAGATTCAGCGGTTTCTTGATTCAGATTGGTTTGACACATTGTGATCCAGGGGGTTGAGCGTTTTACACCACCTGGTTACCCTCATTTATGGCAAAGCCCATTTTTTGAAATAACTTGACCGCATCGGCGTGTGACCAATCGTATTCGAACCAGAGAATCAGCGATTCCTGTTTGCCTTTGGCGTTGCGATAGTGAAAGCGTGTGGCGCGGCGGTTTTTCCACCCATATAGCAACCCTGATTCCAGACGATCCAAGTTGTCGCCGTTGATAAAGATGCCCCAGTCGCTCTCTTGTTTGCTAAGGGTAATGCCATATCGTTTGGTGCGAACGATGCGGTGGATGTAAATGATCAGATCTCGTTCGGCCCGGGGGATGATGTTGGCGACCGAATTGCGCAGTTTTTGCTTTCCCTTGCCCAGGACGATCTCGGGGTTGATGTCCTTTAACCTCTGGAACTGGCCGATGGCCCTAACGCCGGGGTTACTCTTTTCGACTGGCTGCATCACATCCAGATCCAGCGCTGCCGGTGCAAAAACCGTGCTTGGAAAAATAAACGTGATCAGGCACAAGAACGAGACTGTGCCGAGCATAAAAGTCAGGAACAACGATAGGATCAAGCTGGGCGGTTTTGCACCTTGTTCGATATAACGGCCGGGATTGGTCTGAAACCCCGCTTCTTGAATCTTGGGCAGATCGTCCTTGATCAACTGCTTCAGGTCACTGGCGCTATTCCTGGTCATCCCGGTGAGCGTGATGTCGCCATCCTGTTTTCCATAGGCTGTTGTGGTCTCGGCTTTGACCACGATCAGATCCCCGCTATGATCGTCGAGCATGACGTAATAAGAGGCTCTGATTTTGCCATCCTCGGTTTGTGTGTAGCCGAACCGGTAGTTGGCATAGCCGGATATTTGAACATAACGGCTACTGCCGATTGTGCCATCTACCAGTTGCCCGATGGAAACGTTTTTAGGTTCGTTTGGGTTAATGATTGCCGAGTACAGATCAGAGACAGCGAAAAGAAAAAACAGCCCTGCAAAAATGAGAACCAAAAAGGCCAGCACCTTTAGGCTACCAACAATGGCTTTGAAGCGGAGCCACAACTCGTTCATCGTTTTCTCCCAGCAGGCTAATAGATCATGGTATATAAGAACAGTATAATACAAACAAGGATACCCGTCAACTCGTTCTTGCGGGAGAGATGCTTGATTGTCTATGTCCAGCCAGGGACTGTCACGTTTTGGTCAAGGCGTTCTCAGGAAGGGTGCATTTCCTATTGGTTCAAATGACCCACCGTGGTAGAATAGAGCTAGAAGAAACCAGGGAGGAAAAGGCAATGCCCGTAGACAACAAGGCTCTGAAAGCCCGTAGCCATTTGACAATAGGACCGTTATGTGGCATACTAGGGGCCAATCAATAACCATTTCACACTAACCAATATCTCTAAAGTCTATGGCGATTTTAACTGGTTATAGTAGCAAGGTATATGAGCGATATCGATGATCTGTTTGGGCATCGGTATCGCTTGTCCTGTTAAAGCGCCAAATTGCTGGTTTGTTAAAGCCACGTTCTCGCCACCACTGCCGCCCATTGTGGCACAATGGCAAGCCAGCTTTGTGTTTTGGAGGGACGATGAGTCAAGAGCGTATTTCGCAGGACG
Source organism: Anaerolineae bacterium (assembly GCA_016929205.1). The sequence goes on from JAFGJF010000395.1 coordinate 33,563, forward strand.
AGGTCCGTGAGATCAACCAGGATGTGATTGACCTCGGTTTCGCCGAGGAAAAAGGGTTTGATGCGGCTAAGCTAGGAACGTGTATCCAGTGTGGCACGTGTAGTTCTTCTTGCCCCACTTATTTTGCCATGGATGTGCCTCCCCGCCAGTTGTGGCGCATGGTTTCGCTGGGGCTAAAAGAGGATATTGCCCGCTCCAGCACCTTTTGGCTGTGTACGGCATGCCATTCTTGCACCATTCGCTGCCCACGCGGCATCTCCGTTTCCGACAGCATGCGCCAGATTCGTGAGTGGGTGATCCGCGAAGGCGTGCAAGAGGTGCCGCGTGCCCTGGATATGATGAGCGAGATGATCGTCCAGTCGCACAATATGAAGGGGGATGATAACGAGTCCCGCCTGATCTGGAGCGCTAACCTGCCCGAAGGACTGGGCGAACTCAAGCGCCAGGCCGAGGTGCTGTGGTACGTGGGCTGCGTATCTTCTTTTTACCCGATGGCTTACCAGATCCCCCAGGCGATGGTGCAGATTTTGGGGCGCAGCGGCGTCGATTTTACGCTTCTCGGCGGCGAAGAGTGGTGCTGTGGGTTCCCGCTCTATACTGGCGGCATGGGTGACAGGATCAACGAGTTGGCTGCCCACAATCTGGAACGGGTGCGCGCTACCGGAGCCAAGATCCTGGTTTCAACCTGCGCCTCGTGCTACCACACCTGGAAGCACATCTATCCCGAGATTCTCTCGGATTTTCCTGAGGATTTGGAGGTCTTGCACGCCACGGAATATATGGCCCGACTGATCGAAAGCAAACAACTCAAACTCGGTCCGGTGGAACGCGTGGTGACCTATCACGACCCCTGCGACCTGGGCAAGAGAAGCGGCATTTTTGACGAGCCGCGATACGTGCTTGAAAGCATTCCCGGCGTCGAACTGCGCGAGATGTCCAATCATCACCAGAATTCGCTCTGTTGTGGGGGTGGAGGTAACGTCGAGACGTTTTCGCCCGATACGGTGAACGAAGCCTCCCGGCGGCGGCTGCTGCAAGCCCAGGCTACAGGGGCCCAATACGTCGTCTCGGCTTGCCAGCAGTGTATGCGCACGTTGTTTAACGGCGCGCGGAAAAACAAGATTCGGGTGCGCGCCATCGACCTGTCACAGATCGTATTGGAATCTGTTCAGAACGCAAAAAGCTAGAAAGGAAGGTTCATATGGCTTTTCTAAAAGCAAATGATATCGTCGAGTTGGCTATGCAATTGGAACAGAACGGCGAGGCGTACTATCGCGCTGTGGCTCAAAAGGCCAAAACGCCCGAGGTACAGGCGCTGTTTGAGGACCTGGCCGAACAAGAAGTGATGCACTATAAAATATTCTTCAAATTGTCCCAGTCCGTCAAAGAGAGCCCCATGATGACCGACGAAGAATGGGATGAATACATGAAATACCTGGAGGCGACGGTCCAGAGCGCATTTTTTGAAGGTACGGACAAAGCATTGGCGGCAGCCGAAGAAGCTGCGGATGAAAAAGAGGCGGTTCGCAAGGCGTTGAGTTTTGAAAAAGAGACGCTGCTGTTCTTTTATGATTTGCGAGATACCGTCCCTGCCGGGCACCGGGAATTTGTGGAAAAGGTTGCCGACGAAGAGAAAAAGCACATCCGGCGATTGGCCAAGATGTTGTAAGTTGGTCCAGCGCATAACGCGTGGAGGCATATTGTATGAACCAAGACAAACCCCGTATTGGTGTCTATGTGTGTATGTGTGGCAGCAACATTGCCGGCACGGTCGATGTGCCGGAGGTGACTGAGGCTGCCGGTAAGCTCAAGAATGTCGTCGTGGCCCGATACAACAAGTATACCTGTGCCGGGCCGGGACAGATGGGGATCAAAGAGGATATCGCCAAATATAATCTGAACCGGGTGGTCGTTTCGGCTTGTTCACCGCGCATGCACGAGCGCACCTGGCGTGCTATGCTGGCCGATACCGGATTGAACCCCTATTTGCTCGAAGTGGCCAACCTGCGCGAGCACTGCTCCTGGGCGCACTCGGCCGGCGAGTTGACGACGCAAAAGGCCATTGATCTGGTAGCTGCTGCTGTGGAGCGCGTAGCCTGGCACGATCCGCTCTTTCCGCAGCGTGTGCCGGTCACCAAGGCGGCGATGGTCGTTGGCGGCGGCGTGGCGGGTATCCAGACCGCGCTGGATATTGCCCGTGCTGGCGTGCAGGTTTACCTCGTCGAGCGCGAGCCGTCGATTGGCGGGCATATGGCCCAGCTTGACAAGACGTTCCCCACGCTGGACTGTTCAGCCTGTATCCTCACTCCTAAAATGGTGGACGCGGGAGGCCATCCCAATATCCACCTGCTTAGCTATAGCGAAGTGGCCAAGGTGGACGGGTATATCGGCAACTTTAACGTCACCGTGCGCCGCAAAGCGCGTTACGTAGAAGAGAGTGCCTGTACTGGCTGCAGCGACTGCGCCAACGTCTGCCCGGTGACGGTGCCCAGTGAGTTCGAGCGTGGGCTGGCACAGCGCACGGCGATCTATCGCCCCTTTGCCCAGGCTGTGCCCAATACGTTTGTCATCGACAAGCGCGGCATCGCGCCCTGCAAAAACGCATGCCCGGCAGGCATTCACGTGCAGGGGTACGTGGCCTTGATCGCTGAAGGGCGTTTTCGCGAGGCCTACGATCTGATCCGCGAACGGATGCCCTTCCCGGGTGTGTGTGGGCGGGTGTGCCATCACCCATGTGAGGTCGCGTGCCGGCGAGGCGACAAAGACGATCCGGTCTCGATCGAATACCTGAAGCGTTTTGCCGCCGACTGGGTTGCGGCCCATCCCGAGGTCGAGTCGCCGCCCAAAGCCAGGGTGTTGCCCGATGAGAAACCACTGGAGGACAAAAAAGTGGCGATCATTGGTGCCGGTCCGGCCGGTTTGACGGCAGCGCGCGACCTGGCAGACGCGGGCGCGGCCTGTGACATTTTTGAGGCGCTTCCCGTTGCAGGTGGTATGATGGCCGTGGGCATCCCGCGCTATCGCCTGCCGCAAGACATTTTACAACGCGAGATCGATGACATCGTTGCTTCTCCCAAGGTCGAGCTCTACTTGAATACGCCGGTCAAGCTGAGTGGTGAAGGGGACAAATCGGCCCCAAGTCTGGAGAGTTTGCAGCGCGGCTATGACGCCGTTTTTGTGGGCGTGGGCACGCACGGCAGTATGCGTATGCGCATCCCGGGCGAAGAGTTGAAAGGCGTCGTGCATGGCGCGCAGTATCTGCGCCAGCTCAACCTGGCTCAGTTGCAAGGCAAGGACGATCAACTTCCAGAGGTTGGCAAACACGTCGTCATCGTCGGTGGCGGCAACGTGGCCATCGATTCGGCGATGACGGCACGGCGCGTTGGCGCGGAAAAGGTCACGATCCTCTATCGTCGCACCCGTGCCGAGATGCCGGCTAACGATTGGGAGATCGCCGAGGCCGAAGAAGAGGGCATCGAGTTTTATTTCCTGGCCACGCCGATCGAAATCCTGGGCAAGGGGGATGTGCTGGCGGCAGTCAGATGCCAGCGGATGAAGCTGGGCGAGCCGGACGAAAGCGGTCGGAGGCGACCGGTGCCAATCGAGGGTGATGTCTTTGACTTGCCGGTCGACACGGTGATTATGGCCATCGGCCAGACGCTCGAAGACGAGATCGTCGGTGTCGCGCGCACCCGGCGCGGCTGGATCGTGACCGATCCGGTGACGTTACAAACCAATGTGCCAAGCGTCTTTGCTGGCGGCGATGCGGTCAGCGGTCCGGCGTCGGTGGTTGAGGCCGTCGGCGCGGGGCACCGCGCGTTCGAGTCGATCAAGCGCTACTTGATGGGCGAAGAACTGACTGCTAATCGTCCGGACTTGAACGTTGGGCCGATCGATACGTCCGATATCGATTATTACGATCCCGCTGAATGGGATCGTGCTTCTCGCGCCCAGATGGCGCATCGCGCGGTCGCAGAGCGAACGGGATTTGACGAGGTTGCTCTGGGATTTGACGAGGTCCAGGCCATTGCCGAGGCCAAGCGCTGTCTCTCGTGTGGGGTGTGTTCCGAGTGCATGGCCTGCGTCAATGTTTGTGGGGCCGGGGCGGTCAACCACGAGATGAAAGAAGAACTGATCGACGTCGACGTGGGTGCGATTGTCGTTGCCACCGGTTTTGACACCTGGGATCCCACGCCGATGCTCGAATATGGATACGGTGTCTATCCCGAGGTGTATACCGGGCTAGAGATCGAACGGTTGTCCAATGCTTCTGGGCCGACCGGCGGCGAGATCGTGATGCGCAATGGCGAGAAACCCAGGCGCGTTGCCCTGATGCACTGTGTGGGCAGCCGGGACGAGCATTACCAGCCGTACTGTTCGCGCATCTGCTGCATGTATTCGCTCAAGCTGGCCCACCTGATCGAGGAAAAGACACATGCCGAGGTGTTCGAGTTTTATATGGACATGCGCACCTTTGGCAAAGGGTACGAAGAATTCTACGAGCGGGTCCAGCGCGAAGGCGTGGTGATGGTGCGCGGCCGTGGGGCGCAAGTGATGTCCGACGGAGAGCGCTTGATCGTCCGTGCAGAAGACACAGACTTGGGCCGCCCGATCAACCTGCCGGTGGATATGGTCGTGCTGGCAACTGCGGTCGTGCCCTCTGCTGGTGCCGAAAAAGTGGCCCATACACTGCATGTGACCCGCGACAAGGACGGCTTTTTCCTGGAAGCGCATCCCAAGCTGCGTCCGGTCGACAGCAATACGGATGGCATCTATTTGGCCGGTGCGTGCCAGGCCCCACGCGACATTCCTGATACTGTGGCCCACGCCAGCGCAGCAGCATCGCAGGCGCTTGGTCTGCTCAGCCAAGAATATGTCGAGGTCGTGCCAACGGTGGCTGAGGTGCGCACGCTGCACTGTGTCGGTTGTGGTTTATGTGTGGATGTGTGTCCCTATGGCGCACCCAGTCTGGTCGAAAACCGGGGCAGGATGATCGCCGAGATCAATGAGGCGTTGTGCAAAGGGTGCGGGTTGTGTGTGGCTGGCTGCCGCGGCAAGGCGATCTCGCTGCGCGGTTTTACGGACACGCAGATTCTGACCCAGATGGAAGCGCTGCTTCAGTTGGACTGGGCATAAAGGAGTTTCAATGGTATCTGAAAACACGTTTGAGCCCAAAATCGTTGGTTTTTTGTGCAACTGGTGTAGTTATGCCGGGGCTGACCTGGCTGGCACCAGCCGGACCAGCTATCCACAAAACGTGCGTATCATTCGCGTTCCCTGCTCGGGTCGTGTCGATCCGCTATTTGTGATCAAGGCCTTTCAGGACGGGGCGGATGGCGTGATGGTGCTGGGATGCCACCCTGGCGATTGCCATTACCAGCAGGGAAACTATTTTGCACAGCGCCGCTACGCGCTGATGCATCGCCTGATCGAGTTCGTCGGTCTGGAATCCGGGCGCTTGTTTGTCGAGTGGGTCTCGGCATCGGAAGGGAAAAAGTTTGCCGAGGTCGTGACAGCGTTTACCGAGACAGTACGCAAGCTGGGGCCGGCGCCGCTCAAGCAATCCCGGAAAGCCAAGTCTCCCCTCTACGTTGCAGAGCCTGCGGGACAGGAGGTAGTTGCATGAGTGTGATGGAAGAACAGATCCGCAGTGCAGCGCGACAATACCTGGAAAACGGTGACGTCTCGTTTGTCATCGGTTACGAACGCGGCCCGCGCGGAGCCGTGCGCCCGGCATTTATCTATGAGGCTGATGACGTGGACCGATTGGTGTGGGGACCGGATTGCAATCTCGATCTGGTGACCTATTTGCACAACCACAAGTATTCGCCTCGCCGCGGTGTGCCTGCACCCACCGTCGGGATCGTCGTGAGGCCATGCGATGCGCGCGCCCTCAATCTGTTGTTGTACGAACAGCAGATTGAGCGGAAAAATGTCAAGGCTATCGGCCTGACGTGTGCGGGAACCGAGATCAATGGCCAGCCGAGGCTGGCGTGCCAGTTTTGTACTGAGCGCGTGCCGGTCGTCTATGACGTCTTGATCGAGGCGGACGACCAAGTCCAGGTGCCTGCTGAACAGGACGACTATGCCGATATCGTCGAGATGGATGGCTGGACACCTGCTGAGCGGCTCGCATATTGGGCCAAGGAATTCGACCGCTGTATTCGCTGCTACGCGTGTCGTCAAGCGTGCCCCGGTTGTTACTGCTTTGAGTGTGTGGCCGAACAAGTGGATCCCCATTGGACGAGCATTGCGCTTGAACTGCCGGAAAAGACCTTTTTTCACGTGATGCGTGCTTTTCACCTGGCGGGGCGATGCGTGGGGTGCGACGCCTGTGAGGCGGTGTGTCCAATGGACATCCCGCTGAGTAAGCTGAACCGTAAGCTGGCCAAAGAGGTGGAGTCGTTGTTTGGCTATCGCACCGGTGACGATCCCGAAACTGCGCCGCCGCTGGCGACATTTAATCCTGATGAACGGCTGCGATTGTAATGGAGGGTGAGGAATGAAGGTACTGACACAAGTGCAACTCGATGACTGGCTGGACACCTTGGCTGAAAAGCTCACCCTGGTCGCGCCGGTAAAGGTGCAAGACAAGCTTTTCTACAAGCAGGTCAAGGGCGGCAATGGCGAGCGTCCCTCATCTGCCATTGCCTGGGGATTCGAGCGCACGGATATGTCGCCCAAGACGTGGCTTTTTCCGGCTACAGAGCCCATTCTGACCATCGAACAGGGCGACGAGGTCAAAATCGATGACGTGCCTGCGCCCGAACCAACGGTCGTCTTTGGGGTGCGGCCTTGCGACGCACGGGGCACGCTGGCCATCGACGCGCTCTTTTTAAACAAGGACCCCAGCGACGGGCAGTATGCCCGCCACCGCGAGGCAACAACTTTGATCGGGTTAGCCTGCCCCCAGATGTGGGCAAGCTGTTTCTGCACCGTCGTCGGCGGCGCGCCCGATAGCACCGAGGGACTGGATATGTTGTTGTCTGAGATTGATGATGGGTATGTGGTTCAGGTTGTCAGCGAAAAGGGAGCCAAATTGGCTGCCGGTATGCCTGGACAGGACCAAGATGTTGAATTGCCGGCGCCTAAACTGGCAGAAGGATTGCCGACGCTTCGTCCCAGTGCGGAGTGGAAAACCAAGTTTGATGACGTTTTCTGGCAACGAGTGAGCGATCGCTGTTTGAGCTGCCGGACTTGTACGTTTGTCTGCCCGACTTGTCGTTGTTTCGACGTGCGCGACGAGGTCGTCTCACGACAGCCTGGCCGCCAGGTGTTTGAGCGTCTGCGAGCCTGGGATGCGTGTACGTCGTCAGCGTACCGGCGCATCGCCGGTGGGCATAATCCACGTGCGACGTTACAATTGCGTTTGCGCAATCGCTTTTATTGCAAGTTTATGTACTATCCCGATGATTTTGGTCCTTTGGGCTGCGTGGGATGTGGACGCTGCATTGATGCCTGCCCGGTAAATATCGATATCTTGGAAGTGATTGCCGGTGTAGAGACATTGATGGAAACGTAAGGACGGTGCGACGCGGCAATGTCATCTCGTAAAGGGGCTCGTTTTTCTGGCATATGTGGGCTACCCCGGTACGACACTGGGGGCATATGGCTCAAGGGCAACACGCATATCCACAGCACGGCATCGGATGGAGGAAAGCGTTTTTCCGAATTGGCCTATATGTACGCTGAGGCTGGATATGACTTTTTGTTCCGCACCGATCACTGGGTGGCTTCCAACGTCGCTGCTGAGGCAGAGGATGCACCGCTCCTGTGGTTGGATGGGATCGAATTGCATGGCCGAGACGATAGCGATGCATTTTATCACGTCGTCTGTCTGGGCACGGTCGTGGGGCTTGAACGAGACATGGGGCTGTTTGCCGCGATGGACGCTGCGCGAGAGCAGGGGTGCCTGATCATCCTGGCGCATCCTCACTGGACGGGTAATTCCTTTGAGGATGCTTTGCGTCACACGTTTGATGGGGTCGAGGTGTACAATCACGTCTGCCAATGGTTGAACGGCAAGGGAGATAGCCGTCCTTATTGGAGTGCTATGTTAAAGCGGCGGCCTGACGTACTGGGTTTGGCTGTCGACGATGCGCATATCCGGCCTGAACATCCTGGTTGGAATGGCGGATGGGTGATGATCAATGTGCCTGAACGTTCAAAGGATGCCATTCAAACGGGCATTCGTGCGGGCAACTTTTACTCAACCTGTGGCCCGGATTTTTACTCGATCCAATATGACGGAGACCGGGTCGAGGTGAGCTGTTCAGCCGTGCAATTTGTCCGCCTGGTGGGACCCGCCGACTTGGGAAAACGGATCGGCGCCTATGATGGATCGCTGGTGACAGAGGCAGGTTTTCAAGTGCCTGGCGAGTGGTCCTATGCCTATCTTGAAATCGAGGATGAACGGGGCCGCTGTGCGTGGACGAATTCACTTTTTGTAGCCGATTCACAAGTCTAGCGACATTCTATTTGTGAGGTGTATCTATTATGACGCATTCGAACCCAATGAAACCTTATTTGGCCACAATCGCCGGGATCAAAGATCTGGCGACCGGCATCAAGCTGTTTCAGGCCAAATTGGACGATCCTGATATTAGTGCGAATTTCGATTACGAGCCCGGGCAGTTTGCCGAGGTGTCGGCATTTGGCGTCGGCGAATCGCCTTTCGGGATCACGTCGACGCGCGGCAGAGGTGAACTCGTTGAATTTGCCGTTAATCGCATCGGAACCGTGACCGATGCCCTGCATCGTATGGATGTAGGGGACAAGATCGGCTTGCGCGGCCCTCTTGGAAACGGCTTTCCGATGGATGCGTTCAAGGGCAAAAACATCGTCATCCTTGGCGGTGGCATCGGCGGCGCGCCATTGCGCCCGGTGATCCAGACCATTCTCGATAACCGCACCGACTATGGCAAGCTGACAATTTTCTGGGCTGCGCGCAGTCCAGACCTGTTGGTGTTCACCGATGAGTACGAAGAGTGGCAGTCTCAGCCTGACGTGGAACTGCATCTGACGGTGGACAATGCCACGCCCAATTGGCCGTATAAGGAAGGATTGATCACGACGCTCGTTGAAGGTGTCAAGCCTTCGTCGAACAACGCGGTCAGCATTACTTGTGGCCCGCCGATCATGATCAGGTTTGCGATGCTGACCATGCAAAAGCTGGGATTTGAGTCGGATCAAAACTGGGTGACGCTAGAGGCCAAGATGAAGTGCGGAATTGGCAAATGTGGACGATGTAACATGGGTGGTGTTTTTATCTGCACCGATGGCCCGGTATTCTGCTTTGCCGAGGTAGAGCAGTTCCTGGAGAGCTTTGTCTAATCTGGCAAATTCGCCCATTTGCTGTATTTATGGTACAATTTATACAATGGTGATCGGCTTTTTACGTTTACGAGGAGGCTAAAGTGACCACAATTGATCAGTATGAATTTCCAGATGAGTTGTATTATGACCAGGAACATGTCTGGGCCAGGGTCGAGGATGGCGTCGTGACGATTGGCATGTCACAATTTGGCCAGGATCTGGCCGGCGAGATTGTGTATGTCGAGGTGCCGCGCGTGGGCCGAACGGTAAGCAAGGGTGAGGCGTTTATGTCGATGGAATCCGGCAAGTGGGTCGGAAGAGTCAAGTCACCCGTTTCCGGTGAGATCGTCGAAGCCAACGAAGAGGTCGAGTGGGAAAGCACCCTAGTAAACGAAGACCCTTATGGCGAAGGGTGGCTGGCCAAGATCCGGGCCAATGACTTGAGCGAGTTGGACAGTTTGCTCAAGGCCGATTCGGACGCGTTTGCAGCGCTTATCGCGGCCGAGCGGGCAAAATACGACAAATAACGGACTAGGATAATCGACGCTAACGCGGTGTAGCCAAATTCTACACCGCGTTTGTGCTTTCTGGGAAGGTGGTTGAGATGACGGAATGGCCGGATCCAATTCGCATTGCCATTATTGGCACCGGATCGCGTGCCAACTATATGTATGGGCCTATTTTAAAAGCGCTATCTGGCAAAGTCAAGCTGGTTTCAGTGTGGGGGCGCAGCACTGGATCGGCAAAACGTTTGGGAGAAAGCCTTGGTGTGCTTTGGTACACTGATCTTGAACGGTTGATCCGAGAAACAGCACCCCAAATTGGTGTTGTTTGTGTTAACTATTCTGCCAATGGTGAGGTGGCATTGATGGCGGTGGAACATGGCTTGCATATCTTGACCGAAACGCCCATTGCTCACAAATTGAGTGATGCTGATGAGATCATCCGTGCAGCACAAAAACGTGGGCTCAAGGTAGAGGTCTCTGAACAGTTCCATCGCCGTCCACTGGAGCAAATCAAGCTCACCCTGCTCGCCAGCGGTCTGTTTGGACAAGTCTATTCATCGTTCAATGATTTTGCCGGGCATGGTTATCATGGTGTTAGCGTGATGCGCAGTTATGTTGGGTTTGATGTCCGGCCGGTTCAGGTGACGGGAGCAGTGCGCCGATACGATCTTGGCCCACATTGGTCTATGCTAGCGGATAAAACCGGTCCTCGGGCAGAGACGCAGGAACATGGCATCGTCGAGTTTGGGGGTGGTCAATTGGGGATCTTTCATTGGACCAGCGTCGGCTATGACTGCCCGTTGCGGTGGTGGCGTAGCAGCCGTTTTCTAGCCGAAAAAGGGATGGGCATCAGTGTCGGTGTTGGTCTGGACGTGGAAGAAAAACTGGGTCTGCTCGCGCCAGGCGGAGAGGCACCACGATTTATTACTCTTGAACGGCGCTGGGAGCGCGTGGATGGTGGAGCGTTGGTGGCGATGGTGGCTCATACCGGCGATCCCGATCTGCCGGTTGTGCGTTGGGCCAACCCGTTTCGTCCCGTGCTCAAAGGACACGGCGTGCAGTGGCACGATGACGAGATTGGCGTGGCGGGATGCGTGATGAGCCTGGTTGACGCCGTTCGAAACAATACCGAGCCGACCTATGGCGCGTTACAGGCACGGCTAGATCAAGAGTGTATTGTTGCTATCCGGCAATCGTCGCTGCAAGGTGGCGAACCGATTCGGTTGCCTATGGATCCAGATGCACAAACCGTTTGACGTTGAAGGTGATGGCAGGGGGAGAGGAACGATGCCAAAATCATACCGATCTGTACTGACCTGGGGCATGCTGTTGTTGGTGCTGGCATTGTTCGGCTGTATCGCAACCCAGAATCAAAAGACGGTTACGCCCGAACCGACGGTTCGTAGTGCAAACTGGACGCAGACGGCGCTTGCCGAGTTTGAAACAGGCCAAGTGGACGGCCTCCAAGTAACTGACGTGGCGGGCGGTGAGCTGCGTTTGCTTGGTGAAGAGATGACGGGGGTTTATACGTCGACGATCGTCACTACCGAGTTTTCATTCAATGCCATCGTCGCACATTGGAACGCGACGGTGCCTCGCGGCAGCGAGTTGCGGGTTGAATTGCGTTTTGAGACCAAGACGGTTGGGTGGTCGGCCTGGCATCCTGTTGACGACGCGATGTGGGTCTTTGAAAAAGAACAGTTTTATCCCGAAACGCCTCTCTTGCTTTCAAACGGGCAGCAATTTCAGTATCGCGCAACCTTTACAACTGTGTCGGATGCGGATCCACCGCTGTTGAGTGAACTGACTATCACCTATATGGACACTGCCGCTGGCCCGACGACGGTTCAGGCCAAGATGCGGACCAGGGTAGAAGCCGCGACGGCTCAAGGCGTGCCTGCGCCAGCGATCATTACCCGTGCCGGGTGGGGAGCGGATGAAAGCTATCGCACCTGGGACCCTGAGTACCGGCCTGTGCACAAAATCGTCGTGCACCATACCGTGACTACGAACGATTATGATGAGGCACAAGGAGCGGCGTGGGTGCGAGCGATTTATTATTATCATGCCGTGACGCTTGGTTGGGGTGATATCGGTTACAATTACCTGGTGGACAAGTATGGCAATTTGTATGAAGGCCGCTACGGGGGACCGGGGGTGGTCGGCGGGCACGTCTACAGTTTTAACTATGGCACGATGGGGGTGGCTGTTATTGGCGTCTATGGCAACTATAGCAACAGCATCGAACCAACTGCCAATACGCTGGCGAGCCTGGCCAATCTGAGCGTGTGGGAGGCGAATCGCAGTACGATTCATCCTTTCAAAGAGGCCTTGTTCCGCGATGTAATGATTCCCAATCTGGGTGGGCATCGCGACTATCCACCTTACTCGACGTCTTGTCCTGGCGATCTGCTCTATGCCGAATTGTCCGCGCTTCGCCAATCGGTGTGGGATTTGATGCGAGAGTATATTCCCCGATACGATGTTGAATGGCTAACCTGGCAAGATTTGCCTTCCCTTTCCCTTGAAGCGGGCCATACGTACACGCTTGATCTCAGCGTTCGTAACTTGGGCTGGTTTGAATGGCTACAGGATGGAGGCAACCCGGTGCGGTTGGGATACCATTGGCTGGATGAAAACGGCACGCCTGTCGTACAGCCTCCAGAACACGATCATCGCACTCCTTTGGCGCAGCCTATGGCCTTTGGTGATGTGTACGATTTTCAATCGGTACCGGTCACAACGCCCGATTCGCCGGGCAACTATACATTGGTCTGGGATATGGTGCATGAGGGCGTGACTTGGTTTCACGATGCCAATCCTAGTAGTGGCGTGCTAGAACAAAGTGTCACGATTGTCGTTCCACCCACGCCGACGTCGACGCCGACGCCGACCGTTGATCTCAGAACCATAAAGAACGGCGACTTTGAATACAATGGCGTCTGGATGATATATGAGACCTCGCACCCAGCGCGGTATGTCGATCAGTTGTATCACAACGGAACGCGTGCCCTGCAGACTGGCATTGTTGATCTTGTGAACAATGTTTATAGTTATTCTTCGGCAGAACAGCGTTTTATGGTTCCGATGACGGGTAATCGCGGTCTCGTCTATTGGTACCAGGCCCAGATAGCTGATGGTGACTATGCCTATGTTTATTTGCGCCCTGAAGGTTCAGCGTGGCAGATTCTTGAGATCGTCCGGAAGAATGTGTCTGGTTGGACACAGTCCAATCACGATCTCAGCTCGTACGCCGGTCAGATGGTGACGCTGCGCTTTGGTACGTTCAACGATGGCCGGGATGGAGTGTCGGTGATGTACGTGGATGATGTAAAGATAAGTGTGGAAAAAGTGCCGGTGCCGACCTCGACGCCAACGGCTACCTTGACGCCAACGGCTACCTCGACGCCAACGATGACACCACCTCCCACGGTGACGCCCACGGCAACACCGGCGCCGACCACAGAGGCATGCAGTGAATTGGTCGTGAACGGGGATTTTGAAACGAATGGCGGTTGGCTGATCGCCAACACGCCGTACAAGGCGCGGTATACAGATACTGTGGCGCGCAGCGGTGCGCGTTCGCTGCAGCTAGGTATGGAGAGTGGGGAAGACAATCGTTTCAGCTATTCTTCCGTCGAACAACAGTTTGACATTCCAACCGGTGCAAAGGCTACTTTGGCTTTTTGGTATCAAATGCCGAACCAGGGAGGGAATGGCGATTACGGTTACTTTTTGATCCGTCCTGAGGGAGGAACGTGGCGCGTTTTGCGCATCGTTCGCGATCGTGCCGCTGAATGGACCAAGCTGGAGGTGGACGTAAGTCACTATGCAGGCGAGATGTTCATCCTCCGGCTGGGTATGCGCAACGATGGCGGGGAAGACAATGCATCGGCGGTCATGTACGTGGATAGTCTATCCGTGTTGGCCTGTCGACCTTGATGACGGGCTTGTGCCCAGCCCTCTCGGTCCAACTGCGTTGGGAGGGGTCCCACCATTCCGTGATCAGTTGTCTCAACAAGCCGCGTTTTTCCAAAAACTCGTGGGCGCTTTTCACTCGCGCGATGTCGGTCGCAAACCCATGCGTGTCAGAACCAATTGAGAAGCGGACGTTGCTGTTGGCAAGTGCTTGCCACAAACGGATGTTATAGGGATCCGTACTCGTATAGTATGTTGTGAACGGATTGGTGGAGAGTTCGACAAAGATATCATACTCTTCCAGGGCATGGATCAATTCCGTTACCGTATAGTGGGGTCCAAAGTTTTTGCTCAGATGATTGTGAGCCAATCCCACGGGAATCGATATGCGTGGTCGAATGGTGAGCAAACTCTCCAAACTATCGCCATGCCACTCAAGGTCTTCTACATACTCGAACAAGACGTAATCCAGGCGATCGATTTGATCCCACAGTGCTGCTAATTTGGGGCGAGTTCGTGCAGACCAGTCCACTTCAATGCCAGCCAGAACGTTGATCTGGCCGGCGAATTGTTCCGCAGTGCGATGCAAATCTGCGATGTAATCGTCTAGTTGATCGCTGTCTACAAAAGTGCGATGTAGAAACATTTTTTTCGTGAAAAAGTGATCGCTTAGGCCGATGTGCGTTAATCCACTTTGCAATCCGATCTCGACGAGTTGATCAGGCGGGTATTTGCCATCAGACCAAGTTGAATGATTGTGTAGGTTGATCACTCGATTGTTTTCCTTTGGTTGTCTGCAGTCAAGTCTATGTAGTTCGTATGTTAGCACAACAGTTGTTATTGGGCAAATCTTGATATCATTGAGGATTGCCTGGGCAAAGTGGGATAGTGTCAGCCGACAAAGCCTCGACTCTGCCTCGACTTTTGCCCAGAGAACAGATGCATCCCTATACGGGATAGCTTGACATAGTGTACATGGCATGTTAAAATGAAAGCAAATTGACCTGGTCCGAGAACGATTTTGTACTTGTTCGAGGTTGATGTCAAGCACCCTGGGGGTTATTGTTGTGATTGGACGTTTGGGCAGATTCGATGATCTGTACCAAATGGAGGCAGTATCATGTCCCAAATCAGTTTAAAAGATTACGCGGCCGAGATTGCCCAGCAGATTCAGGCTGGAGAAATAGAGAAAGCCATTTCGCATTGTCGCTACCTTCTTGACCGGTACCCAATGTATCTGCCTGCCTACCGTCTGTTAGGAAAGGCCTGCCTGGAAAAGGGCGATTATGCGCATGCCTCGCATTTTTTCCAAGCGGTTTTGAGCGCGGATCCCGAAGATGCTGATGCTTGGATGAGGTTATCTGTGCTATCCGATGATTTGGGCGAGCTTGAGCAAGCTGCGTGGTTGATGGAACGTGCGTTTGAGATCCGGCCAGGTAGTTCAGAGATCCGTAACCAGTTGAGGCAGCTCTATAGCCGTCGTGATGGCATTGATCGGACGCGGATCAAGTTGACGAGGGGGGCGCTGGCTCGGATGTACATCAAAGGTGGATTTTACAAGCGAGCGATCTCAGAGTTGGAAAAGTTGCTAGGCGACAAATCCGGGTTGGCTTCTTTGCACGTTGCGTACCTTGAAGTTGCCTTTGCTCAAGCTCTGTGGAATACGGAAGGTCTGTCACCAATGGCGGCCACGATTTCAGAGAGTTTGCTTGAAAAGATGCCCAATTGTCTAAAGGCCAACTTGATTCTTGGTCAGGTTCGTTGGAGTGTGGGCGAAGAACAAGGTGCCGAGCCTTGTTTCAGAACTGCGCTGGCATTGGATCCTGAAGGGTATGTTGCTTACGAGTTGTTTGGCGAGCGATCGCCCATTCCTGTGACCGATGTTCAGATTGAGTACCTGGAGCAAGAGGCACAGGTCACTTTTGCCGGGCCATCTGTGCAAACTGAAGTGGATGCTGAAGATTTGAGCTGGCTTGATCGTGTTGGCGAGATTACACAGCCAGAGCCAGGCCTAGAGTCAAGCACCGAGCAGGTTCAAGAAATGCCCGATTGGCTGCAGGCATGGCCTCGAGAAGGTAAAGCGGAAGAAGCAAGAGGTGTAGAGGAACCGATCGAACTTGAAGTCGAGCCAGAAGATCAAAAGGAGTCAAGTACGCCTGAATGGCTGGTTGATTTGCAAACGCAACAAGATCAAGAGCCGGTTGCGCCAAGCTGGTTGCGAGATATCCAGGATACGGAGGCGACCGGGCAGGAAGACGACAGTGATGGATCGGCCGAACCAGATTGGTTGGCCGGCGTTGATATGGAGGAAATTGTCTCCGATCGTGAGCAAGGTCCCGAGCCTACCGTTGTTGACGAACTCGTTGGTGAAGTCGATTCTGCGGACGGCGAGGAAACTCCAGACTGGTTGATGGCGCTTCAACCAGACTCGGATGTGGAGGATGCTGCTGAGCCATACGAATCGTCGTTTGCTCAAAATGCGGATAGATTACATCCGGCGGATACGATCATACATCCGGCGGACGAGGCGTATGAGGAAGGCATCCCAGATTGGCTGCAAGAGCTTCAGCCCGACGAGGAAGACGAGGGTGAAGTCAAAGAACCGTCCTTTGACGCGATGGAAACGCCGGAACCAGGGAGCATCACCGCAGATCAGTCTAGAGAGGAAGGTACGCTTCCGGATTGGCTGCGCGTGCTTGAACCTGAGGTGGAGGAAGAGGTAGAGGAATTCGCTGTTGATGAGTTTGCAGTGCCTGCAGCAGCCGAAGCCGTTGAGGAAGACGAGATTCCGGATTGGCTGCGAGAGCCAGAGCTCGAAGCGGAGGAAGAGGAAGAGACATTCGCTGTAGACGAGTTGGAAGTGCCGGCGGCGGCTGAAGCAGAAGCTGTTGAGGAAGGCGAGATTCCAGCCTGGTTGCGAGAGCTAGAGCCCGAAGCGGAGGAAGAGGCATTCGCTGTAGACGAGTTGGAA
>JAFGJF010000396.1 GCA_016929205.1 Anaerolineae bacterium
AACGCCCGACGCGAACGGGCAGCCGGCCTGTTCGGCCGGTTGCTGGATTGCTTCCAGGGCGGCGTCGCGCTGCAAGCGCTCCAGGCGAAAACGGGAGCGCAGTTGTTCCGGCAGCAGGCTCACATAGGGGGTCAGTTCGGCGATATAGTCCTCGCGCATGGTGAACAAGACGTGTAACGAAGGGTAGGTGTCCAGGGCCGCGCTGACCTGTTCAAAAAATCCTTCTCGCTCCGTCCATCTCGCCAGATGGTGGGTAAACAACTCTTCAAATTGGTCAAAGATGAGCAAGGTTGGCAGGTTGGATGGCGGCGGAGCGAGCTGTTCTGGATCGGGTTCGGGAGTGACAAACAAGGGCGCTAGGCCCTCGACCAGTGACAGCCCGGCCAGCGCGCCTGGCTCGGCGTCCGGCTGCAGGGAAAACAGGGCGCTAAAGATGTAAATGTTGCCGATCGGCTGCGCCATACTGCCGGGCACGGCTCCGCCAACGCTGAGGACAGGCAGCACGCGCATTTTTTGCACCTGGCGCGTTCGCCGACCACGGCCCATGGTCTCCTGGCGGGTCAGCTCGGGGATCAAGCCGGCGCGGAGCAGCGACGATTTGCCTGCCCCAGATTGGGCAAAAAACAGCGCCGCACGACGGGCCATGACCAGGCCGGTCAGAATCTCTGTTTCCTGGTCACGCCCGAAAAAGAATTGGCTCTCTTGCTCTTCAAAGGACCGTGGCCCGACGTAAGGGTTCTGGCGCGTGCTCTCTGTGTGTTCAGAATCCCCAGTCATTATCCGCTCCCTCCATATATTCTTGCCAGCGGGCGTGCAGTTCGGTCACGAACTGCCGAGAGGTGCCCCAATAGATCTCGATGTGAAACCGGCCCAGGTACTGTCGAATGTATTGTACGACCTTGTCCGCGTTTGGGTTGTCCTCGACGTCCAACTGGACGCCGACGTGCAGCTTTTCGCCGCTTTGGGCGATCGGTTTGAGCAGGCCCTGCAGGATGATGCGAAATTCCCAGTCGTCGATGCTGTATCCCAGGAACAAAAAGCTGTGGCGTGAGATTTCGCTGAGCACGTTCATCGGCAGCACGATCTCTTGATCGCGCGCCAGGCGCACAAAATGGGCCAGGTAATCATCTTCGGACAGGACCATATGCGCTTCCTGCTCCGAATCGCCGTCGTAGCCGTTGAGGTAAAAGACGACCGGCTGCTCGGGGCTGGGTTTGGGCGAGAGTACGTACTGCGGTGATCCGACCTGGGGGTCCCAGCGCGGGCCAGCGCGGCGCGGGTCCAGACCTTTGTGCCGCAGCGCCTGGACCATAAAGCTGTCGAAATTAGTGGTCATATAGAGCGGCAGTTCCAAATCAGCCAGCATGTGGTGGATCTCGTTTTCCTGGATTTGCAACACACGTTCTGCCCAGTTGACGTGCTCGATCGTTTCGCCCAGGCTGGCCTTGAGCAGGCGGCGTCGATCGTCCTGGCTGGCTTGAAGGCCCAGTGCCGAGAACAAGCCGCCCTTGAGCAGGCGAGTGTACCGCTCGCGCAGCACGCTCGGATCCTGGATGGCGATGAACTGGGCCACGCGGGCCAGGTTATGGCAGTCGGGCAACGGGTATTCAAAGCGTTCGGCCAGCTTTTGTGCAATCGTCTGCCGGTCGGGCAACAGCCCGTTATTGATCCGGGGACCGATAAAGGGCGTACACTGTCCCAGTTCGATGTTTTCCAGCAGAAAGGGCCAGAACTGCTCGGCGCGTTCGCTGACGATCCGGCCGCGCTGGCCCAACAATTGGCCTGATTGTAAACGCATAAAGAGCACCGGGATCGCCGCGCCAGCCAGCCGGTCGCTGATTAGAGACGAACGGGCTTCGTTGCAAGCCAGGTCGA
This sequence comes from Anaerolineae bacterium, assembly GCA_016929205.1. The sequence goes on from JAFGJF010000396.1 coordinate 1,876, forward strand.
CGAGGCCGTGCTGCAAGAGCCGGCTGTAAAAACTGCGGGTAAAGGCCTGGGCGGTGATCACCGGGATCAGATCCTGCATAGCCAGCACGGCGGGCACGCCGGCTGCGACCAGGGAGGGAGCAAAACCACGAAAGGCATCGGCCGGGCTGCGGGTGGCACCCTGGCAACTGGCCAAAAAGACCAGGCGCAGCTTGTTTTCGCGCTGCACGTCGATGTCGGCCAGTTGGCGGGCCAGCATGGCGGCGAAATCGGTGTCCAGGACGCGCTCCATGCGCGATTGATCGTCGGACAGGTAGAGGGCCGCCGCACCGCGCCGCTCGCTGTAGCGGCCATGGGCGATGAGGTGCAGGATGTGGTAGCCGCCATTTCGGAGTTCGTTTTCGATGCGCGCCAGCGTGCACGGGGCGGGCAGCAGGGTCAATTCGGCGTCGAGATCGGCGCACACCTCTTGCAGCGCCTGCCATTCGACCTGCACGTCGATTGGCACGGCATCGTGATCGGCCAGGTCCTGGGGATTGGCGATTGCCACGAGGATCTTGACCGGTCGTTTGAGGATCGGGCTGCCCGGCTGCCATTTTCCGGCCAGGTAACGCGAAAAGGGTGTGGCCGTCGCCGCCGCCACATCCTGGGCCGCCGCGCCTTGATCGACTTCACGCAGCAGCTCCCAGGGCAGGGAGTGCAGTTCAGGGGCGGCGGCGTCGATGCGCAGCCGGATCCGGCGCTGGGGATGCTGCCCGCGCACCTCGGCCCACGCCGTTTTCAGCGCGTCATCGGCGAAAAGCCGCCGGAAGAGACGCTCGCCGTCTTCGGCGGGCACGGCGGTCGGCACCCAGGGCAGTAGATCGGGATCGAGGTGGCCGCGTGGAAACTCTTGCTCGTTGTTGACCGTGATCTCGACCGGGTAGCCTTGTTCCTGCCGGCTCAGAATCCGGATTTCGAGGTCAGCATATGGATTTTGCATCCTGCCCCCTTTGCTCGTCGAACGGGAACGCACATGGTTTTGAATCTATCTTATCAAAAGATGTAAAACATGGCAAATGGCTGATGAGGGATCGCCATTCCTCAATTTGCCTTTTTGCGCAGTTATTTTTATAATATTGATCCAGTGCAGCGCGTTTTTCTGTCCTGCCTCTTTTTTGTCACGTTGCTTTTCTCAAAGTACCCTCACGTCAGATTTGCAGGCTTGTTGTCGAGGCGGAACTGTTGGCATCCAAGATGCTGCCGGTTCTGACAGATCGTGTTACCGTGAAATCGCCAAGATGAGGGGAGTGTATGATGCCACAGCACCTTTCTCGATTATGGCGGTGCCGGATCGCCAACTCGTTGGTGTTCATCTTGGTGATCTTGCTGCCGGTGCGTCGGCCCGCTCTTTTGCGACCGGCAGACACTGTTGCCGGAAAACCCGAGCAGCCCATCCGGGTCGAATTGACTGCCTCTGCTCCTTCCCTGGGAGAACCGGTAGCGCTGTCCTTCCGTGTCACACCTATGATCGATGCCCCGGATATTGAGGTGGGATTCTCTATTCCTGCCGGTGTGGAACACCTGGGCGGATCGCAAGCCTGGCAGGGAAGCATAGCTCAAGACGAAACCAGGTTGTTCGAGGCCGAGATTGCTTTTCCCGGCGAAGGCGATTGGACGATCAGCGCGTGGGCTTTGACTCGGAGCCCGGATGGGGTCTTTGCGAGTGAGGATGTCCTGTTTTTCCACATCCGTGAAGGCGGCTCGATCCAGAGCCACGAATCGCCGCTGGGCGTGCCGGTGGCGGACACGGCACAGGTGATCGACACCGGACAGTCTTCTGCCCAGCAAGGTGTCGGGCCACTGGACGGGTTTGTGGTACAAGGCTGTTTCCAGTATCAGGACAAGGCGTACGACCATCTACATGGCTTTACCGGTGTCAAACCGATGAAACCGATCCGGCGTGCCTGGGTCGAAGTCCTGGACAAAGAGGATGGGGCCGACGTCTCTTTGGGCAGCACGACGACGGACGAGCTTGGGGGGTTTGTCTTTTACGTGGACGACAACGACGACGGGCCCGGGGAGGGGGGAAGGGATATTTACGTCAGGCTCAAGGCGGATAATGTCGCTGCTCAAGTGCAGACCCCAGGCGGTCTCTTGTATACGTTCACGACAAAAACGTGGACGGATTGGGGGGGCGGCTTGCTCGACATCGGCACGCTGTCGCCCAGCACCAGCAACGGCGTTTACAACATTCTGGACGTTTTGCTCGACGGGTATCAGTTTGTAGATGGGTTCACAACAGCCCCGGACAAAATCACGGCCAGATGGGAAAGCGGGGGAACCGGTGGCACGTACTATGATTCCAACCTGGACGAGATTTATGTCCTGGGAGACGTAAATGATCCGGATGAATATGACGACGACATTTTGCTGCACGAGTATGGTCACTTTGTGATGGACAAATACGCGCACGACAAGTCTTTGGGGGGCACGCATCGCTGGACGAGCACCTATGATAATTATTTCAGAACGCGACCCAGGGGCCAGGATGGAGGGCCGCTGATACTCGAACAGAGCAAGCAGCTTGCCTGGTCGGAGGGGTGGGCTCATTTTTTCTCCTGCGCCGTCCGCAACGATCCGCACCTGGTCGACAATACCAAGAGCACACATTCGAGCGTCGATCTGGAAAGCCCGGGCCCCACAGCGCGAGGCAGTGACAACGAGGGGGCGGTGGCGGGAGCGCTGTGGGACGTCTTTGATGCGCATTCGGACGGGCGCGATCACTTGGGCGCTGGAGCCGACGAGATCTGGGATGTATTTGACGCTGTTGATGCCACGCACAGGTGTGTCTTGCAGGATGTCTGGGATGGGTGGTTCGACAAAGAGTACGGCTACCGGGCAGAGATGTGCGCCATTTTCAACGATCACGAGGCGGATACCCGGGTGTGTCTCATCGCGCCGACACCGCAGCGTCCGGCTTTTGCCGGACCGAGCAGCAAGCCGGCCAAGATCGTGATCGAGGTCGTTCTCCCTTCGGCCGGTTTGAAAATCGACAGCCTGGCCGTGCAGGTGGGCGGCAAGAACGGCACGATTGTCACTCTGTACGAAGGTTCGGTGACGTCTGTCCTGGAGGTGATGCCACCAGCCCAGACTGCCAACGGGCTGTATGACCTGGCGGTCACGGCTGTCCAGTCGGCGGTATCGACGGGCGCTGTCCGCTACGCAGCGACGAATAACGTCGACGCCATTCTGGTGATTGACCGTTCCGGCAGCATGGCGTCTTCAAATTATATGGAACCGGCCAAGGCGGCGGCCAAAACGTTCGTCGACTTGATGCACGACGACGATCAGATTGGCGTGATCAGTTTTTCCAATGATGCCGACGTGAACTATGGATTGACGACGGTGTCGCCTGCTTCAAAGGCGGCAGCGAAAACGGCTATCGACGCGATCACGGCCGACGATCGGACGTCGATCGGCAGTGGCCTGCAACAGGGCCAAGGCGAACTGACCGCCAAGGGCGACGCAGCCCATCCCTGGTCGATTGTCCTGCTCAGTGACGGCTATGAAAATGCCTCGCCTTACGTCAGTAGTGTTTTGCCGGCCATCATGTCGACGAAAACGGTCGTGCACACCGTCGCGTTGGGCCCGGCTTCGGACCAGGCGCTGTTGATGGACATCGCCTCAAAAACGGGCGGGACATTCAGTATGGCTGCCGAGGCCGATTGCCGGTTGGGCGGCATTTACAGCACGATCGCCGGTGCGGTGAGCGGCCAGCAGGTTCTGTTTTCCGAGAGCGGCGCCGTCCGAGAAGGAGCCATGGAGACCAAGCGCGTGGCCGTTGATGCGACCGTTTTCGAGGCGACGTTTTCCGTGAGCTGGTCCAACAGTGCCAGCACCCTGGATTTGACCTTGATCGATCCCGATGGAAATCCCGTCAACGCAGCGACGGCCGCGTCGGATCCGAACACTGACTATGTCGCTGGCCCAACCTATGCCTATTACCGGATCCAGACGCCGTCGCTGGTGGCCGGCGTCTGGAAGATCAGAATCGCCGGCGGTTCGATTGCTGCGTCGGGCGGAGGCACGGCCGGCCCGGACGATCAAGCGTCGTATACGGCCATGGTTGCCGGGCAAACGGGGCTGACGATGCACGTCTACCTGGACAGGCCGGGCTATCTCACCACCGAGTCGATCCAGATCGCGGTTAGTCTGTCCGACGAACAGCCGATCCTGGGCGCTGTCGTCAGAGTCGAGGTCGTGTCGCCCTCTGCTGCTGTCTTTTCTTTGCCGCTTTATGACAGCGGTACGGATGCCGACGGTCAGGCTAACGATGGTGTGTATGGCAATACGCTGCCGGGTTCCCAGACCTGGGTTGAAGGCACGTATCTGTTCCGAGCGCTGGCGGTGGCCGGTTCGGGCTCTGGTACGAGTTGGTCGCGGTACGGCGAACGCTCGCTTTACGTGGCCCAGCATCCCGATCCCCGGTGTTTTGTCTACCTTCCGCTGGCTTTGAGCAGCGCCGTCGCCGGCAGCGAGCCGGCCAACGATCCGCCTTTTCAGCCCACTGCTCCCCAGCCTGCCGACGGCGCGCTCGACCAGAGCACCCGTGTCGATCAGGCTTGGAGCGGCGGCGACCCAGACGCCGACCCGGTGTTCTATGATGTCTACCTGGAGGCGGACGACGAGACGCCGGACGAACTGGTCTGCGATGGTGTGACCGGCACCCTTTGCCGCCTGGCTGTCTTGGCCCAGGGCAAGCACTATTATTGGCAGGTGGTGGCCAAGGATGCGCGCGGTGGGGTGACGGCGGGACCGGTTTGGCAGTTTACAACCGGCATCCTGCCCGGCTGGTACGAGGTTGGGATCGGTTCGGCGATAGGAGGTGGCATCAGCGATGACGACGGCAACTCGTCATATCCGTCGCTGTCCATCGCGCCGGATGGCACGCCCTACGTCGCCTGGTATGGCTATGGTGAGACAAGTGAAGAGATCTATATACGGCGTTGGAGCGGCAGCAGTTGGCAAGAGGTCGGGGCCGGTTCCGCCAGCGGCGGGGGAATCAGTGACGATGAGGGCGCGTCGTGGCACCCATCACTGGCCATCGCGCCGGATGGCACGCCCTACGTCGCCTGGCATAATTACGAGGACGGGGATGCCCAGATCTATGTCCGGCGCTGGAGCGGCAGCAGTTGGCAAGAGGTCGGGGCCGGTTCCGCCAGCGGTGATGGGATCAGCAATAACGGCACGGGCTCGTGGAGCCCATCGCTGGCCGTTGCCCCGGATGGCGCACCCTACGTCGCATGGTGGGATTTTGGCGGCGGAGATGCCGAGATCTATGTCCGGCGCTGGGTCGGGGGCAGTTGGCAAGAGGTGGGCGCTGGTTCGGCCAGCGGTGGGGGGATCAGCGACAACGTTGGCAGTTCGGCGGATCCATCGCTGGTCATCGCGCCGGATGGCACACCTTACATCGCCTGGCGCGACGGCAGTGGTGGAGACGATGAGATATACGTGCGGCGCCGGGTTGGGGGCAGTTGGCAAGAAGTGGGGGCAGGTTCGGCCAGCGGTGGCGGGATCAGTGACAATGCCGGCAACTCGGTGCATCCGGCGATGGCCGTCGCGCCAGACGGCACACCTTACGTCACCTGGTTTGATAATAGTAGTGGGTCTTACGAGATATACGTGCGGCGCTGGGTTGGGGGCAGTTGGCAAGAGGTGGGGGCGGGCTCAGCCAGCGGTGGCGGGATCAGCGGCGGTGACGGCAGCTCGGTCCGTCCTTCGTTGGCCATCGCGCCGGATGGCACACCTTGCGTAGCCTGGCGCGACGATGGCGCCGGGAACAACGAGATTTATGCAAGATGCTGGGATGGCAGCGATTGGCAGGCGGTC
>JAFGJF010000049.1 GCA_016929205.1 Anaerolineae bacterium
AATCCGGGTTGCTGCTTGAGAAAGGCGATCACTTGCCACACCTGATCGCGAATGCCGACTTCGGCCTCGGTCAGATCGCAAACCTGGGTCGAACTACCGGGCCAGCGGGTCATGTTGGGCGAAAAATGGTCGGGGTGCATGTCGTTGCTGCCGCTAAACCCGCTGTTGTAGAGGCGAAATCTGCCCGCGCCCATCGCCTGGCGCAGCGCTTCGCCGGCTGCCGCTTTTTGCTCTGCTGTGATCCCTTCGATGCCACCGATGTGAATGAACGAGCCCATCGATTCGACGCGGCCATCAAAGTCGCGCCCGTGCGTGGTTGGCGCGCCGGCGCGAAATGCGACGTCGGCATCACCGGTGGCGTCAATAAAGACTTTTCCCACGACAGCCTGTCGTCCTGACTTGGTTTCGACAGCCAGCGCTCTGATCCGTCCATCCTCGACGACGGCATCGGCGACCAGGGTGTGCAGCAACAGGTTGATGCCAGCTTCTTGTACCATTTGATCGGCGACGTATTTGAATGCCTCGGCATCAAAGCGAATGCCCCATTCCTGGCAGGCCGCTTCCCAGCTTGGCGCGCCGCCCAGGGTATGCATTCGTTCAGTCATTTCTTTCAACAGTCCTTTGACGATCGGGGTATGGCTTTCGGAAGCGGTGTGTCCCAGGATAGGGGCAACCAGTCCGGCGGTCGCGAGACCGCCCAAAAAACCATAGCGCTCGATCAGCAGCACGCGTGCGCCCTGCCTTGCTGCGGCAATTGCTGCCGGCAGGCCGCCGGGTCCACCGCCGGCAACGACGATATCGGCTTCGGCGACGACGGGAATGTCACGTTTCGGTTCGGTTATCGTTTTCACAAGTTATTCTCCTTGGCATATGGTGGGCGAACGCCGTGCGCAGCAACCTGTGGTGCGGGCGTTCGGCCCTCTCTGAGCATGGGATAGGCTTCGCGGTAACGTCGATGGTACACGAATGTTGATTCAAAGCCGAATTCTTGTTCCAGTTGGGCGATGGTCACCGTTTTATCCTTCGGCTCGATCATAAAATGCGCGCTGTCGCGGTCGGAGCGGATCTCGACGCGCTCGCCGTACTTTTCCATTATTCGGTCCGGGATGCTATAGTTGAAATCCCAATGGCAGACACAAAAATCGAGATTGATGTCGTCATAGATCACGTTGAGACGTTGATCGGTCTTGAGCCTGATCTGCCCCAGCGGATCGATGATTCGCGAGCTGTCGGTACGCGCAGAAGAGACCACGTAAAAGTGGTGCAGATAGGCATAGACCTGTAACGGAAAACCGCCGTTGTACGCCGACGGCCAGAGAACCAGCCGCGCGCCCTGATCGGCTAACGCCTGCCAGCTCTCCGGGAATCCGGCGTCAAAACAGATCTGGATGCCGATCCTGCCAAAGTCGAGATCAAAGACCGGCGGCGGGGTGGGACCGGGGGTGATCCCGTTTTCCATATCGGTATAATCGGGCGTGGTCGTCACCGGCTGCGCTTTATCATAGATGCCCACGATCTCGCCCTGCCGGCCAACGATAATGGCCGAATTCCAGCATTGGCCATTGCGCCTGGTCTTGATCGGGCAGATGATGTAACAATGATGTTTGTTGGCTCGCCGGGAAACAAGTTCAACTGTGGGACCGGGCACGGGTTCGGCCAGGTCGCAGGCGCTGCCGGCGGCCGAAACCGTGGTAAAGGTTTCAGGCAGGCAGACCAGATCGGGTTTGTTGGCCAGCGCCAGATCGAGCAAGTTCAGAACGTGTTCTCGATTCTGCTCAATTGAGGGATAAAACTGTCCGTTTTGGCAGACGGTAGCGATGCGAGCGGAAGAATTGCGTACAGTCATATTATTTCCTCCAAGCAAGATCAATAGGCCCACACACGACGGCGCGGGCGTTTGTTTTGCATCAATCGTTGCAGCAGCGTATGGCGCAGTTCGGCCAGCTTGGGCGCGTAGGCCGGGTCGGCAGCGACATCGCGATAGCCGGCAGGATCCTGAGCCAGATTGTAGAGGTGTTCCTGGCCGTCGTCGTGGGCGACATAACGAAAGCCATCCACGCGCAGTGTTTTTGTCCCTTCCATCTCGGTCAGAGCCGAGCCGCGAGCGTTCAGAGGGCGGTTTTCCAACATAGGCAGCAGGGACTGTCCTTGCAGGGGGTAGGGTACCGGAATGCCTGCACAGTCAAGCAGCGTTGGCACGATGTCCACTGCTTCGACGAGCTCGTAGAAGGTTCGCCCCGGCAGCTTGAGGCCTTTGGGCCAGCGGATGATGAACGGCACGCGGCTGATACAGTCGTGCGCCGGGTACCCTTTGCCATAGCGCAGGTGTTCCCCCAGCCACTCGCCATGATCGGAGGTAAAGATGACGATCGTGTTGTCTCTCAGCCCCAGGTCGTCCAGGCAGGCCAAAATGCTGCCAACCCAATGATCGACTTCGCTGATCATGGCATAGTAGCCGTGTCTTGCCGAGCGCAACTGCTCATCGCTGCAAATGGTCGTGTGGCGCTTGGCCTCTATGTCCTCTGGATACGCAGGCAAGGTGAGTGCAATGGGATCGTACATATCCAGGTAGGTTTGGGGAACGACCCAAGGGGAGTGTGGTGAGTAGAACCCGGCGATGCACAGAAACGGCGCGTCTTGGTGCTGTTTGAGAAAAGTGATGGTCTGTTCGGCGACAAAGGCGCTGTGCGTGAATGCATCCTCGCCTGAAAACGGGATGGCGCCCTTAAAGTCAAAACGTGCGCCTTGCACACGGTGTCTGACCGTATCGCGGATGCCCATGGTTTCGTACCAGGTGTTGGCGGCAGGGGGCAGCCCAACGCTGATGTGATCCAACTGCTCTGGCGCTTTGCGACGCACCCAGGCGCGATAAGCGTCCTCGTAACATCCCGGTTCGTCCGAGATCTCGAGGTGGGTGAATCCATAGCCAGGGTGTGGATCGCGATGATCGCGGTTCGCGTGCGGCAAAAAATGCAGCTTGCCGATATTGGCCCTGGCGTAGCCATAGTTTCCTAGCAAGTGGGGCAGCGTGATCGTGTCTTCCGGCACGGGGATGCCATTGCGCAGGATACCCAACGTGCTGGGGTATAGCCCGCTCAAATAGCTGATTCGACTGGGCATACAGACCGGGTTTTGCACGAAATAGTGATCCAGGTTGATCCCTTCCAGCGCCAGCTTGTCGAGGTTGGGTGTGATGATCTGGCTGTTGCCGTTGGCTCCAAGCGCGTCCCAGCGCTGTTGATCGGTGTGGATGAACAGGATGTTAGGGCGTTGCATCTCGGCTCCTAGGGCGTTCCTTCAACGCGGGTTTTTTTGCCTATGCCGACAAAGATGAAAATCGCCAATCCGATCAGCGCCACTGCTGACCCGCTGACCAGAACCCAGCGGATGGGCATGATGGCCAGCAGGCCTGCGCCGATGGTTGGTCCGAGGAAACTGGTGATATTGACGGCGGTGACATTGATCGCGATAAACCGTTCTTGCCTGTCCGGCGGGCAGGTGTCGAGCAGTGTATCAAAGTAAGCCAGATTGAGGCCCGCACCGGCCATTCCTTGGAACGCGATGACCGGCAAGACGGCGAGGGGCGAACGCGTGAGGGCCAGCAAAGCAGGATAAAGTGAAGTACCCAGCACGGACAAAAGCAGCGTTTGCCAGGTGCCGATCTTGTGTTTTAGCCGCACCCAGGGCAGATACGCAAGCAGGGTGGCTGCCGAGAGAGCAGTGTTAAAGTAGCCCACCCATGCATCTGAGGCGTAAAGGTGATTAACCCAGTAGATAGGGATGATGGCCGAAACCATAGCAATGCCCAGGTTGCGGATCGCTCGCCCACTGATAAAGGCTAGAAATGCCTTTGCTTCCCAGATTTCGACCAGGCTTTGTTTGATCCGCCCCAGCAAGGGTGCACTTTTGGGCGGCTCGACGCGTTCCCGTTCCGGAACGTCAAGCTGGTTGCCAAAATAGTATGCGCCTACAGCAAAGATGATATTGATTCCAAACGCGATCTGGTAGCCGAGTGGAAACTGCACGCGTTCGATGAGTTGGCCGATCAGAGGCATAGATGCGATCTGGACGATGCCCATAAACATCCAACGGCGGCTCATCAGGAACGAACGGCGGTCAGGCGATACCGAATACCCCATCACAATGGAAAACATGACATTTTGCAGGCTGCCAGGCAACGCGGCGAGCGACCAGACGATGACGATGATCTGGGCGACCCATTTCTGAGTGATAAAAAACGGGATCACTGCCAGCAGGATATAGACAGCGTGTGCGTACGCGCGCGCGATGGCGAATACGCGTTGTGGTTTTGTCTGTCTGGCCGCAAACTGTGCCCAGGGAATGGCCATCGTGAGGCTGATAAAAGCCGGAATGGAGGATAACAAACCGACCCAAAGGGGGGTTGCTCCTAGACGGATGACAAAAACTGAGATAAAAGATGCCGCGGCAGACATCAAGCCAATCGCCATACCGTCGAAAGCAACAAAGCGAATATTGCGGCGTTGAGTCGATAAAGGGATAAACGTCCGTTCTACTGTTTGTGACGACAAGCCTGTCCTCCATACCTGTTTTACTTGCGCATCCGCCTCGTCCTATCGGCGCATCACCTTGCTCTATCGGCGCATCGCCTCGCTCTATCGGCGCATCGCCTTGTTCTATCGGCGCATCGCCTTGTTCTATCGGTGCATCGCCTTGCTCTATCGGCGCATTCCCGGAGGATTTCCTGCTCTGCTCACAACTTCCCACAATCCGAAATCGCTCAAACGCAAAAAGACATAGTGGATAATGGCAAAGATCAAACTGATGCCGCCCAAAACGGCCAGAGCCGGAGGCAAACTGCCGACAAGCACCAAAGCGAATACAATCCCGGCATAAATGACGCGAGCAATGATCGCGCTTGCGACGATGACAATGTTTCGTTTGGTGTCCATCCAGGCGGGGATGCAAAAGCAAGAAAACGTGATATGGATCAAAGGGAGAAAATAGAATGGCTCGTGCACGGTCTTGCTGATCTGTACAATCAACCTTGGCCACAACAAGGTTAGCAGGGCAATGGCCAGATCATAGATTGCAAAGATCAACATCGTGATCGCCAAACGCCCGAGATTTCTCTCCAATGTGTTATAGGGTGTGCCATCGGGTTGCATTTTTTGCACCATAGCCCTTTTCCTTTTCTATTCTGTGAGACGACGTTCCAGTTCCAATTTGAGGTGATGATATTCCTCAAGGAAATCAGCATCATCCACTCTAGGAGTAGTCATAATCAACGCGTCTTCGTTGTTGTCGTGATAGTATCCTTTGCGTCGACCAACGACGGCGAAATGGTATTTGTGATACAGGTTTTGTGCCACCTCGTTCGACACACGGACTTCAAGTGTGACAAGGATTGCTTTGCGCAGGATGGCGGCATCGATCATAGCGACGAGTATCATCTCGCCCAAGCCGTGGCCGCGCCACTCGGGAAGTGTAGCGATGGTGCTGATGTGCGCTTCATCGACCATAACCCAGAATCCACCATATGCCAGGATAGAGGGCTGCGGCTTGCGGCGGAAAAAGTGCTGTTTGGGTGGCATAGGAGGCGGATGTCGTTGTCTGAGGACAAGATAGGTTGACAGATCGTTTTTTGTCAGCTCGTAACGGTATGCTGACGCAGGCCATGGCGCTGAAAAGGCAACCTGTTCGATTTTTATGACTTGCTCGAGATCGTCTACCTCCATCAAATTGACACAATAGGGCAGGGATGGATCATCGAAAGGAAAGTCTTGCGGCAGCATGATCTGTGACATTTAGGACTGTGCGCTTTTGAGATAAATGGGCGTCAGTGAAGACAAGTCGTCCTGTTCGCCGCGTTTGAATCTTTGCCATGCCAGTTCGGCCAGGCAGGCCGGTCGCCGCATGGTCTGCGATGGGGCTGCAAAGACCACATCGGCTTGGACGTGCTTGGAAAAATAGATCATATCTTCCTTACTCAACTCACCACAGACCAGTGTTCGCCCTGTGATCAGTTGAACCAAACCGTCAAGCGTTGTGAGGTGCAATCCGCCGTGTTGTTTCCACTGTTCGTTACGGTACTCATATTGGGCTGCACAAAATCGCTCTCGGCCAGCCTGGATGGCTGCCAGAAGGGATCTGCGTTGTTCGGGAGGTCGGAAATTGAGCATCCGGTCGATGCTGGGTAATACAGGACGCTCTCGATTTTTCGATTCAGGTGCGACAGATTTTATTGTTCTTTGCGATCCCAAAACGGTCAAGATGTCCAGGGTTGGAATGCCAAGGATGGGAATGCTGATTGCTTTTGCCAATCCTTTGGCCGTGCTCAGGCCGATGCGCAAGCCCGTAAACGATCCTGGCCCAATAGCGACGGCAACGACAGCCAGGTCATTTGCGTTGAGCTTTTGCTGTTCGAGCATGCGGACCAATGCCGGCATCAACTCAACCGAATGATTATTTCTTGATAGCCAGCATGACTCGGCGAGAACGGTATCGCCATCATAGAGAGCCAGCCCGGCAAAATGGGTGGCTGTGTCAATTGCCAGCAAGAGAGGTTTGTTTGTCATATCCACCAGCAGTCATTGAATGCCAAACGCTTCGTGTTTATAGCGTTCGACCAAGCGCTCGTATCGATGCCCCACTGGTCGCAAGGCAATGCCACGTTTTGTTTCATCGATATGGCGCAGGCTGATAAGCAAATATTCTTCAGTCCAGATCGAGCGGATTCGTTCGGCCCATTCGATAGCGCATATGCCATCACCATAGAGGTACTCATCCAATCCCAAAGTCAGCGTCGCCTTTACGTCAGCGATCCGATATAGATCGACGTGATACAAAGTCGATCGCGTTCCTACGTATTCGTTAATCAATGTGAATGTTGGACTGGTGATGCGTTCCTCGATTCCCAGGCCTTGTCCGATCCCCTGAACCAGGCACGTCTTGCCCGTTCCAAGTTCTCCGGTCAAGAGCAGCACCTCACCACCGGTAAGCAGTTGGCTTAACCGGGTTCCCAGACGCCGTGTTTGATCGGCACTGTGACTGATAAAATCCAAGGTATGCTGGTCGATGATAGGCGCCACTCTTTTTCTCCCCCCTGTGCCCGGCCTACCAGTTTTGAAACGAATGAGGCTGGCGCAAGGTCACAATGTGACTATTATACACCATGATGTGCAGACTATCAAGCATCAAATCTTGTGAGATCGGCCGTCCATATTGATGGAGAGAACGCGAGTAGACCAATCGACGGCCAAATGCTGACCAAGTGCTGGCGAGCCATAGGGCAAAATGTGCTGCATTTCCTTGACCGAAACCTGGTCATATTATACAATGTGTTTGGCTGGCTTGGGTCATTGGTTTGCCTTTCAGCCGTATGTCTGATATATTTGGTGCGTTTGGTGACGCCGGTTCGAGCAGGCTAGAACAGGAAGCATTCGTGATGCAGATCATCTTGTGTCACGAACGGTTTTTTGGTGCAGGATGTGAGCGCGTTGCCAGGGACACATCATCGAGATAGGAGTATATCCATGTCTGAATTGATCATTGAGGGAGGTCACCCTCTTTGCGGCGAGGTGACGCCCATTGGCAACAAAAACGCCGCATTGCCATTGTTGGCCGCCTGCCTGCTTACCGATGAGCGCATCGTACTGGATAACGTCCCTCAAATCCGCGATGTTCAGACCATGCTCGAGATTCTGGTGGACGTGGGGGTCAAGGTGGATTGGCTGCAAGAGCATAGCGTGGCGCTGCAAGCCGAGAATATTGTGCGTACGACTTTGGATTCAATTTTGTGTGAGGAAATCCGCGCTTCTATTCTTTTTGCAGGGCCGATGTTGGCGCGTTGTCACCAAATCACGCTGCCGCCGCCCGGCGGTGATATTATCGGACGGCGCCGGGTCGATACCCATTTGCATGCTTTTCAGGCTTTGGGAGCCGAGATCGAGATCGATGGTGGCTATACCATCCGGGCTAACGAACTGCACGGCGATTTTATCTTTCTTGATGAGGCCAGCGTGACGGGGACTGAAAACGCCTTGATGGCTGCTTCGATGGCCAAGGGCACAACTGTGATTTACAACGCGGCCAGCGAGCCTCACGTTCAGGAACTGGCCCGGTTTTTGAACTTGATGGGGGCACAGATTGAGGGGATTGGCAGCAACAAGCTCACTATCCATGGCGTTGACAAATTGCACGGGGCCGAATGGACGATCGGCCCCGATCACATCGAAGTCGGCAGTTTTATCGGCCTGGCAGCCGCAACCGGCGGCGCGCTAAGGATCAAAAACGCAGGTGTGCAGCATTTGCACATGATGCGATTGATGCTCGAACGTCTTGGCGTACGTATCACATATCAAGGTGATGATGTGTTGGTGTCGGACAATCAGGATCTCTGTATCTGTTCTGACTGGGGAGGGGCCACCCCCAAGATCGACGACGGTCCCTGGCCACATTTTCCTACCGACATGATGAGTATTGCCCTTGTTATTGCCACGCAGGCCCGGGGCACGGCGTTGATTTGGGAAAAGATGTTTGAGGGCCGCCTGTTCTTTGCCGACAAGTTGATCAGCATGGGAGCTCGAATTGTGCTGTGCGATCCCCATCGTGCAGTGGTCATTGGCCCATCCAGATTGCATGGTGCGCACCTTTCAAGCCCGGATATCCGTGCCGGTATGGCCCTGCTGATCGCGGCGTTATGTGCCGATGGAACCAGTCGAATCAGCAACATCAACCAGATCGATCGGGGATACGAGCGCATTGAAGCAAGGCTCAAAACGTTGGGTGCCTGTGTTGAACGCATTCGGGATTGCTAAAGGCATCGAGGAGGAAACAAGTTGGTACCAAAATGGCTCGAATGGTCGCAGCGGTTGCAGGCTCTGGCCCAAAGTGGGCTGACCTATACCGAGAATCCCTTTGAGATTGAAAGATACGAGCAGATTCGTAACAGAGTGGCCAACGGACTTTGATTGAGACGATTGGCTGGATGGGAAACAAAAGACCCGAGTTTGTCGTGATCACGACAAACTCGGGTCTTTTTTGATGCATGCTCTGATCAATCGCAGCAATCTGAGCTTTTCTTTTTCAACAAGGCGATCAAAAGGATGAACAATCCGATGCCTAGGGCTGCGCCGACCAATATCAGGATCAGCTTTTGCCGGTCACCAAAGGATGATGGGATAGAGGGGGCTGCTGGCAGTGGCTTGTGTTCTTCTGGTGGGGGAATCTCGGGCAGCTCTTGTGCCGGGATATCCATAAAACGTGTACCTTCCTCGATCAACATCACCGGGATGTCGTCGCGGATGGGATACTTGCGGCTGCAATCTTGACAGATGAGCCAATTCCCTTTGTGCTCGAGCAATCCTGCTTCCGGACCGTTGCGCACACAATTTGGGCAACGGAGAATGTCCAACAGTTCTTGACTGACCATTTTTCCTCCAGATTGAATAGATAGGGACTCATCGCACCTACGTGCGTGTAGATTGTCCGGCGATATCAAGTTGGATTCAAGCGAGATCCATTATAACACGCCCGGTACGAGCATGCAATTTTGCCGCCAGCAATTCTCAATTGGGTGGAGTTGAGGCTTCAGCCCGTGTGGTTTGGCACTCAAAAACCGGCTAAAGCCTCTATTCCGGTCACATTCCAAGTCATATTGAGAATTGCTGTTTTGCTGCATCCTTTTTGGGCGACTTGGCGCGAACAGCGTTCTTGGTTCAGTTGCCTACGATGCTGCCGACGATCGGAATCAAAAACGTGGGCAGGCATCCTTTCTCGACTGGGGTATCAGGCGTTTCCCCATCATCGGGCGGTTCTTCTTCTGGTGGCTCTTCGCCTTGGATGGCGCGGAAGGCTTGTTCGGCTTGCGCGCGGCCAGCACCCTGCGTGTTCGGATCCAGTCCCAGATTCAATGCCGTATCCATAAGCGCTGTTTTCACTTGCGCCGGTGTCAGATCGGGGTTAGCTTGAAGCAACAATGCGGCTAGCCCGGCTATATGTGGCGTGGCCATGCTCGTTCCCGAAGCAGCCGTGTAGTGATTGCCTAGAGGCTGACCCATGCTGGTGTTCGCGGCACGAGCGGCGACGATATCTGTCCCCGGAAAGCAAATGTCGGGTTTCGTGCGCCCATCTGCCGTTGGACCTCGTGATGAGAATCTGGCAATGCCGTCGCTGCGATCGGTAGCGCCAACCGTAATCACGTCGGCGGCAGCGCCCGGCGAACCAATTGTTCTCGAACCGGGTCCCGAGTTTCCTGCAGCGATACACACGACGATTCCCTGCGCGACGGCGGCGTTGCAGGTCATAGACAGGGCATCCGTCCCATCACTGCTGCTAGTGCCACCAAGCGAGAGATTGATCACGTCAACGTTTTGGTCGACAGCCCATTCGACACC
>JAFGJF010000397.1 GCA_016929205.1 Anaerolineae bacterium
GAAAGCCATAGTGCAGCAGGGCCGGCACCTTGATCGCCAGGTGCAGTGCCGCGCCGATGATCGCTCCGACTGCCAGCCCGCGCACGCCCCAGGACGGCGCCAACCACCATGCGCCGGCGGCGATGCCCAGCGGGTAAACGACCGGGGCCAATGCCGGCAGCAAAAAGTGTTTGAAACTGTGCAGGGCGCTGGTCTGCACGGCGCTGATCCCAAAGATCACGGTCGAGACCAGCACCAGGCGCATCACGGCTGCTGTTTCCGCCTGCGCCGGGGCGTCAAAGCCGGGCGCGACCAGGACGCGCACCAGCCAGGGGGCCAGCAGGCCGGCGAGCAGGGCCAGCACGCTGACGACGATCACGACCAGGTTGGTGATCGCGCTGCTCATCCGCCACGCGCCCTCCCGGTCGCCTCGGGCCAGAAATTCGGCAAAGACGGGGACGAATGCCGTGGCCAACGATCCGCCGGCCACGACCGTAAACAGGAAATCGGGCAGCTTGAACGCGGCATAGTAGGCGTCAAGCCGGGCGCCGATCCCGAACTGCCGGGCAATGATCGCATTGCGCAGCAGCCCGGCGGCCGCGGCAAAGCCAAATGAAACGGCAACCAGCAGGGTATTGCGTGCCAGGTGTTTGCGGCGATCTTGCATGGGCGCTATTCTCCGATCTCGGCTGTCGCGCCGGCCAATGCTTCGGCGGCCTCGACATAGTTGCCGTTCAGGGACAGCGCGCGGCGAAAGGCCTCGGCTGCTGCGCCCTCTGCATCGCCGGTCGCACGCAGGCCCATGCCCAACCAATAGTGGAGCTCTTCGACCTGCCCGGTGACGGCGATCGTGGCCCGGGCCAGGGCGATCAGTTCCTCGTGCCGGCCGCTGTGATAATAGGCGCTAAAGGGGCCGAACTGGTACCACAGCATGCGCCACGGCAGGCCGATCGTCCGTGCCTGGTCGTAGGCCGAGGCTGCGCGCTCGAACTCGCCCGCCGCCACCAGGTCCGTGCCCAGGTTGAACCAGGCAAAAGGATCTTTCGGCGACTGCTGCACCTCTTGTTCGGCCGACTGCAGCGCGCGCTGCCACATGGCTGTTTCGTCATAGTCGGAGCCCAGAATGCCGCGCACGACCGGCGCCGTCTCGCTGGTATAGATCACGACGTAGACGCGGTTGAACACCGCCCACCAGCGCGCCGTCTGGTCGTAGCCGAGACGGATGCCGGCATAGGGCCGATCGGCCTCCACCCCGGCGCTGACAAGCGAGTCGTAGGCGATCCACTCTTGCGCCACGTCGTCGTACCCGGTCAAAAGGCGATAATGTCCCAGCCCGTCGTCCGGCTCTTCTTCGACCCAGGTTTCGACGATCACCGGCAGGTCGTTGCTCAACAGCAGGCGCAGCCGTTCGGCGCTGCCGTTGACCCGCACCAACGCCTCCAACCCCTGGGATCGGGCAAAGGCGGCCAGTTCGTCCGGGCTGACGTTCTTGTCTTCCCGGTTCGGGCGCATTTCGGCCGCCACGTCGGCCTGGTCGATCGAGCAGGCAAAGTAGCTGAGGTCCATGGCCAGCGTCGCCGGCCCGCAGTTGTTCCACGTCTGCCACATGTGCACCAGCCCCTGCAGCTCGACGAATTCTCTTGCCGGCCGGTAGGCCGGTGTGGGGGTCACGGTCGGCGTTGAGGTCAGGGTCGGTGTGGGGGTCACGGTCGGCGGCGGCGTGGCGGTCGGCGGCTGTGCCGGTGCTTGCCCCGGCGTCGGCGTGTCGGGCCGGGTAGGCGTCGGTGAGGGCAGCGTTGTTTTTGACAACGCCGGTGTCGGCGACAGGATAACCGCCACACTCTCGGCATCGTAGCCGATCGGTGTGGGTACGAGTGACGGGTGGGGGCGGTAAGAGGCGATTTCGGCGCGCACGCGCAGCACGAATCCATCGAACCCACCATAGCGTATGCTGCCGGCGACGACCAGCAGCGCTATCCCCAGGCTGCACAGCAGCACGACCAGGGTCATTATTTTTGTCAAGTGGGCGCGCCCGGCCTGTGAATGGCGTGCCGCGCCGCGTCCGAAAAGGTGATCCAGCATCCAAATCCTCAAGGGTCTGTATCAAAACTGATTCAACAAACCGGGTTTTTGTCAAAAACCCGGTTTGTCTAGACATCCATTCAGAATTCGGATTATACTCGCCTGGAGGTGCCAAGTCAAGGATGTTGAACCCGCTGTGCCGGTCGAGCACCGGGTCACAGTGCTGACGAATGAATTCATCAGCTGATACGAAAAATCCGTTAAAACGGATTCTACGATGCTCTACAATGCGTTTCAACGCATTTTCTGTATCAGCACGAGAATTGATTCTCGTGGTGGCCACACGTGGTGGCCGCTATAGGTCATATGTACGAAACAAGTCCTGTAACTCGCCGGCTTTGTGTCGCAACACAGCCTCATCCCACGCCAGTTCTTTCAACCACAATTCCGCCAGCTTGCGATTGTGCTCGTTCTTTTCACCCTTGATGTCCAATCCGAGCAAAATCCAGAGCATGTGAAATGCTTCGTCCTTGAAACCGTGTTGGTTCATCCAGGTGTATTTTTGGACATGGAATGTGTCAGCCTTTATGCCTTGAGCAACAAGGGGGTAAAATCGCCCAAGGCGCGTGCTGTCCTTTTGCAGCGAATCCTGAAAGGCGGCGATCTGGATAAAGGCATCGGTGTTGGCCAGCTTTAACCGTGACAGGCATCTGAACCCGCCGGGCGGTCTGTCGTGTTTCACCAGCAGCCACTCGGAAAAACACCACAGGGCGAAAATGACCGAACGACAGATTTCCGGCGCGTCATGTTCTTGGACAGCCCGGGCAAAGTCATCGCCGTTCCTCGCCGCCGACTGGCGTATGGCTGCCAGTTGTTCGCGCTTGTGTGCCGCATTTCCCCCTTCTTTTTCGATCCGCTCCTTGAGGTCTGCCATATGGCCGCAGCGGTCGTGCAGGATCAACGCATCTCGAATGTATCCCAGCACATACGCATCGTTTGCGATCGTGTCGAGCGCCAGATCTTCTACATAAAGCGGCTCGATATCGAGGTACACGCCCTGGTGAACGCCTTTTTGAATGGGCAGGGCCGGCGACCCTTTTTTGACCACGTATCCCATATCGACATCGCTCACCGGAATGTCCTGTCCCCTGACAACCGAGCCGGTTACGATGATGCTGTCGATGGCCGGATATGCGTTGAACAACTGCGCTGCATAGTCCCTGGCGACCGCCAGTTTCTCAGATGATGTAAGACGGGTGTCGATGTCCTTCACCGTTCTCCTTTTTGGCGCTTTTATCCTCAATCTGGCATGGCAATGCGGATGCCGCTGACATCGAGAATGAACGCGAGCAAATCCTGAACGATCAGGGGATGCTGCCAGATTTTTTGTCCCTCAGCGCCTTCAACGAGCGCGCTCACACATCGCCTGACCCGGTAATAGTTCAAATTCGTGCCGTCCAGGGGGGTGCGCGCCCGGTAGGCGTCCAGATAGCGCTCTGCCACCAGATCCCAATCGACGGATGAAAACTCGCTCATGGATGCGGCCAAACGTTTATAGGGAATGGTGATCAAGACCATCGTATTGGCCACGTCGAAAACCGGATCGGCGATCGCAAAACCGGGCCAATCCAGCACGCCGGTGACCTTGCCCTCGCCGAATAGGATGTTAAAGGCGTGAAAATCGCCGTGACAAACCGCCAGGCGCTCCGGGTCGGGGGGGCGATGGTCCAACAACCAATCGACAACCGGGCGGATCCAGGGCAGCTTGTTGGCCCGATTGTCCAGCCAACCAAACCGGCCGCTGAGACCGTATTCGTATTCATCGATGCCCTGTTTTTTGAGCGTCTCGATCAAAGGTCCCGGATCGATTCTGTGCAGTTCCGCGTGGGTCTTGCCCAACAGGTCGGGCATGGTTTCCGAATGAACCGTTCCCAACAACTGCCCGGGCAAATGCGCCATGATAAAAAACGCCCCACCCAAGATCGACATGTCGGTGCATACAACATACGCGCGTGCAACCGGGTAGCCCTCTTTGGCCAGCACGTTCTGCACGATGCTTTCCCAGACGGCGTTCCGCGTGCCATAAAACGGAGGATACAGGCGCAGCACCAATGGTCCGGACAGGTCGCCTGTAGCGCCGTCGAGTTCAAAGCGGTAGGTCCACGTCTCGTACCCGCCCTGCAACTGCGCCAACGGGCAGGCGAAATCCAGAGCGGGATCGCCGAGTTCGGCCCGAAGGTAGGCAATGAGTTTATCCGATAGGGTTTTGACATCCTGGGTGTGATTCATCATTTTCCTCACATCATCTCCCGGTCAAGTATTGTTCCTACGCTATTCTTTTGCCAACTTTGGAAAGGCAAACCCCACCAATGCCCCCAAGAGCAACGTCATGACAAAAATGGGGATCAACCCGGTCGGGTCGTTCCAGCCAATGATGAACACGCTTGGCAGCAGGCACAGAAAAGCAATCACAATCCCCTTCACCACTGCCGGCAAGCGCAAATTGGAGGTTGCCAACATAAAGCCAACGACGATCCACAGCATAAAGGCAGACAGGTTGGCATCCCAGGTCAACCCCATCAGCAGCATAGGCACGACGTCCAACACGCCCGCCGCCGCGCCAACGACAAGACCGACAAGAATGCGTTTCTTCATTTATTCCATCCTTTTCTCGAGTGCGTCCATCCAGGCATGTCCATCCGGAAATCGTTTTTCGAGACACGCCAGCAGCCACCCACATGCCCGTTCATCCATCATGGGAAGGGCCGTTTCAAAATCGGCCTGGTCTTTGGCGATGGTCTCCGCTTTGGCCTTGTACAGCAGCTGGACCTCGGGGGCCAGGTAAGGTACCCCGCCGGGCGTGCGCCGCCCAAGGTCCTCGATGCGGCCCCGGATCGCCGGGTCGCGCTTGAAAATCCACTCGTCGCCTTCGGTGTCGAGCAGCATGAGCTGGAGCTGCCAGGGCGAATCTGGTGTACGGCGGCACCAGATGTCGTTGACCGGGCGGGCCAGGAACTCGCCGCCGGGCCACGGTTTGAGACCCGGCTGTTTGGTCTTGTGCAGATCCCAATCCGACAGGTAGCGCTGCACCGCGAGCTGGTCATCGCGCCGGATCAGCACGTCCGTATCGCCGTGCACTCTCGTCTCATACCCGGCGAACAGGTCGATGGCTCGCCCTCCGGCCATCCACCAGGGCACGGATAGCCCGGACAAGAGATCCATAACTTTCTCGATCGATAGGGGCTCCCATGGATAGTGATCGTCACGCATGTTTTATGGCCCGCTGTAAACCCTCGATGAAGTCTTGAACGGCTTTTGGCGATTTTAAAATGACGACGGTTTTTGCCGTAGATAGGTCCTCCACGCGTTCTGTGACCTTTGGCGCTCTTGATTTGGGATAATCCCAGATCCATTTGATAAATTGCAGAGACAGCTTTTCTTGGCATCCATCACCCATATCCGGGCGTGTCTTGCCCCGGAATTGAACATAGCGTTTCAAGACGCGAAACAAGCAAACCATCCGAGAGAAATTGAGAAAAACGACCGTGTCGCAAGCCTCCAGGCGCAGATCCATCGTTCCGCCATAGTTTCCGTCGATGATCCATTCCTTGTTTGCCAGGATGCGCTTTTGCTTCTCTTCCCATTCAGGCCGAGGCGTTTCCACCCAGCCGGGATGCCAGAACAGCGCGTCCAGGTGGAAGACGGGCAGTCCGAGGATCTCGCCCATCTGTCGCGCCAGGACAGATTTTCCTGCGCCTCCCGAGCCGATGATGATGATCTTGTTCACTTGTCGAGCAGCCAGTGCCGTTTCCTGGACCGCCAAGAAAGCGGCTTGATGACACATCTCATCGTTGTTGCCTTGATCACGATTGCTTGACATATAACAGAATAGCGTCCCATAGTGCAGTGATTAAATCACCTGTGTCAATATTATCTCCCATCTGGTTTAAAATATCAAACAGATGGCTCGCTCTGGGCGCTACCGAATTCACTTGTTTTGCTACCCCACCGGTAGAAGGGATGCAGATGATAGGGATGTCGGCTTTTACGGCGTCATGATATTCTTGTTTGACTCGGCCCTTTTCGATATCTCCACCAACTAAAATCGCTAAATCGGGAATGCAGTTAATCGTATCCTCGAACAAATCGCGCAAGTCTCTATTTCGTAGCCTACCGAAAATCATCACCGGATTTGGAACCATCCTATCTGAATTATTATGCATATCTCTACAAATATGTATAAATTCTCTAAGCATTGTAGAGTCTCCGACAACAACACGTATGCCAGCTCCTATAAGCTTTGATGGCAAACTTTTTATAATTCCTGACGCGATTTTTTTCTCTGAATCGGATAACCCTGCGTACGATCCAAATACCCACAGTGTCGTTCTCTCTTTCGGTTTGGGGTCTTTTTCCTCTGTCTCACTATCGATGGTATATAGAAGCCATTTTCTTGCCAATGCTTCTTGCTGGATCGGCCTTTTGGTTTGGGGTATGATCGCTTGCCATCTCAGTACATTTACGATATCCTCAAGGGTTGACAACTGGGGTTTTTTAACTCGCCTCCCTAGTATTCTGTCTATTGTTTTATAAAGATACTTGTTATTAGCATTAATGTGTTGTGCAAGGTCCCGCGAAGTCCAACCAAGTTTGTCCAGGCAATTGTTTAGCCATTGTACAGACCGTTCATTAAAGTGATTTCGAACATTTTCCAGAGCTGACATAGACTCCTCCTAAAGCCCAGAATTTGTCCTCATTTGATCCGGAATGCCCCAATTTGCCCGGTTGTTTTGCCAGCACTTTTATGTCATAATACGATCAACTTGTTATGGAAAGGAGGTGAGAACAATGTCCTATTACCGCCAGAAAGCGGATCGTTCGGATGAGAGGGCCAGGCGGCTCAAGATAGACCCACCACGTGCTGGGAGAAAGACGTACGGGCAGCGCTATGCAGAAACAAGCCATATGTCTACTTGGGCCATCAAAGCGATGATCAGACAACGTGAGAGCATGGGACAGGAATGTGGCGTTGCCTATCGAGTGCTGGCTGACCGCGGTCTTTGACGATGTATTTGTTTTGATCGATCCAGGTGTGGTTTCCAGGCTGGCATGGCTCACCGGTTGGGTCCTTGTCCGGCCTCGAGCCTTTCCCACACCGCGTTCTGTCCAGTCTGATGCGGCGCTCGCGCAATCTGTTGGTCGTCATCGTGGGCCAAGATTCGTCTCCTGTCAGGCTGTTCGCTCAAGTGGGATCGCCGGATCCCATTTGGGCAGACAGGTCGTTGTGTCTCAAGACCTAAAGCCCGTGCTGGCTAGGTTCTGTTGACATTGATAACACACAAGCGGGCCAGTGTGCCACTTTACGATATGGATGCGACTATGGTGTGTCATTCCCGCATGTTTTTAGCGGGAATCCAGGTTCTTTTGTGTCTTTAGATGCTCGATAGAGACATATGGATGCCCGATAGAGACATTCGGGCATGACAACCCGAGCGCAATTCAAAACGTCAACAGAACCTAGATCCCGTCAAGGAACTTGTCCGGGTTCAGGCTGGC
>JAFGJF010000398.1 GCA_016929205.1 Anaerolineae bacterium
GGAGCCGTGTTGAGCTGCGCGAGAGCCTGTCTGCCCAGGATGTGCTCAACCAACAGTTGGCGCGGATGAATGACGATCTGACGCAGCGGTCGGCGCACCTGAGAGCTGCGGCTCAAATATCCCAGGTTGTGACCTCGGTCCACCAGACGGCCGATCTGCTAAAGCAGGTGGTCCAAGCGCTCTATACCAGTTTTGACATGCACGCTGTCGTGTTCTTGCGCGACGAAAGCGGCGAGCAGATGACGGTCGCGGCGTCGAGCAGCGATACCTTGGGCGAAGTGCTGCGCATATCGATCGATCGAGGGACCGCTGCCGGGCGGTGTGTTGCCGAGGTGCAGCCCTGTCTTGTGGCCGGGGCAGACCTGGTTCGCGCCGGCTATCATCTCCCAGAAACGCGCTTTGAGGCGGCGATACCTTTGCTCTCTCGAGGCGAACAAGCCGGTCACCGTCGCGCAATCGGCGTGTTGGATCTGCAAAAGGCGGATGCCGATCCGCTGGATGAACAAGAGATGTCGATTCTGACGACCATTGCCGACCAGATTGCCAGCGGCATCACCAGCATCCGGGCCGAAGAAGAGACGCGCCAGGCGTTGCAGGATTTGGAACAACTGCGGCAGCGATACGTGGGCGAGTCCTGGGACCAGCTTGCGCCGCGCCTTCAGGCCGCGGGCTATCGTTGGTCCGGTGGGGGCACGCTGCCCCTGGGACACCGGCTCTTACCCGAGGCCGAGCGGGTGGTATCGATCCAGCATCCGGTGATGCAAGAGGGAAAACTGGTCGTGCCAATCTCTTATGGCGGGCACGTGCTGGGTGTGCTGGGCGTGGACGATCCGGCAAACGCGGCGCAGTGGTCGGATGATGCCGTTGCCCTGGTCGAGTCGGTTGCCGAGCAGATGGGACAGGCTTTGGAAAACGCGCGCCTGTTTGAGGATGCACAGGCGAGGTTGGCCGAGATCACGGCCCTCCAGCAGAATCTGCTGCGGGAATCGTGGGAAGATTATGTGTCGATCAAAGAGGAACGCGACTTTGTGTTCCGCCAGCCGGGCGTGTCCTCCTTGGACGTTGTTCCTGCCGAAGCCGAGCAGGTGTTGAGGAACAAGTCTTCGGTGTCGTGGACCAAGGAGGACAATGGTGATTCGGAAACGGCTTTTGTCGCTCCGATCGACAGACGTGGCCAGGTGATCGGCATGTTGGGGCTGCAAGAGGTGGGGATCAACCGGGAGTGGAGCGATGAAGAGATCGAGATTGTTCAAGCCGTCACTTCCCAGTTGTCGTCGGCTATCGAGAATGCCCAGTTATTCGAGTCGTTGCAGCAGCGCGCGGCCGAAATCGAGCGCGTTGCCGAGCAGTTACGCGAGACGGACCAGTTCCGCGCCGAGTTCCTGGCCACGATGTCGCACGAGCTGCGCACGCCGCTCAACTCGATTATCGGTTTCTCGCGCGTGATGCTCAAAGGCATCGATGGCCCGTTGAACGAGATGCAGAAAACGGACCTGGAGGCGATTTACAACAACGGCCAGAATCTCTTGCGCTTGATCAATGACGTTTTGGACCAAAGCAAGATCGATGCCGGCAAGATGGAACTGCTCCTCGAGAACGACGTCGATGTGTCGGATTTGCTCGACAAGGAGGTGCGCGGCACGCTTGCCGTTCAGATTGGCGAAAAGCCGATCGAGCCGGTGTTGAATGTCGCCTCGGATATGCCGGCGATTCGCGCCGACAGCACGCGGATCAGGCAGGTTCTCCGCAACCTGATGTCCAATGCGGCTAAATTCACCGAAGAAGGGTCGATCACGGTCAGTGCCTGGTGCGAAGAAGACCTGGTTTACATCAGCGTTGAGGACACGGGGATCGGCATGCAGGCGGAGAAAATAGACCTGGTTTTTGAAAAGTTCCGCCAGCTGGACTCGTCTTCGACGCGCGCGGCCGAAGGAACCGGCCTGGGGATGCCCATCAGCCGCACCCTGGTCGAGATGCACGGCGGCCGCATCTGGGTGGAAAGTGAAGAAGGCGTCGGCAGCAAGTTCACGTTCTTTTTGCCCGTCGCCGGGCCGATGGCCGAAGAGATACCCGAGTTGGCAGACCTGGCCATCGACAAGGCGAAAAAGATGGTCCTGGTCATTGAACGCGACGACTCTGAGGTGGCGACCTATCGCCGCTACCTGGACAGCGTCGGGTACCAGCTTGTCGGTTTGTTCGATCCACAGAACGCCGTGCGCTGGTCGCGTCACTTGAACCCGTTTGTCATCTTGATGGATGTCGAGCTGGGAGGCGATCAAGGCTGGCACTTGCTGGAAACGCTCAAGTCGACGCGTCACACCCGGATGACGCCGGTCGTCGTCTGCTCCAGGTCGGATGTCGGCGCAGAGGCGATCAATATGGGGGCTGCTGCGTTTGTGCGCAAGCCGGTCGTGGCAAAACAGATGTTGGAATTGTTAAGCCGTTTAGCAGGAAGTGCTTGATGGAAGTGCTTGATCAAGCAGTTGATATGGAGAATGTGTGACGAATGGATGATATCCGCGAGAGTTATCTAGAATGCCCGAATTGTTCCTGGAAAGAGACCTATGTGCGTGCCAGAGAGGTGTGTCCATCGTGCGGGCACGATTGGCTCGAGGTAAGCTATCCCTATGAAAAGGTGCGCTGGAGATGGGATAACGAGCTGGCCCAGCGTGATTTTGACATGTGGCGCTATCACGACCTGCTGCCTTTGCGCGATCTATCCAAGCGGGTGACGATGGGCGAGGGCGGGACGCCGCTCTACCAGGTGACCAACGTCGGTTTGATGCTCGGGCTGCGCCACCTGTATCTCAAAGATGAGCGCCAGGGGCCGACCGGCTCGTTCAAAGATCGCCAGGCGGCGCTGGCCATCTCGGCGATGCGTGAGAACGGCGTGACCGAGGCCGTGCTGGCTTCGACCGGCAACGTCGCCATCTCGTATTCGGCTTATTCGACCCACGCCGGGATCAAGCTGTGGGCCTTTTTGCCCAGCAGCGTGCCGCCGGAAAAGATGCGCGAGATTGCGCTCTATGGGACCGACGTGATCAAGGTCACCGGCACGTATGACCAGACCAAGGTCGTGGCTCAGGATTTCGCCAAGAGCAAGGGGCTGTACTATGATCGTGGGCTCAAAAACATAGCCGCGCGCGAAGCGATGAAAACGCTGGGCTTTGAAACGGCCGAGCAGTTGGGCAAACTCCTTGGTCCGTCTGGGGGTGCGCCGTGGCGCGCGCCTGACTGGTATTTTCAGGCCGTCAGCGGGGCGATGGGCCCGGTCGGTGTGTGGAAATCGTTCCTGGAAATGAGAGAAATGGGGCTGGTTGACAAACTGCCCAAGCTGGCCAATATCCAGGTGGCCGGCTGTGCGCCGATGGTCGATTCGTTCCAGGCCGGTTTGACCGAGGCCAAGTCGGTGCTGAATCCGCAGACGCTGATTGCAACCGTGGCCACCGGCACCCCAGGTGCGGCGTATACCTACCTGCGCCGGGTCCTGATGGAGCACGGCGGCGCATTTGAAAAAGTCACCGACGGCGAAGCGTTCCGGGCCATGCACGTCCTGGCCAAGATGGACGGGATCTCGATGGAGCCGGCGGCGGCCATGGCGTTTGCCGGCCTGTTCAAGATGGCTTCCCAGGGGATTCTTCAGCCCGATGACGTGATTGTCGTCAACTGCTCCGGCCACACCTTTCCCGTGGAAAAGTTTTTGCTGGGCGACGACTGGCAGCACAATGTCGAATTGGCCGGTGAGCAAGGAAGTGGAGAGCCGGTGGCCCAGGAGGAAGGGTTGTTGGCCTCGCTGGAACACCTCGACCAGCGCACGCGGCGTATTACCATTATTGAGGACAATGTCGATGCCGCGCGGCTGCTGCGGCGCGTGTTGCAGGCCCAGGGCGAATACCAGATCGACGAGGCGCACAACGGCCGCGAGGGCCTGGAACTCGTGCGCCAGAACAGGCCCGATTTGATCCTGCTCGACTTGATGATGCCCGAGGTGGACGGGTTTGGGGTCATTGAGACGCTCAAAGCGGACGAGCGGTTCAGAGACATTCCGGTGATCGTGGTCACCGCCCAGGAACTCACCGCGAGCGAGCGGCAGCGTCTCGATGGACACGTGCGCCGCCTGCTGCAAAAAGGCACGTTCTTGAGCACGGATATCCTGGACGAGATCGACGACATTTTGGGCTGAGCTATGCAAAAGTCTCGTTTGCGCGGCATCGTGCTGGCCCTGACGTCGACTGTTTTCTTTGGTATGGCGCCCATTTTTGGCAAGCTGGCCTACCGCGCCCAGGTTCTGCCCTTTACCCTGGTGATGCTGCGCACGGTGTTTGCCGCGCTGGCCTTGTGGGTTTTTTACCTGCTCTTTTGGCGCGACGCGATCCGGATCAGCTTGCAAAATCTGGCGGGCTGCGTGGGCATGGGCGTGGCCAACGGGCTGGGCTCACTGCTCTATTATTCCGGACTGGGCCGCATCGATGCTTCCCTGGCCCAGTTGTTGTACACGCTCTACCCGATCTGGGTGTTTATCTTTTTGTTTGCCGCCGGGCATCGCGTGTCCCGTATGTCTATTGCCCGGCTCGCGCTGGCGCTGATCGGCGTTTTTGCCCTGACCTATACCGGCACGCAGGGCGTCGATTGGCTGGGCGTGATGCTGCTCCTGAGTTCGGGCGCTTTGTACGCCTGGCACCTCGTCCTGGGGCAGTGGACGCTGGCCGATATGGATTCGCGCTCGGTGACCCTGTACGTCCTGTCGACGATGGCCGTGGTCGTGACCGCTGCGCGCCTGTTGAACGGCGCGCCGTGGACGCCGATCAGGGCCGATGGGTGGCTGGCTGTCCTGGGGTTGACCCTCTTTCCCACGATCCTGGCGCGCCTGTTAATGTTTGCCGGCCTGCAAAGCCTGGGCGGGGCGCAAACCTCGCTGCTGGGGCTGGCCGAACTGCTGGTCGCGCTGCTGGTGGCCTTTTTGTGGCTGGGCGAGCGGTTGACGCTGTGGCAGTGGTTGGGTGGCGTGTTTCTGATGGTCAGTGTGATCCTGGGGCGGCGAGAGAGCGACCTGGAAGTGAGCCTCGAGGAACTGCTGGTCGAGGGACGCTGGCGCGAGATCGCGAAATAGCTAAAAACCAGGCTTTTCACAAAAGCCTGGTTTTTGTTAGTGTCAGGGAACGGCCGCGTCTTTTTTGACAAACGTCTCCGGCACCCAGCCTTTTTGCCCCTCAGCGGCCACTTTGAAATAGGTCCGTTCTTCGGGTTCGGACCATGCCTCGGCCAGCACCGATATCATCGTATTGTGCGGCAGTTGGCCGACCTGGCCCCCGCGTGAGACGCCGTCGCCAACTTTTTCCCACAAGATGATCTGGCTGTTGTTTTGCTCGCAGGGCAGGCACCACAGGGTGGCCTCATAGAGCACCCTTTCGGGCGTCGGTTTCAGGCGTTCCTGGCCTCGGGGCTTGATCACGGTCAGGGTGACGACGATCAAGACGATCCCGCAAACCGCGCTGACGATCATCATAGCCGCCAGCATAATGTTGCGGTAGCCGTGCCTCCGTCTTTGTTCTAGTGCGGGATCGTACAGGTTGCGGCTGTCCTGGGGCGTGTCTGCTGCCGGGCGCGCGCTCTGGTCCTCTGCGGCGATCGTTTCGGGACGATCTGGGGGTGTAGAGACGGACGTCATGGTGTCTACTGCCGCGGTACCGGAGCGCGCAGGTTGTTCTCCGCGCAGTTCGGCCAGCCTGGCCCGGGCGATCGCATTCTCGGGCTCGATCGCCAGCGCTCGCAGCAGGCAGTCGAGCTTGTGCTCTTGCCGCTCGACCACCTCGCTCATCCACAGCCACGCTTCCACGTTGCCCGGCTCGGCGCGCAAGATCTGTCCCAGCAGGCGTCGGCCTGTGGCTGTGTCACCAGATTGGATGGCTTGAATCGCTTGCTGTAAAGTCATAGTTGTGTATTCGGTAGGGGCCACGCACTTGATCAAGTGCGTGGCCCCTACGGTACGGTATCGATCTATTCAACCCGTTTCACGCCGATGGTCACACTTTCATCCGCCAGCTCAAACGTCTCGACGTGGCTGCCATCGGGTGCCGGCCCGGCGACGAGGTCGGAGGCCAGCGTTTCGGCGGCGATGTAATCGCCCAGCGTCTCGAACACGGCGGCCAACGCGGCCCCGGCCTGGTAGGCCAGCAGCACCCGGTCTTCGATCTCGAACCCGGCGTTTTTGCGCGCGTCCTGGACGCGGCGCAC
>JAFGJF010000050.1 GCA_016929205.1 Anaerolineae bacterium
CGTAAGATCCTGCGCCTGGCGCGTCGGGCTAAAAATGCCGTCGTCACCGGCGGCGGGATCACCGCCCTCGAGATGGTGGAAGGGCTGCGTGCACAACAGGCCCACGTACATTACGTGATGCGCGGCGACCGTTTCTGGCGCGGCGTGCTGGATGAAACTGAATCGCACCTCGTCGAGAGCCGTTTGACCAAAGAAGGGATAACCATTCACACCCACACCGAGGTTCGCCAGATCCTGGGCAGGCGCGATTGGCGTGGACGCCGCCGGGTCACCGAGGTAGAAACCCAGGATGGCAAGCACATTCCGTGCCAGGTGGTCGGCATCGCGATCGGCGTGCGCCCGTGTTTGGACCTGGTCGCCGGCACCGGCATTGAGACCGATCGCGGCATTTTGGTCAACGAACGATTAGAAACGTCGATGCCAGGCATTTATGCGGCAGGCGACGTTGCCCAGGTTTACGATCCGACCACCGGTCAGATGCAGCTTGACGTGCTCTGGCCGGTGGCTGTGGCCCAGGGACGTGTGGCTGGCGCCAACATGGCCGCCATGCCCACGATCTACCACCGTGGCGTGCCGCTCAACGTGACGCGCCTGGCGGGGCTGCTCTTCACCCTGATCGGCGCGGTAGGAACGCGAGGAACGCCCGATCCCGATCTACTGACCATTTCGCGCGGCGACAGCGAGGTATGGCGCGGCATTCCCAACACCCTCGTCGTGTACGATCAGCACGAATCCAACCGCCAGCGGCTGATGCTCAAAGACAATCGTTTGGTGGGGGCCATTATCATCGGTGATCAGTCTTTCTCGTCGATCGTTTATCGGCTGATCCAGGATCGGGTAGACGTCGGCCCCTATCTGGCTGAACTCCAGGCCACACACGTGGATCTGGCGACTGTCTTGCAGCACATTCAGACGGATCTACACACGGATATGAGCAGAAAACAATGGTAAAACAAAATCTGGAGCTGGCAGTGGCATTTGTGTTTATCCTGCTTTTGACGGCAGCATACCTTTTGAGCGCTGCGTCTGGCCTGCCGGGGCCGAGCACATTGGTAGGCCATGGCATCGGCATAGTCGGCTTTGTATTGATGTTGATGACCGAGACCCTGTACTCGCTGCGCAAGCGGAGCCGCCGCTTTCAATGGGGGCGAATGCAGATCTGGCTCTCGTTCCATATTTTTACCGGCATCGTCGGCCCGTACATGGTCTTTTTGCACACCGGTTTCCGGTTCGCCGGACTGGCCGGTGTGGCCATGTGGATGACGGCGGTGATGGTGGTGAGTGGATTCGTAGGACGGTATATTTTTACGGCGATGCCCCGCACCGCCTCCGGTGTCGAGATCGAAGCACCGCGGTTACAAGAGGCTATCAACGCGATCGAAGCCCAACTCCAGGCCTGGCTGGCCGAGCATCCCGTCCAGTTCCAGGCGCTGGCCGACCAGATGAAAACCCTGCCTGTGGTCCTGGGGACCGGCATCGCAGGACTGTTGAGCAAACCCGGCCTCGATCACCGATACCGGCAGGATTGGCAGCGCGCAATCGGCCACCTGGATCCAGACATCCGACCACAAGCCGTTGACCTGGAACACTTGCTCAGCCGTCGCCGCATATTGATCCGTCAGACGGCCACACTGAGAACTGCGCGCCGGCTGATGGCTCTTTGGCATGCCGCACACGTGCCTCTGGGACTGGTCCTCTTTACGGCAGCCATAGCGCACGTCGTCGCCGCCCTGTACTACAGTTGAGGTCAAAAGATGAAAAAACCGCTCGGATGCCTGTCGGGATACGGATTAATCGCATCCATGTTGGTTTTGATCGGTGTGGTATGGTTCACGCTGTTTAAAGGAGCAGTGCTGTTCAGCCCGGGCCCGCTGACAGCAGCCAGCCGGGGACTGGGAACACTGCAAGACGTCGCCTCCCACGCCGACCTGGAACGTGAATGCACCCGCTGCCACCGCCCGTGGGGAGGCGCAGATCCGGCGCGCTGTCTCCAGTGCCATACGCCGGTAGAGGAACAGATTTCGAACCACACTGGCCTGCATGGCCGATTCCTGGAGGCGGAATCCTGCCTGCGCTGCCACAGCGACCACCAGGGGCGCGAGGCTAACATCACCCTCGCCGACCCATCTACCTTTGCACATGACCAGGTAGGCTTTGCGTTGAGCCGCCATGAAAAACGGATCGATGGAACAGGTTTTGCCTGTAAGGATTGTCACATCGCACCCAGGTACGCCCTCAAACCAGCCGTGTGCGATACCTGTCACCGCGAAATGGATACGGCCTTTACCCAGCAGCATGTCACCACCTACGGAGCCGACTGCCTGGCCTGTCACGACGGCACCGGAGCATTGGTAGATTTCGATCACGGCACCGTTTTTGCGCTCAGCGGCGTGCACGCCACGCTGGTTTGCCGTGATTGCCATACCAGCGGATCGTTTGACTCACTTTCCCCGGCCTGCGCATCCTGCCATATAGAGCCGCCGGTCCACCAGGACCAGTTTGGCAGCGATTGCATTGCCTGCCACACGACCAATGGGTGGCAGCCAGCGCGCCTGCAGTATCACTTGTTCCCTCTGGATCACGGTGGCACGGGTGAGGTGGCATGCCCAACCTGCCACGCGGACAACTATGCGACGGTTACCTGTTACAGCTGCCATGAACACCAACCGGAGCTGGTCGAACACAAACATCGCAAAGAGGGCATCACCGACATCGCCGGCTGCGCGTTCTGTCACCCTACAGGCAGACGAGAAGAGAATGGAGACTAGTCGATGAGTGGATCACGATACAATTGGCTGGGGCCTGTGCTGATCTTGTGCTTGATCCTTGTCTTGAGCGTGGCCATGGTATACTGGGGCAGCCGCCAGATGTCGGTCGAATCGCTGCCCATCGCCATGCGTTCGCCGGACGAACCATCTACCCGACCGGCCCGGCCATCGCCAGAACCGCGCGTATCCATTGTCCCTCACCTCATCCCTTTTCCCGAGAACGTGCTACAGGCACACCCTTATCCGCTGGAAGGGGCACACGCGACGGCAGATTGTGCAGCGTGTCACGCCGAAGGAACTTACAAGGGTACGTCTGGCGAGTGCACCACCTGTCACCGCGACCCACACGAGGGGGCCTATGAATACGCATGCCAACGGTGCCATTCCACCGAGGCTTTTCAGCAAGTCCAGTTTGATCACGTTGGCGCTATCGACTGCCAGAAATGCCACGACAACGATACGCCGCCCAAGCACTATGCCGGTCAATGCAGCAACTGTCACACCAGTACGACGATCTGGACAGCGTTGGCATTTGATCACAGCGGTCTTGCCGACTGCCAAAACTGCCACACCGAGGATGCACCCGATAATCATTATCTCGGCCAATGCAGCAATTGTCACACCGGTACAACCAATTGGACAACGGTGATTTTTGACCATACCGGTTTGACCGATTGTGCAAGCTGCCATACCCCAGATACACCCGCCGATCATTATCCTGGCCAATGCAGCGACTGTCACCCCGGCACGACCGATTGGACAACAATCAACGTGGACCACACCCGGTTTGTTGACTGTACGAGCTGCCATATCCCGGATACACCCGCCGGCCACTATCCCGGTCAATGCAGCGATTGTCACCCCAGCACGACCGATTGGAAAACGACTGAAATAGATCATGTCGGTTTTGTCGATTGTACAAGCTGTCATACCACCGACGCACCGGCCAACCACTATGCTGGACAGTGCAGCAACTGCCATGCCAGTACGACAACCTGGACGGCGGTGACGTTCAATCACAGCGGTTTTACCGACTGTGTTCGGTGCCACGCCACGCGAGCGCCCCAAAATCATTTCCCAGGTCAGTGCAGCGATTGTCATTCCACCGCCACCTGGAGCGGAGCAACATTCAACCATACTTTTCCACTCAACCACGGCGACGCAAATCGCCAATGCGCGACTTGCCACCCGGGCAACGATTATACACGCTATACGTGTTATGAGTGTCACGACGAAGGGGAAACGATCCGCGAACACCGCGAAGAAAGAATCAGCGACTTGGCCAATTGCATACGCTGCCATCCGACTGGGCGGGAAGAAGAGGGCGGCGATTGATCTGATGAACGGACTGATTGCCATACAGGCTTGAAACTATAGGATGGAGACAAACGTGATCGAATTGGAAAACCTGCAAAAGGTAATCGGCCAAGACCTGCTCGTAGATATCGAGCGACTCACCGTGCAGGCAGGCGAGATCGCCGCCCTCGTTAGCCCGGCGGGCGGTGAAAAGACCCATCTCCTCGACCTACTCACCGGAAAGTCCCGGCCGACGGTGGGCACGATCCGTATTGCCGAAATCGACCCGCACGCCAGCCAAGAAGCGTTCAGCCACCGCGTTGGCGTCGTTTTTACCGAGGACAGCCTCTACAAGCACCGCTCTCCCCTGGCAAACCTGACCTTTCACTGCCAGCTACACGGTCTGCCCCGTTCTGTTGCCCGGGAAACGCTAACCCGCGTTGGTCTCGCCGACCACGCCGACGCCAAAACCGAAAAACTCGCGCCCGGCCTGGCGCGACGCTTGGCCTTCGGACGCGCCATATTGCATGCTCCCCAGGTGCTCTTGCTCGTCGACCCCCTGGCACGTTGCGACGAGGCATCCATTTCCCTGTTGAGTCGCCTGATGCGCGAGTTGGCTGAGCAAGGCACAACGCTGCTCATCCTCGCCGATGGCACAGCCCATCTGGCAGCACTCTGTGACGTGATCTATACTATGAACCGGGGCAAAATCGTCGAGGTCTACAAGCCGCAGGAAGATCAGGATATCAAGCTGCCCTTCAAGATCCCGGTGCGTATGGAGGACAGGATCGTCCTCGTCAATCCGGTCGACATTTTGTTCGTCGAGGCTCAAGATGGGCGGGCCTTTCTCAAAACGGCCGGCGACCGGCTGCCCACCCAGTTTACCCTGACCGAGTTGGAGGAGCGGCTGTCGCGTAGCGGGTTCTTTCGCGCCCACCGCGGCTACCTGGTCAACCTCCAGCACGTCATCGAGGTCATTCCCTACACCCGCAATACCTTTAGCCTGCACCTGGACGACCCGGCTGACACCGAAATTCCACTCAGCAAATCGGCAGCCGTGGAACTGCGCGAGTTGTTGGGATACTAGACCTGTTCCATTCACCGCCACCCTGCTCCATTCACCCTTTCCCAGACGCCATTCGGCGTTTTTTTGTTGCATAGTACATGCCGGTCTGATACAATATAGCCACAGATTGGAAATGACACGAGCATATATCGAGAGGGTGATAATGAAAGCAATCCAAGCACAGGAACTGACCCGCGACTATAACGGGCTGCGGGCCGTGGATCAGATCAGCTTTGAGGTCGAGCCCGGCGAGATCTTTGGTTATCTGGGCCCCAACGGCGCGGGCAAGACGACGACGATCAAGATGCTCACCGGGCAGCTGCGTCCCACCTCGGGAACAGCTCGCGTTGCCGGCTGTGACGTGGTCGAGGAACGACAGCAGCTCAAGCCACAGATCGGCGTCGTCTTTGAGCACCAAAACATCTACGAGCGGCTGTCGGCGCGTGACAATTTGCTCTTTGCCGCCCGCCTCTATGGCGTGCCCAAATCGCGCGTCGACGAGATGCTGGTCCGGCTGGGGTTGAGCGATCGCGCCAAAGAAAAGACCAA
>JAFGJF010000399.1 GCA_016929205.1 Anaerolineae bacterium
GGCGGTGGTGTGGCTTGTTGTATTACATCTTGCGATGGCAGGGGTTGTGTGCTCGCCTCTCCATGTTGCCGGTATGCAGCCAGCAATTTGCCCATCTGCCCCGCAGTGCGATATCGTTTTGCCGGCTCTTTGAGCAACGCGCGATCCAGCACTTGGCATATGTAGCGTGGAATGCGTGGGTTATGCGTTTGGATAGGAGGCGGGGCATCAAGTATGTGCTGGCGGGCGATCTCGGCGGCGTTGGAGCCATCAAAAGGACGGACGCCAGTCAGCATTTCGTACAAAATGATGCCAATAGCGTATACGTCAGAGGCCGGTGTGAGTGGTTTACCCGATATCAGCTCCGGCGAAGCATAGTGTGCAGTTCCCCAGGCTTTTTTCTGCTGTGTGGTGGAGTTTTCCGCGAGATCCCGTGCAATGCCAAAATCGGTGATTTTGATGTTTTCGTCGGGCAGAACCAGGATGTTTAATGGCTTCAGATCGCAGTGAATGACCCCTTGTTGGTGGATGAACTCGACGGCGTTGCAGATTTGAGCGGCGATGTTTAGCGCACGGTCTATGCCAAAAGGGGCTTCGGCGACGATCAAATCGCGCAAGGTTGGCCCCTGAACGTATTCCATAACGATATATGAGACCTCTTGATCCTGGCTGATGTCATATACGGTGACGATGTTAGGGTGGGGCATTTTGGCCGCGGCCTGGGCTTCTTGTTGGAATGCATCGCCGACGTTCCTGCCACCATGCAGAATTTTCACCGCGACCAGGCGCTTCAATGCGAGATCTTGGGCCTTGTAAACGGCTGCCATGCCGCCTGTGCCTTCCAATGAAAGCAGCCGATATCGGTTGTTTAGTGTCTGTCCTACGTCAACCACTATTTGCTCCAATGATGTGGGTGGTGATTCAGTCCATGAATGGCAAAAGAATGGCGCGGCCCCCCAAGGCGAACAGGGTGGTTTTGATCGTTTTGCCAGCCCAACAAGCGATCAAGAATTTGTAAACTGGGACTTGAAGTGTCCCAGCAGCAATGCCGGCTAGGTCAAATAGCGGGTTCGGAATCATAGACAATACGAAAATGACCCACAGTCCGTACTTGTTTGACCAGGAAACGACTTTTTCATAGTTTTCACGATCTTCCACCATGGCCTTGCCGCTGTATCCGGCTAGGTAGCCGGTCAATTCCCCCAGTGGCTCGCCCACCCCGGCAACAAGGCCAACCAAAAATGGATTCAGAAATGCGCCGGTCATTGAGACAACAGCGAGGCTGGGAGCGGGAAAGATGATTGTTGCGTTGCCTAAAACGCTGATCACAAAGACTCCGACATAGCCATAACGCTCAAACTGTTCTGGGCTCACGCGATTGCCGATTACGAACACAGATATCGAGATACCGATCGCGAGTGCCAGGGCCAGCACCGATCTGCCGATGTTTTTCTTTGGTTTTTCAATTGGCGCTGGATCACGCGCCTTGTTGTCTGGATCAACGGCTTCCATTTTGGCTGTTATTCCTCTGTGATAATGATGTCCTGGATCAGATCACCCTGGCGAAGTTGTTCGACAATGGGCATACCATCGATAACCTGTCCAAAGACGGTATATGCGCCATCCAGATGTGGCGTGGCGACAAGCGTCACGTAAAACTGGCTGCCGCTGGATGCGCGTTGTGGATTGACTTGATCGGCTTGCCGGGCCATCGCCAGCGCACCTTTGGGGTGCGGCAATTCGATTTCGGCCGGAAGTGTATAGCCAGGCCCGCCGCTTCCTTGACCAAGCGGGTCGCCCCCTTGAATGACAAAGTCTTGAACGTAGCGGTGAAAGGTCAACCCATTATAAAAACCGGCGCGCGCTAGATAGACAAAGTTGTTGACGGTAAGCGGCGCTTTTTCAGCATATAATTCACAGACCACATCACCCTTGGACGTTTTGATTGTCGCCAGGTAGGTCTTGTTGGGATCGATGATCATCGGTGGCGGCGAGGTGAACATGTTGTTTCGTTCGGACACGTTTGCCGGCATGGCCGGGAATTCGGCTATGGCTACGTCGGTTGCCGCCGGTACCGGTGTTGGCGTTTGTTCCTGTGCGGGAGCGGACGTACTGGTTGGCTTGGGTGTAGCAGTCGGTCGTGAGGTAAGTGTTGGACCTGCTGCTGTCCAGGTACAACCTGCAAGTACGGTTGAAATGGCGAGTATGATGTATAGGGAACGATATTTTGTTGTCATCTTTGAACCAATCTTTACGGTCTGATTTTCCCAAGCAGACTCGTTCGTCTGGAAAAATCCGGCTATGTCTTACAATTTTGAGTCATTATAGCACGTTCTCGGCGGGATGCCAAAGCGCGACAGCGGTGCCAAAAAGGTTGCCGATTGTGAAAATAGGTTGCTTTCTCAGTCAAGGTGTGCTAGAATCAGGTCAGATACCTATTTCTTTTTGGTTGAGGTGGCATATGATTCTGAACTGGCGAGACAAAGCTCCAGGGCAAAAAATCGAGTTTATGTCCACGGTCGATCTAGATCGATTGGCAGAGACATTGATCGCTTTTGCGAACAGCAATGGGGGAGCGATTATTGCCGGGGTGGATGAGAGTGGAAATGTGGTTGGCGATCTGATGTTTGAAGACGTCGAGGACGCATTGCGGCAGGCATTGTCGCAGTGCCGGCCTATGGTGCGTACAGAATGGCAGCGTGGTGAGGTGAGGGGCAGAACGGTGATCGCCATCAATGTGCCCCGCAGCAATGAGCTTCATTCACTTCAGGATGGTCGTGTGCTTGTCCGTTCTGGCATCGAAAACCGGCCTTTGGGCGGTGATGAAATCGTCCATCTGGCCGCAACCAAATCGAGTGGTGATTTTGAGATGGAGCCGGTCAGCGGGGCGACATTTGATGACCTGGACCCAGAGATGGTTTCTCAATATCGTGCCAATCGTGCAGAGCGGCAGCGTCGACCGGTCGTGACGGACGATCGGAGCATGCTGATCAGTGCCGGCGCTTTGACCGAAGAGGGCGTGCCGACTGTCGTTGGTTTGTTGCTCTTTGGACGTGAACCACAGATCTTTTTACCGCAAGCAGAGCTCATTTTTGTTCGATTTGCGGGCACCGAACTGCGCGGTCCAGGAGGGTTGCCGGGATATTCACGCCGGGAAGAGATCGTTGGCTGTCTTCCTCGTTTGGTTGAAGAGGCCTGGCAGCTTGTGTGGGAAGAGATGCGCGTTGCGGCTGTGGTCAAGGGCCTGGTACGTGAGGAAAAGGGCGAGTATCCCACTTTTGCCGTCCGCGAAGCACTGGTCAACGCAGTATGCCATCGCGATTATCGTCTTTCAGGACGGCGTATCGAAATCCGGATGTTTGACGATCGGATGGAGGTGATCAGCCCAGGGGGGTTGCCGGGGTATATTACGGTGGACAATATTGTCGAGGAACATTTCTCGCGCAACCCACGTCTA
>JAFGJF010000400.1 GCA_016929205.1 Anaerolineae bacterium
CCCTGGTCAAAGAGATGTGCAGCGCGGACGCCGTGGCAGCCATCGCCCGCGCGACCGAGTTCGAACGCGACCTGTACCGGCAACAGGGCCTGGTGACGTACCTGGCCGATACGTTTCTGCTGGACATCTTGACCGACACGACGGAACGTTCGCCCACGTTCAGCCTGCCCCCGTTCAGACGAAACGACGACCTGGTTTCGCCGCCTTCTTGGGCATTCGTCAAAAACCCGCTTCTGGCTACCGAGGAAGCGTGGCATGAAATGCTGCAGCGGCCGCCGCGCGGCCTGCCGTGGGACGGTGCGACCTACCGCCGCCTGAATGCGCCGGACGTGCTGCAACAGAACCCGCCCAGGCTGGACACTGCCGAGATAGTCAAGTTTGAGATCGGCAGCGAGCCCGATCCGGCCCGTTGGGCGGCAGCGCAGACGGCGCTGGTCGTGGTGCTCGTCGGCCGGGAGGCGGTTCAACTGACCGCGACTGAACATCCCTTCCACGCCGCTTTCGAGAGCTGGTCGGCCAAATTTACTCAAACGACGGCAATCTGTGTTGGCCCGCACGGCGGGCCGGCGGGCGTGGATGCCCTGTTTCACGTACCCTGTTCTTTGCCGGGGTCACCGCTGGTGCTGTGGGAACACCTGGCGGTCAAGCTGGCGCTCAACACCCTGTCCACGGCGACGATGGCCCTGATGGGACGTGTGGTCGGCAACTGGATGGTGCACGTCCAGGCGTCGAACAAAAAATTGATCGATCGCAGCACGCGCCTGATCGCCGGGCTGACCGGGTTGGATTATGAGGAGGCGTGCGTGGCCTTGTACGAGGCGATGGACGAGATTGCCGGCTACGAACCGGGCCGGGAAAGGCCATCACCGGCGGCGCTGGCCGTCGAGCGGATCGGGCGCCGGACAAAGGAAGCATCCAAATGGAAAGCAAGCATCTAAACGGCGTCCAGGTGATCATTCTCGTCTCCAGGCTGCTGTCGGAACGGCGCTTCGATGAGCTTGGGAACCTGGCGCGCCAGGATGAGCGGGTCTTTGACCAGCTCGTCGAGACGATGCGAGAAGCCAAGTGGCCGTTCTCGTTCTTTGCCGCCGCAAGCCTGAGCAAGACCGGCGAGCTCGCAGTCGCTCCCCTGATCGAGTCCATACAGAACGGCCAGGGTGTCGTACGCCAGATAGCCGCCATGGCTTTGGGCGACATCGGCGACCCGAGCGCGGTTGCGCCGCTGGTCGAACTGTTGGGCGACGAGCAAGAGGTGGTGCGGCAGGCGGCGGCGGTGTCGCTGGGCAAGATCGGCGTGGGGGACGCGATCGCGCCGCTGCTCCGGACCA
This sequence comes from Anaerolineae bacterium, assembly GCA_016929205.1. The sequence goes on from JAFGJF010000400.1 coordinate 1,329, forward strand.
TTGGCGATGACAGCGAATTGGTGCGCAAGGCGGTGGTAAACGCGCTGGGGATGATCGGCGACGAGCAGGCGCTGCCGGCGCTGGAACGGGTGGCAGCAGCGGATAGTGAGGCGGTTGTGGAAAGAGCACTGGCGGTGATCCGCCAGATCCGGGAGCAAAAGCAGGAAGAATGATACAGGATTTGGTTAGTGTCTTTAGGTTTTCCCCAGGCCAAAGAATGAATTCTCTGGCTGGCACCAGAAACGCGTTAAAACGCGTTGGCGTAACGTGTTTGAACACGTTTCCTGTACCAGTTGTCGAATTCATTCGGCGGCAAGACAGATGGAGAAAAATCAACGACACTAGCGGATTTGCAGGATTGGCAGAATGAAATCCAACTCGAGATTTTCTGAATCCTGTACATATGTTTTTTCATCGTTTACAACCAAGTGAATCTGGAGGACAAATGAACCCATTGACAACCCATAAACGAATGACCCGTATGTACGCTCACCAGGAAGCGGACCGGGTGCCGATCATCGACTCACCCTGGCGGGAGACGATCGAGCGCTGGCACAGCGAAGGCATGCCCGAGGACGTCAATTTTGTCGACTATTTCGACCTCGACCGCTTTGCCACCATCCGCGTCGACAACAGCCCGCGCTACCCGGTCGAGACAATCGAAGAGACAGACGATTACGCAATCACAACCACTGTGTGGGGGGCGACGCTGAAAAACTGGAAGCACATCGCCTCGACGCCCGAGTTCCTCGATTTCAAGGTCTCAGGCCCCGACGCATGGCGGGAGGCCAAGGCGCGAATGGTGCCCAGCTCGGATCGTATACCCTGGGACCGGCTCAAGGCGAATTACAAAGGGTGGCGCGAGCAAGGGACGTGGATCACCGGCCTGTTGTGGTTCGGCTTTGACGTCACCCACTCGTGGACGGTGGGCACCGAGCGGCTGCTGATCGCCATGGTCACCGACCCGGAGTGGTGCCTGGATATGTTTAACCACTTTCTCGACGTCAACCTGGCCCTGATGGACCAGGTGTGGGAGGCCGGGTACCATTTCGACGAGGCCTTTTGGTACGACGACATGGGCTACAAGTACAACCAGTTTTTCTCGCTCAAGACCTATCGCGAGCTGGTCAAGCCGGTGCACAAGCGGGCGATCGAGTGGGCCCACGCCAAAGGGATTGTGACGCGCCTGCACTCGTGCGGCAACGTCAACCCCTTTGTGCCCGAACTGGTCGAGATCGGACTGGACGGGCTGAACCCGATGGAGGTCAAGGCCGGGATGGATCCGATCCAGGTCAAAAGGGACTTTGGCGACAAGCTGCTGCTGCACGGCGGGATCAATGCCGTGTTGTGGGACGACCTGGAGCAGATCGAGGCCGAGATGCGGCGCGTGGTGCCGGTGGTCAAGGAGAACGGCGGCTATCTGTTTTCGTCCGATCATTCGGTGCCGTCGACCGTGAGTCTGGGGAATTTCAGGTACATTGTCGAGTTGGCCAAAGAGTTGGGAGCGTACGGCTAACCAGTGGCTTGGGCCAGTCGAAAAATCGTCCAATTCTAGACGGCCACCACAGACGTTGAGTTCCGTACGATGGGACGGTGGATGATGCATTCGCCAGGTGGATTTGATAGAGGAGAAAAGCGAGAATGATGGCACAAAGCATATCTCAGGAAGCGCTTCCTGACGACTATCTTCCCTTCACATTACACCAACTCGATGATAGGCTAGAGGGCGAAAGTGAATTCCTTGATGGTTTCAAAATATCTATGAATGTCCCATCTGAGCTTTTGGGAAGCGGCTTGAGTATAGAAGCTATATTTTCGCTGATTCGCAACAAAAACGCAACTGGCACCTTGACATACCCGAGCGGTAAAACGACCAAGATAGAATATGAAATTGTTCACCACCGGGAAAAAGAAGACATTTATATGAAATCCTCCTTGGGGTACTTTTTGTGGGAGTATATGTTGATCCATGATGGA
>JAFGJF010000401.1 GCA_016929205.1 Anaerolineae bacterium
CCATACTGCACCGGAATCCGGCGCTGTCCTTCCTGGACGAGCACGATCACCACAATCGTCAGCACGGTCACCAACAAAAAGACCCCCAGTTGGACCCACCGCTCCCACGGCTGAGCCGTTGAGACCTGTGGATTCAAGAGGCCGACCAGGCTGTTCGGGATGTTAGCCACGATACCGCCAAAGATAATGATCGACAGCCCGTTGCCAATGCCATCGTTCGAGATCAGTTCACCCAGCCAGATGGCAAACATTGCGCCAGCCACGAGGGCGAACAAGGTCGAGATCGTCGGCAGCAAAGCCTCCGGTGTAAAGCCAAAGTTCTGCGGCGCAATGACTCCATACGAGAGCTGCAGCATCTTGACCTGCCCATACGCCTGGATCAGCGCCAAAGGGATGGTCAAAAAGTACTGGTAGCGTTCGAGCTTGTTCCGCCCCGCCTCGCCTTGCTTTTGCAGCTCTTCCAGCGCCGGGATGATCGGGATCAAAAGCTGAAAGATGATCGTCGCCGTAATATACGGCGAGACTCCCAACATCAAGACCGAAAAGTTGGTCATTGCGCCGCCGGAGAACATGTTCAGCAGATTGAGCAGCTGGTTTTCCCGCGCGATCTGCTGCAGCACCACCCGGTTGATATTGGGCAGTGGGACATGGGCAGCCAGGCGATAGATCACCAGGATCAAAAAGGTGATCAACAGCTTGCGCCGCAGGTCCGGCAGTTTAAAGGCGTTTATCACACCTTGTAGCATCGCTCTCTCCTTGGACCATCAACCACTTTTACGCCGAGTAAACCAGGATCTCTACCGCGCCGCCGGCCGCCTCGATCTTGGCCCTGGCAGATGACGAGACGCGATGGGCACGCACGGTCAGTGCGGCTTGTAGTTCGCCTTCTCCCAAGATAACCACAGGCAGCACAGCAGACTTGATCAAACCGGCCTGGGCCAGCTTTTCCGGCGTCACTTCGCCTTCAAACGCCGCAAGATCTTGCAGGTTAACGGGCGTATATTCAATTCGGTTCCGGTTCCGAAATCCCGGTTTCTGGGGCAGACGCCGGACCAAAGGAAGTTGTCCGCCCTCAAAATAAGGGCGCACACCGCCACCCGAACGGGATTTTTGGCCCTTGGTTCCCCGACCAGCGGTCTTACCCTTGCCGGCCGCAATACCACGCGCTTTGCGCATACGCTGCTTTTTTGCCCCAGGGGCGGGCTGCAAATCGTGTAACTTCATGCTCCCTATCCTCCCACCCGGCAGACCCGGTCCGCCGGCGAGAATTATTTGACCTCTTGTACCTGGATCAAGTGACTGAGTTTATTCAGCATACCCCACATGGTGGGAGTATTCTCGACCTCGATCACATCACCCAGGCGCTTGAGCCCCAACGCCTGCAGGGTACGCCGCTGGCGCTGCGAAGAGCCAATGATGCTCTTGACATACTCGACACGTAACTTGTTTTTTTCACTCATTGCGCTGGCTCCACGTAGGACTGGCCTCAGCGACCGGCACTTCACGCGTGGCAGCGACCTTGTCCGGGCTTCTGAGCTGATGTAGTGCCGTGATCGTCGCCATCACCACATTCAAGATGTTCGAGCTGCCCAATGACTTGGACAAAATATCCTTCACCCCGGCGGCTTCCACAACTGCACGGACGCCACCCCCGGCAATCACGCCGGTGCCCGGCGATGCCGGCCGCAAAAGCACTTTGGCGCCGCCATGCAGTCCCGTCGTCTCGTGCGGGATCGTCGACCTGGCCAGATCAACATGCTTCATACTCCGGCGCGCCCGCGCCGATCCCTTGCGGATCGCATCAGGAACCGTGCGTGCTTTTCCCACGCCCACCCCTACTTGCCCATTGTTGTCGCCAACGACAATCACGACCCGAAAACCAAAGCGGCGGCCCCCCTTGATGACCTTGGCCACACGGGCGATATCGACAATTCGCTCGTCAAACTCGTCGCGTTCTTCAAATCGTTGTCTTGGTCTTTCCATGACTCCTCCAGCATTGCTCTGCCTGCACCGGACGTGCAAAGGCTAGAACTTGAGGCCGGCCTCGCGAGAAGCATCAGCCAAAGCTTTGACACGGCCATGATACAGGTATCCGCCGCGATCGAACACCACCTGCGTCACCCCATTCGAGATTGCCTTCTCTGCGAGATGCTTACCAACCAGCTTGGCCTGCTCCGTCTTGTTCAGTCCAGAGATCTGATCGCGAACATCGGGATCCAGGGACGAAGCAGACACCAGTGTACGTCCGACTGTATCATCAATAATCTGTGCGTAAATATGCTTCAGGCTGCGAAATACGCTCAGGCGCGGTACGGCCGATAGGCCTATCACTTTGCTTCGCACCCGTACGTGCCGCCGCTTGCGTGCAGCATTTCGTGTTTCTTTCATCTAGTCCCTCCTATGCCAAGCAGGCATTCATTCGGCATTTAACCGATCTTGCCGGCCTTACCCGCCTTACGACGTACGTGCTCGTCGCGATAGCGCACCCCTTTGCCCTTGTAGGGTTCTGGCGGGCGCCATGCACGAATGTCGGCTGCCACCTGTCCGACCACCTGCTTGTCGATTCCGTCGACAAAGATCGTCCCCGCAAGTTCTCGGTTGGCCCGGTCTCCGGGTTCTACCCGAAAAGACACTCCAGGAGGTGGGATCACTTCGACGGCATGCGAATGGCCCAACTGCAGCACCAGATTCTGGCCCCGCAGCAAGGCTCGATAGCCAACGCCATAGATATCCAGCACTTTGGTAAACCCTGCATGCACCCCCACAATCAAGTTGTTGACCAGTGCGCGCGTCAACCCGTGCAGCGCTTTATGCTGCCGCTGGTCAGACGGCCGCGAGAGTATGAGCTGGCCGTCAACCAACTCGATCTGAATATCGGGGTGGAACGTTTTCACCAGTTCGCCCTTGGGTCCCTTGGCCTTGATTGTGTTCCCATCAACACTGACTTGTACGCCACTGGGTACGGGAACAGGCATTTTTCCTACTCGTGACACAGCAACACCTCCGCAAAACCCGCTCGACTTGCCGAAATCAGGTTCGAGCAAGCAAATTGGGAATCTCTCAACTCTACCACACGTAGCAAACGACCTCGCCGCCGACCCCCATCTGGCGAGCCTGACGATCGGCCACTATACCCTTGGGTGTGGACAAGATCGCAATGCCCGTACCATCCATCACCCAGGGGATCTCTTCGTGACCGACATAGATCCGGCAGCCAGGCGTGCTGACTCGTTTCAGATTGGTAATCACCGCTCGGCGCTCTTTACGCTCGCCCACATACTTGAGCCACACACGCACCTTGGGCTGCGGCCGGTCAGGCACTACATCATAGTTCTGAATGTACCCTTGCTCTTTCATGATCTTGAGAACGGACAGTTTGAGCTTGGAACTGGGCATCACCAGCGACGTGTGCCGGGCATGGATCGCATTCCGGATGCGGGTCAACATATCGGCAATAGGGTCTGTCATCATTGTCTCTAACCTCTCCCAGATCTGCTACCAGCTGGCCTTGACAACGCCGGGAATCTGCCCTTGGAGCGCCATCTCACGAAAACAGATACGGCACAGTCCAAAACGCCGCAGATAACCACGCGGTCGACCGCATACTTTGCACCGGTTACGGACGCGCACTTTGTACTTGCGACGCATTTCCCGATACGGCATACATGTTTTTGACACTTAATCCTCCTTCACAGGGGAGCGCCCCTGTGGTTACCCCTCGATCAGAGAAAGCCTACTGCTCGGTCCGAGCAAACGGCATACCCAACAAGGCCAAAAAACGCCGGCCTTCCTCGTCTGTCCGAGCTGTGGTCACAATCGTGATCTCCATACCCCGGATCTTGTCGATCTGATCGTACTTGATTTCGGGGAATACCAACTGTTCTTGCAAGCCCAACGAATAATTGCCCCGTCCATCAAACGCGTTGGGTGAGACACCACGAAAGTCACGTCGACGCGGCAGCGCCACGTTGAGCAGTCGATCCAGGAAATTCCACATTCGGTTGCCACGCAAGGTGACCTTGGCCCCAATCGTGCGCCCCTCACGCAGCTTGAACGCGGCGATCGAGCGGCGCGCCTTGGTCGTCACCGGTTGCTGCCCGGTGATCACACGCAGGTCCTCGGTCGCCGAGTCCAACACTTTGGCATTCTGCAGCGCCTCACCCAGTCCAATGTTGACGACTATTTTTTCCAGGCGTGGGCACTGCATCACGTTTTTATAATCAAATTCTTCAATCATGGCCGGAACGACTTCATTCCGGTACCG
>JAFGJF010000402.1 GCA_016929205.1 Anaerolineae bacterium
AAGCGGACGTCGACGCGCTGTGGGATGGTCTGGTAGCGAATACCGAGGCCAGGCGAGGCCGCCCGGAACGCGGCGACCCGCGCCGTCCCTTCGTCCGCAAGCCCCAGTATTCGTTCGGTTGGGACTGGAGTCCCCGCGTGCCAACAACGGCCATCGCCGGCGACGTCGAGATCGTGGCCATGGACAAGGCCTGCATCCGCCACGTCAACCTGCGCCCAATGCGCCACGGCAAAGAGGTCCTGGTGTTCGCCACACTGACCGTCGATCAGTTCCACTATTACCAGACGGCACAAGGCAGCGTGACCGTGACTCTGACCGACGCGCAGGGACGCACCTTTAACGCCAGCAAATCCGTCCTCCTGCGTTCCGGCGACACGTTTTGCACATTGACCCTCCCCATCGCCAATGCACAGTTGTGGTGGCCCAATGGTATGGGCGAACAGCACCTGTATCGCGTCGAGGCACAACTGGAGGTTGACGATGAACGGAGCAGCTATACGGCCTTTGATTACGGCATCCGCTTTCTCGAATTGTCATCACAAAACGACTTTGCCATCGTCGTCAACGGCAAAAAATGCTTTGCCAAGGGGGCAAACTGGATCCCGGCCGATGCCGTCTATGCCCGCGTCAGCGATGAGCGCTATGACCGCCTGATCCGCGAGGCGCACGATGCCAACTTTAACATGCTGCGCGTTTGGGGCGGCGGCTTGTACGAGCGCGAGGCCTTTTACCGGGCCTGCGACCGCTACGGGATCATGATCTGGCACGACTTTATGTTTGCCTGCAGTCCGTACCCCGATCATCTCGACACCTTCCGAGCCAACGTCGCACGCGAGGCCGACTACCAGACCAAACGGCTGCAGCGCCATGCCTGCATCGCGCTGTGGAGCGGCAGCAACGAGAACAACTGGGGCTTTCGCGACTGGTGGGCAGAAAAAACACAGGGCGGCGCATATCTGTACAACTATTTGCTGCCCGATACGGTACAATGCAACACCCCCGAGATCCCCTACTGGAACGGCTCGCCCTATGGCGGTGAGGAGCCAAACAGCAGTGAGGTCGGCGATCGCCATCATTGGGGCGACTGTATGATGAACGAGGATATGAACAAACGGATCACCCCGGAGGAATACGACAAGTGCACGTCGCTCTTTGTCTCCGAGTTCGGCTACGTCGGGGCGTGTGGCAGGGAAACGGTGCTCACCTACCTCGATGGCGCACCTTTCGACCGCAAAGGTACGGTGTGGCAGCATCACAACAATACTTTCGAGCAAGACACCGTCGACGCCGGGATCGCCAAGCACTATACCGATCCAGACGCCCTGACCCCGGACGACTATTTGCTCTACAGCGGGCTGTGCCAGGGGTTGATGATCAGCTATGCCCTGGAATCAATGCGCTACCGGGACAACTGTCACGGTAGCCTGTTCTGGATGTACAACGACTGCTGGGGCGAGGTTGGCTGGACGATCGTCGACTATTACCTGCGGCGCAAGCCATCATGGTATTTTGTCCGGCGTGCCTATGCGCCGCTGCGTCTCATCCTGCGCAGCGATGGCGATACCATCCGCGTTGTCCTGGCCAACGACTCGCCGCAGCCGGTCTCATTCGAGTTGGAATACGGCTATGTCAGCCTGGACGGTGCAGCGAGTGACTTGCAGGGTGCTGCCGTCAATGCCCCGGCGCTGGCCCGCACCGAGCTGTGTACCTTTAGCCACGGAGCCGACGATGCGGTTCGCGGGCTGTGGATCGCCCGCGCACGCGAGCACCCGGGCATCGCTCCCGCGATCCTGCGCGCCGTTGACTATCGACGGCTACAGACGGTCGATCCGCGTCTGACGATGACCATCGTCTCGGCCCAGAACACCCGGTGCACGCTGCAGGTGAGCGCCGCCGGCTATGCGCACGCCGTACAACTGCTCTTGCCCGATGGCGCTCTGCCATCAGATAACTACTTCGACCTGCTGCCCGGTGAGGTGCGAGAGGTGACGATCACCTCGACCGGGGCACTCGATCCGGCCCAAATTGGCATCACGTGTGTGAATGCAGGACGCTAATAGCACGCACTTGTGATTGCATGCCATACACACCAACCAGGGCCCAATACAAAGGATGGATATCGCTGAACGCCAAGAGGTATCCGATCAATACTTGGCGCAGTTGTTCGTAAAACTGCGCCGGGGCCGAGTTGGTCGAGAGCACTCGGGGACCCCACGGCGGGTACATACTTGCACGCGACGCGAGACAGATCAGCGCCAGTGACGTTCTCAAGGCCGTCGAGGAGACGCTGGAACCGGTATTCTGTGTGGAGGGCGATCCCGGGGCGAATTGCCCCCGCATCGACGGCTGTCCGACGCACTGGCTGTGGGCCAAACTGGTAAATGCAATCAACGAGGTGTTGGATTCGGTCATGCTCGACGAATTACGCCAGCACGCCAAAACATAAAGATCGGCAAAGAATGATGATGAACAGATTGAGAAGGAATATCGTTGTTATCGATACACGAAACAACGAGAGCTATGTTGGTGAGCACATTCCCGGAGCGCTCAACATGGTTGAATCAGAGATAGAATCGCGCTACCAGGAGTTGCCAAGAAACACCAAGATTGTGTTATACTGCCTGCCCAAGGCAGAAAGAATCTCTACCGTAACGCAAACCGTTCATAGTGAAGGCGCTGTTTTGGTACACCAAGATCGGACAACGACTGGAGAACCTTGGTCGTCATCACCGGCGGGCCACACACAAAAACCTGCGGGTCCTTGACCCCAGCCAGATACTTGTTCAGCAGATTTGCGTTCACATATCCCCGTTCACCGGGCCAATCCTCTTGCGATGACATCACATACACCACCTGGAGTGATTTCATTTCGGCAGCCAACTGCTCCAGTTCGTTTCTAAAGGCGATATCCCGATCCGTCTTGTTGCCCCAGATCAATGTGACGTTGCGATCGAGTTTTTCATCATGCATATAGCGCAGCATACTGATAAAGGGTGTGATACCGATGCCACCGGCAACAAAGACCAGGTCTTGCGCGTCGTGCTCAAGAAAACTAAACATACCATATGGCGCATCAATGTAGGCTCGATCTTTTATAGTCGTGTCGCCAATAGTCGACGTAAAGTCCCCGACCGACTTGACCGAGATCGAAAGCCGATCCTGACTGGGGCTGGAAGCCAAAGTGAACGGATGCGGCTCGGACACACGACCGTCGCGGATCAATTGAACGATCAAAAACTGGCCTGGCTTGTATTGAATATCCATTCCCTCGAAATAAAGACTCCAGGTATCGTGGGTTTCTTGTACGACTGCGGCTACCCGGAAAGGATTTTTTCTCACCTGAAAACGATGCCAGAGCTTGTGGGCCAGGACCATCGCGTACAAGCCGGCCAAAATGAACCAGAACACCCTTAGCGGCTGCCTCGCCAGGTCGCTGCCTATGGTTAGGCTGTGCAAAAACCCTAGGGGCAGAGCGGCATAGTTGGCCCAGTGAATCGCCTTCCAGGTCTCATACTTGAGATCGAGCCGGCGGTAAAGGACGGCCGAACCAACAGCGAGGACAAAAACAAACAGAGAGAGAACACCGACGAGTTTGGCCAGAGGCAGCGAAAGCGAATAGCCATGTACCAGATCTGACAAAATCAGGAATATGGGGTGAATCAGGATAATCGTCAGTCCAATCAATCCGGACGTTCTGTGAATGCCAAACAGCTTATCCAGGCCGATACCTCGCTCAATCCACTTGATCTTGGAGCTAAAAACATATTGGAAAAAGATAAATACGAATCCCACGAGGGCCAGAATGCGGCCTATGCCGTACAGGTAGACACCCAGAGACAGACCACTGACCACAGTGCCTGCCCAAAACACGACTGGAATGGCGACAAACATGGCCATAACAGCTATCAAGCTCCACTTTTTCATAATCTGCTCCTCCCCCAAGTTGCGGAACCCAACCAGCGCTCGCCGTCGCGCGCTCTGGACAAAACAGGCCAAATTTCGTATTTGAATTATACCACACACCCCCAAATACTGTCGATTATGAATATATCGATCCCGGCGATTACGCCATTTTGCGTGTACGAGATACAAGAGTGGGCATTCGGCCAGAGGAATCGAGTCAAACAGGTGCAACAACTTGGGGCCAGGCCATTTATCCGAAAACACGACAGCCTGGATGGTATCGGCAGGGCGATTCGCCAAGAACCGGATCGCCTTCCTCGCAATCCACACAACTGATTGAGCGAGCAAGACCCAGTTGACCATTTCACAGATCGCGATTATACTTGATGCTTTGCATCAAAGCATTGATTGCTTTCTATGAATAAAGATTGGAACTCTTTGACTTAATGAAACGGTGGCTTTTGCGATTCAAATTGACTGGGGATCGGTTGCTTTTTGTCGCCTTGGGACTGCTAGCCCTTATCGTTTTGGGTAGCGTCCTTTTTGTGCCGCCAGCCTTGCCCCCATTGGCTCAATCGACTGGCGACACGTTCGCTTTCGATACAGAACAGACGATGAACGGCCGAGTGACGCAGATCCTGGCCGAAGAAACGATCGAAACAGAGTTTGGGGCACAGCATATGCAACTGATCGAGGTTGAAATCACGTCTGGTGCAATGAAAGGCCAAAGAGTCGACATCGAACACGGCGGGATGGTCCTATCCACCAAGTCAAGCCAACTCAGGGCAGATATGCGCGTGGTGATCAACCACACTGAAGGACCGGCCGGTGAACGGTGGTATATCAGCAGCATTGTTCGCCACACTCCAGTTCTGGCGTTGACCATCCTATTCGTGATTGTTACTGTGGGCACTGGGCACTGGACGGGACTGCGTTCGTTGATTGGTCTGGCTTTCAGTATCCTGGTACTGGTGCGCTTTATTCTACCGCGCATCCTGGCCGGACAGAACCCGGTCGGCGTAAGCATTATCGGAGCACTGATCCTGATGGCCCCGTCACTATACATTGTCTACGGCTGGAAGGGCAAGACACATGCCGCAGTGTTGGGAATGAGCGTGAGCCTGATTTCGACCTGGCTGTTAGCAGCCGCTTTTGTCTCGTGGACGATGTTGAGCGGCTTTAGCGACGAGTCTATGGGATTCCTGGTCGTCGCCACGCAGGTCGAACTAGATCCGCGCGGCCTGGTGCTGGCGGGCATCATCCTGGGCACACTGGGCATGCTCGACGACATTGCCATTGGCTTGGCTTCGGCAGTATTCGAACTGGCCGGCGCGAATCCTGACCTGCCCTGGCAAGCACTGTTCAAGCGCAGTATGGTTATCGGCGTCGATCACTTTGCCTCGATGGTCAACTCGTTGATGTTAGCCTACGTCGGCGCATCGCTGCCCCTCTTTCTCCTGTTGACGATTTACCAGGAGCCACTGGGATTCACTCTAAATCGCGAACTGTTTGTCGAAGAGATCGTGCGCACACTGGTCGGCGGGATCGGGTTGATGCTCACCGGACCAATCACCAGCTTGATTGCCTGCTGGATGGTCAAACGCAAGCAAACGGGGACCCACCCCATACTGCACAACACAACTGAAACCGTGTGAGGAGAGAAACAGGATATGGATTGGAGTGCGTTGTTCTCAACCCTGGGATTGGTTTTCGTCGCCGAACTGGGCGATAAAACACAACTAGCCGTGATCACCCAGACATGCAAATTCCGCCGCCCCTGGGCGGTCTTTGGCGGAGCCAGCCTGGCCTTGACCCTGGTCACGCTGGTCGGAGCCATCGGCGGGCAAGCACTGAATCGATTCATCCCTGCAGAGGCATTGCAGATCGCAGCCGCACTGGCCTTTGTCGTAATGGGCATCCTCATCGCACGAGAGGCGATCAAGTCAGCCAAAACCGGTGAACAGGCTTGCAAACACATCGGTGCAGATCCCGAATGCGCCAACAGCGATCTGAGCTGGAAAGCATTTGGATCGACGCTAAGCCTGCTCTTTGTCGCCGAGTTGGGCGACAAAACGCAGTTGGCGGTGCTCAGCCTAGCCAGCAAAGCCGGTTCACCTTGGCTGGTCTTTGCCGGCGGCTCGCTGGCCCTGATCCTGGTCACCGCTATCGGCGTCATCGGCGGGCAAGGACTGTGCCAACTGATTCCCGAGCGTATATTGTTGTGGATCTCGGCAATCGCCTTTATCGTGATGGGGATCTTGATGGAGTTTGGTGTGCTGTAAAAGATCAAGATGTGCCGCGCTCAGGTAGACGCTGGCATAACAAAAGTAAACGTGCTGCCCAAGCCTTCCTGGCTTTGCGCCCAGATACGCCCGCCGTGTGCTTCGATCAGGCTGCGGGCAATGGTCAACCCCAACCCGCTGCCGCCGGTATCACGGCCTCGGGCGTGATCGGTACGGTAAAAACGCTCAAAAACAAAGGGCAATTCGTCGACGGGAATGCCCTCGCCGGTATCTTGCACACTCACCCGGACCTCATCCGCCACTTGTTCGGCCGAGACAGTGATCTTGCCCTCCAATGGTGTATACCGCAGCGCGTTCGATAGCAGGTTGAGTAATACCTGGGTGAGGCGCTGTACATCGCCGGCAACAAACAACGACTGTGTTGGCAGATCGGTCGTTAACACGATCCCCTTATCCTGCGCCGCGCCACGCATACGCGCCCCCGTATTCTCGACCAGCTCCCGCACGTCGACGGTCTGGACATCCAACCGCAGCTCTCCCGCCTCGGCCAGGGAAAGCGTTCGCAGATCGCCAACCAAAGCGTTCAGCAAAGCCACTTCCTGTTGTAGACCGGCAATCACCTCGGCAGTAGGCTCGGTCAGCCCGTCTTCTATGCTTTCCAGGTCGATCTGCAGGACACTGAGCGGCGTGCGCAGTTCGTGAGCAATATCGGCCATCGCCCGCCGGCGCAGTTCGTGCTGCTGCTCGAGTTCGGAGGCCATCATGTTGAACGCCACGGCCACGTCGCCTAACTCGTCTTGTGAGGTGACCGGGACACGTTGTGATAGGTCGCCGCCGGCAATGTGTCGCGCAGCGGCAGCCAATGCACGCAACGGAGCGACGATCCGTTTTGCCTGGAACGATCCCACCACCAGCACAGCCAACCCGGCGGTCACCGCGGCAGCAACCATCAACAAGTTAACCTGCCTGAGAAAGTCAGCCTGGCCCGAAGTCAGGGTGCCCAATCCAGAAGCCACGATCAGCATCCCCACCTGCCGCCCGCCAACCACGATCGGCGCGCCTTTGTCCAGATCGGACGCCGAGAGACGGATCGCGTCGCTCGATCCGCCACTGTCAAAAACCACCCGATTGTCTGTGTCGACCACCAGCAACCGCTCGTCGCCCGGTTCGACCATCCCCATCATCGGCATCCGCCTGCCGCCCTGACCGGACATGGGACCGTGCATCCTCATCGGGCCAACGCCGGTTTGTACGAGCGCTGCGACGCCATCCCAACTGTGCACCTGCGCGTAATAATCGGCAAACAACGGCGCCAAATGCTGCGCCTGCATCTGTCCCACGTGTGAGACCAGGTAGGTAAATCGGTTGGCAGTGATCCGGTTTGCCAAAAGCACCACCAACCCGGCGGTTGCAGCGATGATCGCCAGGAAACTGAGAACCAGTCGCGTTCGTAGACTCTGTTTCATTCGTCTGCTCTGTCAGAAAAACGATAGCCCACACCAAAGGCGGTCAAAATATAGCGTGGATGAGCCGGGTCGGGTTCCAGTTTCCGGCGCAAGTTGTGGATATGCACGTCGATCGTCCGCTCGACGCCTTCATAGATACCGAGATGCGCTGCTTCGAGGAGTTGTGAGCGGCTGAATACCCGCCCCCTGTTCTGGACCAGGACTTCGAGCAGATCGAACTCGGTGGGTGTGAGCGGCACCACCTGATCGTCAATGACGCACTGTCGCGCTGCCAGGTCAAAGATCACGTTGCCAAAGCGATACGCTTCGCTCAAAGTGGCTTGAAATGGTCTTTGCACCCGTCTCAAAACGGCCCTGGCGCGGGCGACCAGTTCGCGCGGACTGAAGGGCTTGGTGACGTAATCGTCGGCGCCCAGCTCGAGACCGATCAACTTGTCCGTCTCTTCGACGCGAGCGGTGAGCATGATGATCGGCACATCCGATTCGCGACGCAACTCGCGGCAGACGTCCATTCCATCCAGGCCGGGTAACATGAGATCCAGCACGACCAAATCGGGCCGCTCGGCCAATGCCATAGATAGTCCGGCATGTCCGTCGTAAGCTGCCAGTACGTCAAACCCTGCCTGCTCGAAATATTTCCGCACACCAGCCACGATGCGCGGTTCGTCGTCTACGATCAATACTTTCATCAGCAATCCACTGCAACCGGTCTCTGCCAACATTATACTGGCTCCAGTCATCTATGACAACTGGAGCCAGCTACTGCTTTTTTACGATCGCCTTTCCTTATATCGTGGTCGATATGGAACGGCGGCCGGCCGTATCACTGCCCCATCGGCCACCGTGCATCCCTCTTCCGCCGCGGTAGCCTCCACCGCCGCCCTGCATACCATATCCGCCGCCGCGCATTCCGCAGCCCCCGTCGTAGCCGCCAATTCCCATCGTCTCCAGCCGCTCACCCAGGTGCTCGGTCATTTCTTCAAGCATCAGGTCGGCCTGCTCCTGAGTCAGGTAGCCATCGGCCACAGCCTGATTCAGATCCTCGGCCCGACGGGCAACGAGCGCCGCCACCAGATCTTCGAGCGAAACGCCCTGTTCTGCGGCGACATCGGCAATGCTTTGGCCCTCGTCCAGCACAGCGTACAGATCGTCAAGCGTCATGCCCAATTCTTCAGCGATGATGCCGGGCATCGTACCATGATAGCCGAATCCCCCCATCCCAAAACCACCGCCCAAGCCGCCACAACCTCCGCCAAAAGGACAGACACCTTCATCCGACTCGGGGGGATCTTGGGCAAAAGCGACGCCCACGACGCCCAGCGCCAACATACCTGCCAACACGATACCGATCCATACTTTTTTGAACATATTCATCTCCTTGAGTTTTTATTGTGAACCATAATCACATTGTATCACAGACATGTTCAAAAGTTGTTAAGCGCGTGTTTGCATTTGATTTGACTTCAAGCCCGATGCCCAGCCGGCGTGCAGTCCGTTCAGACCGCCACAATCCTGCCCAATTTAGCGTGCCCCCACAATCACCAGATGGCCAAGACGTCCCTATACCTCCACATGTCACAAATCGCCTTCTTTTGACATAAAGCGATGGAACACAACACATCGTGTCCTTCGAGTACGATGATTGGAACAAATTTGCTAATTCCTGCCATATTTGTGTACAAATATGACGCAATCTGTCATGTAACGGTGATATACTGTTACCGAAACAGGGGTAGCCCGTGCGGTTACCCCTTTGGGCGTGTGCTGATCGAAAAGAGGGTACTTTGACCAAAAAAGAATTCAGACTTCAGGACGAACATCACTACAACCGTCAAAACGCCATCCATTGGCTCATCTCCCACATGCGGCGCTACACCCTGTTAGCTCTGCTCGCCATCCCGACGACGTTGGTCTGCAATGGAGCGTACAGCTACGTACAGGTTCTCGTCGGGCGAGCGTTCGACCTGATCACCACGGCCGGCTGGACAAACAAGGCGCTGCTGGCCGTTGCCCTGACCGTCGCCGCGTCGGCCGCGATCAGCGCCCTGAGTGCGCTATCCCGCGAATTTTCGGTCTCGCTGCTCGCCCACCGCATCAAGCGCGACGCCCGCGACGAGCTGTACGTCAGCCTGCTGGGCAAAAGCCAAAGTTTTCACGGCCGCCAGCGCATTGGCGATCTGATGGCCCGGGCCACCGACGACGTGCAAATGCTGACCATGATGTTTATCCCCGGACTGACCCTGATCGTCGATTCACTGATGGCGCTGGTGATCCCTATGATCCTCATCGCCCGCCTCGATCTCCAGTTACTGCTCGTGCCGGTTATCTTTTGCCTGCTGCTGGCAATCACCGTCTTTGACTATAACCGGCGGCTCTCGCCGGTCACCACCGCCCGCCGCGAGCAGTATGGGATGATGAATGCCGGGCTGGCCGAAGCAGTCGCCGGGATCGAAGTGGTCAAAGCCAACGCCCAGGAAAAACAGCAAGCGACCAGGTTCGTCGACGACGCCCGCCTTTTCCGCAATCATTTTGTGCACCAGGGCGAAATCCAGGCTCGCTATTGGCCATCGCTCGTCTTTATCGTCTCCCGGGTGCTCGGTTTTTTGCACGCCATGCTGCTGTGGCGAAATGGGACGATCACCATGGGCCAGGGAGTTGCTTTTGTGGGGTTGATGGGCCTGTTTGATTTTCCGACCCACATCTCGATCTTTACCTTTGACCTGGTCCAGTTGGGCATCGCCAGTGCCAGGCGCATCCTGGAGATGATCAACACCGAAACGGAGCTGGACGAGAACGAGATGGGCATCGCCCGCCCGATCGAGGGCACGGTGATCTTTAACAACGTCAGTTTTCAGTACAACGGTCAACCGGTGCTCAAAGACATCAGCTTTAGGGCCAATCCGGGTGAGACGATCGCTATCGTCGGACGGACCGGCTCCGGCAAGACCACCCTGACCCGGTTGATCAACCGCATCTTTGACGCCGACGAGGGACACGTGCTGATCGACGGGGTTGATGTGCGCGACTGGAGCTTGGAATCGCTGCGCTCCCAGGTATCGACGATCGAGCAGGACGTCTTTTTGTTCTCCCGCAGCCTGGCCGAAAATATTGCCTTTGGCCGCGCCGATGCCGGTCAGGAAACGATCGAGTTCGCCGCCCGTGAAGCCCAGGCCCATAACTTTATCAGCAGCTTTGCAGACGGCTACGAAACCACAGTCGGCGAACGCGGCGTCACCCTCTCCGGCGGGCAGCGGCAGCGCATCGCCATCGCCCGCGCCTTTCTCACCGACCCGCGCATCCTGATCCTCGACGACAGCACCAGCGCCATTGACAGCGCCACCGAGGACAACATCCAGCGCGCCATGCTGCGGATCAGCCAGCAGCGGACGACGTTTATCATCACCCACCGCTTGAGCCAGATCCGTTGGGCCGATCGGATCCTGGTCCTGGATCGCGGCGAATTGGTCGACCAGGGCACCCACGAAGAGCTCTTGAACCGGTGCCCCGACTACCAACGCATCTTTGCCCGGCCCGGCTCACCAAAACAACCATCCACAATCGCACTTGACGCTTGATTTTTCACGTTTCACAGATCGCGTTTCACGACTCACGTTTCACGGAGGAAAACCATGGGGTTTATTCTTGACGGTCTCGGCAGCGAGACCTACGATCGAAATTACAGTGACAAAGAGCTGGTCCGCCGCATCCTGGACCGCTTTCGCCCGTATGCCCGCCCGATGCTCCTGGTGGCAGGGATGACCGCCCTGAGCGCCATTGCCAGCACCGGCGGATCGATCTTGATCTCCAAGGGCATCGATGCCCTGTCTGCCGATCCCTCGACCAGGGTGATGCTGCTTGTGACCGGCAGCATGCTCTTGCTTGGCGGATCTGTCTGGGTCTTCAACTATGTGCGGCGCATGTTTTCCGCCCGCGTGGTCGGCGACGTAGTGCTCGATCTGCGGCGCACCGTCTTTGAGGCTGCCGTTGAGCACGATCTCTCTTTTTACGATGCACACCCCTCCGGCAAGATCGTCAGTCGGATCACCTCCGATACGCAGGGATTTGCCCAGGCCGTCACTTTAACTATAGAACTGGTCAGCCAGGTGCTGCTGATTGCGATTTTTACCACCTGGCTGTTTGGGATCAACGCCCGCTTGACCTTCTTGCTGCTGGGATTGGTGCCCATCGTCGTCATTATCGCCCTCAGCTTCCGGCGCATCGCGCGGCGTATTACGCGCCAGGCACGAAGGGCATCGGCCACGATCAATGCCGAGATCCAGGAATCGGTCAGCGGGATCATGATCGCCAAAGGCTTTCGCCAGGAACGCGCCGTCTATGACCGTTTTCGCGACAACAACCGCCAAGAGTACCGGATCAGATTGCAGCAGGGAATCATATTCGACTCGATCTTTCCGATCATGGATCTGACCGCCTACCTGGCTCTGGCCGTGCTGGTTTACGCCGGCGGGCTGACGACGCGCGGTGGTGCGGTCAGCCCGGGCGAATGGTACCTGTTTATGCAAGGCGTGCAGCGTTTCCTGTGGCCGCTGATGAGCATCGCCTCCTTTTGGAGCCAGTTCCAGGATGGGCTTTCGGCCGCCGAGCGGGTGTTCGCCCTGATCGACGCCGACCCCAAGGTGGTGCAAACGGCGAGCGAGGCGGTGGAGCGGCTGGAGGGCAAGATCGTCTTCCAAAACCTGACCTTCAGTTATACCAAAGGCGAGATCGTGCTGCCAAACTTTAGCCTTGAAATCGCCGCCGGGGAAACGGTTGCTGTGGTCGGCCACACCGGAGCCGGCAAGACCAGCGTTGCCCGGCTGATCGCCCGTTTCTACGAATTCCAGGACGGCCAGTTACGGATCGACGGGCGAGATGTCCGTCGCCTGGACCTGGGCCAGTATCACCGCCATCTCGGGCTGGTGCCCCAGGAACCATTCCTCTTTGCCGGCAGCGTACAAGACAACATTCGTTACGGCCGGCCCGAAGCAAATGACGAACAGGTGTGCCAGGCTGCTATGCGCCTCTGCGACGGCGACTGGCTGGCCGATCTCGCT
>JAFGJF010000403.1 GCA_016929205.1 Anaerolineae bacterium
CAACCGGCAGTTTCAAACGCAGAGCCTGAGCCTGTTGTCACAGCCGGAACTGTCAAACCAGGATCTTTGCCGCGACAGAGCGATCGTCCTGTTGCGCCTGGGCAACGTCGAGTTCCGCGTCGACCGGCGGCGTGCAGAGGCATTGCTCAACCAGAGTCTCGAACTGTACCAGGACCTGGACGATCGCTGGGCCGTTTCGCTAAAGGACGCCGTCTTGGGGCAAAAAGTGTCGCGATTTACCGGGACCTGGGCCTTGAGCATGGGAGCTATACACCGCTCATGGTGCGGGACTGGAATGCGCTTCACCTGGGTCAATACGAACAGGTCTACGCCCAGGCCACAGAATGCCAGTGTGCGTTTGAACGTATGGGAGGAACGGGCTGGGGCACCGGAAATGCGAGCTTTGTCATCGCCAGTGCGGCGTTGGCGATGAAGCGTCCCGTCGAAGCACACCAGGTGTGCCGGTACTGCGCAGGCGAGCTGCAAAGGATCAACCAACGCCAACCGTGGAGTGTGGCCCTGGCCCTGCTGTCGCACATTGCGTATCTGCTCGACGAGGATGATCAGGCAAAGACGCATTTGCTCGACGCAATGCAGATGGCCCTGGACTGCAACACCTTTTTCGCCCAGCTGCTCATTTTGGCCACGATGGCTCGGCGACTGGCCGATCGCGGGCAGCTCGAGCAGGCGGTCGAGTTGTACGCATTGGCCTCGCGTCATCCTGTCGTGGCCAACTCACGTTGGTATGCAGGTGTGTTTGAACTGCACATCGCTGCTGCGGCGGCGATCCTCTCGCCGGACATCGTCGCGGCGGCACAGGAACGCGGGCGAGCGAGGAATTTGAGAACCACAGTGATAGAATGGTTAGCAGATATGAAAGCATTCGACAATGAATAGACGCTCATTTCGGGTTTATGCGAGCGCCCTGCCATTTTGTATTGTCGTTGGTCTTGATAGGTCAACACCTTGGGCGCTGGCGGAAGGCGCGCTGTCTCCAAACCATTGGAAACGATTGGCGAAGCTGTTCCAGCTCAATCGGGAAGGCAACCTGAGCAAAGACGAGGAAAGCGAACTGGACCAACTCTTGGCATATGTTGACTCGATGAACACTTTGAGGGCACGCGCCTTGCGCACGCTGCAACAGCTTGAGGAAAAAGAAAGAGACCGACGTGCCAAGCACACCGATTCCTGCTGCACTTTGCGCCCAGGTGCGTGAAATCGACAACGACTCGTGCACGTATTGCCATACGCCGGAAGCCCTCACCGTGACCACATTTGAGATCGACCACATCATCCCGGCGAGCCAGGGCGGCGAAACCATGCTGGACAATCTGTGCTTATCCTGCCCCTCGTGCAATCGGCACAAAGGCGCAAGGCAAACTGCCCCTGACCCAGAGACTGGAGAGGACGTTCCTTTGTACCATCCACGACAACAAGTGTGGTCAAAGCATTTCGCCTGGGGTGACGACGGAACAAGACTGGAGGGATTGACATCGGTCGTTCGTCCCCCCATCGCGTTTCTGAATGACCGTACATCACCTCCCGATCCCTGTCAATTATCCGCAGCCTACTGGGACACCACTCACTCGATCGCCAGCAGCTCGAATGCGGTAATGCGGTTGTGGTAGCTTGTGAACCTCGATCCTAGTCGTCGTCGGCCACACTTTTCATACTCAGCCCGATCCGCCCCCGATCCAAATCCACGCCGATCACACGTACCTGGACCACATCACCTACAGAGACAACCGCATACGGGTTGCGCACGTAGCGATCGGCCATATTCGACACGTGCACCAATCCGTCCTGCTTGACGCCGATATCGACAAATGCGCCAAAGTCTACGACGTTTCGAACCGTGCCTTGAAGGACCATCCCTTCTTTTAGATCTTCCATTTTGAGGACATCGCTTCGCAAGATCGGTTTGGGCAGCTCGTCGCGCGGATCGCGGCCCGGACGTTTCAAGCTTTCCACGATATCGGCAAAGGTCGGCACGCCGACGTTCAGCGTTTGCGCCAGATCGTGCAGATTCTGGCCCTGGACAAATCTCGACACCCGTTCAGACAAATCATGCTCGTCGCCACGAACGCCCATCAGATCGAAAAGCAGCTTGACGACGGAATAGGATTCAGGGTGAATGGCCGTGTTGTCCAATGGATTGTCGCCATCAGCTATGCGCAGAAACCCGGCACATTGTTCAAATGCTTTATCACCAAGCCGCTTGACCCGAGTCAATGCCGTGCGTGTGCTGAACGCACCATTTTCATCACGGTAGGCGACGATATTGGTCGCCACGCGCTTGTCGATGCCTGCCACGTACTGCAGCAGTGCCGCGGAGGCTGTATTCACATCCACGCCAACGTGATTGACGGCCGATTCGACCACGGCGTCCAGCGTCTCGGCCAACTGTTTTTGATCGACGTCGTGTTGGTAAAGGCCGACTCCGATTGCCTTGGGTTCGATCTTGACCAGTTCTGAAAGCGGATCCTGGAGCCGGCGGGCGATGGATACCGCGCCCCGCATCGACACATCCATCTCGGGGAATTCCTCACGGGCCAGGGGCGACGCAGAATAGACCGATGCTCCGGCCTCGCTGACCATCACATACGCAGCATGATGCCCGGCCTGAGCGATGACCTCGGCGGCCAGTTGTTCTGTCTCTCTTGACGCCGTGCCGTTTCCCACGGCAATCACGTCGATCTTGAACTGCTGCACACATTTGACCAGCGTTTGTAACGCCTCGTCCCACCGCTTTTGCGGGGCGTGAGGATAGATGGTTGTGCCGTCGATGAATTTACCGGTGTCGTCGACCAAAGCAATCTTGCAACCCGTGCGGTAGCCGGGGTCGATACCCATAACGCGCATGCCGCGCAGCGGCGGCTGGAGCAGCAAGGCACGGAGATTGGTGGCAAAGACGCCAATGGCATGCTCGTCGGCCTTTTCCGTCAAATCGCGGCGCAAATCGCGCTCAACCGAGGGGGCCAGCAATCGTTTGTAGCCATCATCGATGGCTTCTCGCACCTGATCGCCAAAGACGGATTTTGGATTTCTGATATACCGCTTTTCGATGGCCGAGATCAGCCCTTCTTGATAGACTGCAAGTTGCACCTTGAGTGCCTTTTCGTTTTCACCTCTGCGGATTGCCAACCAGCGATAGGCCGGAATTTTTTTCAACTGCTCACTGTATTCGTGGTACATGAGGTATTTGTTTTCGGCATCCGCATCTTTTTTGGATTCGGAACAGGCGATGACACCTTGAGTAAAGGTGCGCGTGCGAATGTATTGACGTACAGCGGCGTCTTCGCTGACGACTTCGGCGACAATGTCGCGCGCGCCGGCAAGTGCGTCCTCGACTGTGGGTACGTCGTCGTTGACGAACTGTCGAGCATGATCTTGGACCGTTCCCTGGGTGATTTTTTGTTCGAGCATCATCTTGGCCAAGGGTTCGAGGCCGTGTTCGCGGGCGACGGTGGCACGGGTGCGGCGTTTGGGTTTGTAGGGCAGGTAAAGGTCTTCAACCTCTTGCAGGGTAGTTGCCGTCCGGATCGCTTTTTCTAATTCGGGCGTCAATTTTCCCTGATCGGTGATGCTTTTGAGCACACTTTCCTTGCGATTTTCCAGACTGCGCAGATAGGCCAGGCGCTCCTGGATCGTGCGGATTTGCTCTTCGTCCAACATCCCGGTGACTTCTTTGCGATACCGGGCGATAAAAGGAACGGTATTATCGTCGTCTAGCAGTTCAACGGTGCGGGCGACCTGTTCGGAACGCAGAGCGAGTTCGCGAGCAATGGCTGTTTGGATTGCATCTTGTGTCATTTGAATTCCTCTCCGCAGTGTTTTCCCGAGTATACACCGAATGCACAAGCGATGCAATTGCCAGAGATGCAATGGAAGTGCATGTATGATATAATATGCTGCAATTGACACGGTGGATTTTGGTTAAAACGGAGCGGAAACCATGATCAACGATCCCAAGTATTGTCCGCGATGTGGCACTGCCTTGACCAATAAATTGATCGGCGAGCGCACAAGGCCGGTTTGCCCAAGCTGCGATTTTATCTTTTATCTCAATCCCATTGTCGCGGCAGGAACGCTGGTCGAACACGATGGGCGGGTCGCCCTGGTGCAACGCGGCGTTGAGCCTGGCCGGGGGCGTTGGGGGCTGCCGACCGGTTACGCCGAACTGGGCGAAACAGCCGAAGAAGCGGCAATTCGCGAGACCTGGGAAGAGATTCAGTTGCGCGTCGAGGTAGATGGATTGCTCGACGCCCTTTCTTACAATACGACAGAAAGCCAGGGAGTGTTACTGATCTATGCCGCACATGTTGTGTCGGGTGAGTTAAAGGCCGGAGATGACGCCATTGATGCGGCCTGGTTTGCTCCCGATGAACTACCCGAGATCGCATTCCGTACTCATCACCAGATTCTGCACAGATGGCGACAAGCCCGCGCGATTGTTTACCGGCCGGCCACACTAGCCGAGACGGAATTCGTCACGATGTTGAGTCAGGTCCATGCATTTGAGTGCAGCTGTGATTATGCGACTTGTGTGACTGCGCCCGACAGAGAGCTGTTTGTCGCCATCGATAATGGAAACATTGTTGGTTTTGCCACGATCGTTCTCATCGAACACAACCAAACCGCACAGATCGAGGGGCCATTCGTTCGGCCGCGCTACCGGCGGTGGGGCATTGGCACCGGGCTGATAGAGACCTGCCTCAATTTCTCACGCGAAAAAAAGGTTCGTGTCGTATCCGTTGCGGTGACGTTGAATGATTTGGGCTGGACAGTGTACGTGAAAAAGGGGTTTCGCGTCAGCGGTTTCACAAACGCATACTATCAAACGCGCACCGGCCAACCCGAGACCGCGCTTTTTCTGGTTTTTGAGTTAATCTGATCATAACTTTTTGTTAAAAAAACCTTAACAAAAATATGCTACGATGTTTCTGATTTTCGCCAAACGTCTTGGCAGCCTGAATGGCGGGGGTGTTTATGGCGTTTTGACGCTAGGACCCATGTTTGACGGTGGGCATGGTTTCTGCTATAATCATACCTGCTAGTGGCATGCGTCTATGATTGTCATTGCTCATCGTGTTTTTTGGAGGAGGAGAGGTGACTGCTGTGCATGATACGGCTTTGCGGCCAGGCCCAGGCCCTAATGTGGATCCAAACCCTTCTACTCAAGCCTCTTTTGAACGCCCGACTGCCGTCAAGGGAATCGCTCTGATTGTACCAGGAGCTGTCATTGGCCTGTTGATCGGGCTTGCTTCTTACTTTGGTATCCTGGGAGGCAAGAGTGGGTTTCTAGGTGGAAGAAATGGGCCGCTCTATAATTTTGAAGGAATGATTGGCGCTTTGATCTTGGGCAGCCTGACATTCCTGTTGGGTATTTTGGTGAGCACGATCGTTCTCCGCTTGACGACCAAAGGACGAGAGCAGCGTTATTGGCGCGATACGCTAATTGCCTATCTCCTTGTCTCTCCCGCGGTAACGATTATGACCATCTTTACCTTTGTGGCCATCATTTACGCGCTCTATGTGAGTATGCACCGCTTTGGCCTGGGTGAAGTCGCCCGCCGCAAAACGCCCGAGTTTATCGGTTTGGGGCACTATATTGAGGCTATGGTTACGCCAGGCAGCCGGCGCGCTGAGTTTTGGATGTCGTTGGCGACAACACTGTGGCTGACGATTGGCTCGATCCCTCTTCAAATCGCTTTTGCTCTGGGTATCGCCGTGTTGTTGTTTCGCAAAATACGCGGCGTTGACTTTTACCGAACCTCCTTTTTTCTCCCTTATGTGACGGCGACGATTGCATTGGCCCAGGTATGGGTGGTGCTTTTTAGCCGTGCTGATGTGGGATTGATCAATTACCTGTTGGAAGTTGTTGGCATTCCACGACAAGGGTGGTTGATGGAGGCCAGGAGCATTTTCGACATCCTGACCGGTGGCTTGATTTCGTGGGGGCCCAGCCAGGCATTGGTCGTGATCATGTTGTATTCGGTGTGGAAGTATTTTGGGTTTAGCACAGTCATTTTATTGGCCGGTCTGTCGAACATCGATCCGACGCTGTACGAAGCGGCGCAGATCGACGGTGCAAATGCGTGGCAGTCGTTCCGCAGGATCACGATCCCGCTGCTTAGCCCGACACTGTATTACGTTATTCTCATCTCGTCAATTGGCTCGCTGCGCTCGTTTGATACCGTTTACCAGCTTTCGATCCGCGCTTCGGCTGGATCCGGACCCGGTGGCCCACTGGATTCGACGCAGACGCTGGTTATTTACGTCTTTAACCAGTTCTGGCGCGATCATTATTTTGGCTATGGGTCGGCGTTAGCGCTGATCCTCTTTGTCATCATTTTGATTATTACCCTCATCCAGCAGCGTATCGCCAGCAAGCAGGTCTTTTATGGCTAGGTTTATCACAAAACGGGAGACAGGTATGTCCCAAAACGCGCCATCCTCAAACTGGTTTTACACTCTCCGCCCTGGCAGATTCGTCATTCACGCCATTCTGATCGTCGGGTCGTTGCTGTGCCTCTTTCCCTTTGTATTTATGATCCTGAAATCGTTCAATTCGGTTTATGAGGCGACGGCCTGGCCACCGGTGTGGATTCCTGCACGATGGCGCGTGCTCAATTACAGCATCGCCTGGAGTTGGGATGCTTTTGGCCCAATGGTCGAGGTCGAAGACATCGCTGGTATTTGTACCGGCATCTGCAACGTCTATATCGAGTTCTGGGCGATCTTTTTTGCGTTAACCAACCTGCTAGTTGCTGGTGCGGCAGTCGTTATGCTATCCAGAAAAATCGAATGGCTGCAAACCCGGCTCAATTGGCTGGCCGTCATCGCCGCCGTGATCGTTCTCCCCAGTGTGATCCTCTTTGCGCTTGGCACACCATGCCGGGTGCAAACGCGAGATGGTTATCTGCCCATCACTCCCGACGATCCGGCTAAACCACAAGGCAAAGTCAATGTGCTGCAAGTGCTGGGATTCGATCGCAACTGGACCTACCAGCCGCCGGTCGACTATTTGACGACGTGGGAATCGGAACGAGAATTGACGCCGGCCAAACCGATCTCGTTGTGGCGCTTTTTGCAGCTGGTTTCCCAGGCTGGAGAAGGCAAGGCCCGGCAGGGATTTGTGCTCAATACGATCTGGGTGGCGATGATCAACGTGCCAGCCGTGCTGATCACCTCCGTCCTGGCTGCTTACGCCTTTGCCCAGATCGACTTTTATGGCAAGAACATTCTGTTTGTCATCCTGCTCTCAACGATGATGATTCCGAGTGAGGCTGTGCTGATCCCCAACTATATTGCCGTCGCCGGGGTATTACGCTGGCACGACACGTTCAAGGCGCTGACCGTGCCCTTTATGGTCAGCGTATTCAACATCTTTTTGCTGCGCCAGTTTTTTATGACCATTCCCACGGATTATTACGACGCGGCACGGCTTGATGGCGCCGGACACATCGGCTATCTGCGCAACGTCGTGATCCCAATGTCGACGTCGCCGCTGGCGGTGGTCACGCTCTTTACGTTCCTGGGTACGTGGAACGCGTTCCAGTGGCCGCTGATCATGGTCAAAGAAGCGCACCAGGTGATCCAGGTGGGCATGTCAGGCTTTACCGGTGAAGGCGGGACAGATGTGCAGTTGGTGATGGCGGCGGCGACATTCAGCGTTTTGCCCGTCGTCATCTTGTATGCTTTGACCCAAAGGACGTTCATTGAAAGTGTCGCAACATCGGGGCTGAAAGGATAGCTGTATCGGTAGTCAAAGTGGTTGACCTGAGCGTGATCATTTTGGTGCTTTCAGCATCATTCTCCCATCGCACTTTCTGCTGCGTGACCGTACAAGATCTTGAATGAAAGGAGGTGTTTACTGAAACAATATCCATCAGACACTGTTTGTGTACCAGATTCCATTTTTTTCTTGTGCTCACATTGGGCACACCCATTTACGTTTGGAGGAGATTTGCAATGAACAAGTGGTACAAGTGGATCGCGTTAATCGTGATCGTCGTCACCATCGTGCCCCTGGCCAGTTGCCAAAAGGGCATCAGCAGCGTCAAGTTGGGGGGCGAGACTATCGAGTTGGAATTTTGGCATACCAAGACTGGTTCGCAGGAAGAACTGCTAAACGAGATCGTTGCCGACTTTAACGCCAGCAACGAGTACAACATCAAGGTCAACCCGCAAAGCATTGAAGGCAGCTATGATGCGATCTTTAAAGAGACCGTCGCCGGCCTGGCTGTGGGCGAGGTTCCCGACCTGGTCGTTGCCTACCCCAGTATGGTTGCCGAATACATGGAGGCCGGTGCGCCTCTCGATCTGAATCCGTACATCAAGGACAAAACGTACGGCCTGACCGACGAAGAGATGAACGACATTTTCCCGGTTTACATCGAGGATAACACCTACCCCGCGCATGATAACCAGATGCTGTCCTTCCCCTTCCACAAGAGTATGCTGATTATGTACGCCAACGTCACCCTGCTCAATGAGGCCGGCGTGACCGCGATGCCCGAGACCTGGGATGATCTCTATGATGCCTGTAAGGTTGTTATGGACAACACCGATTCGGACACCTGCTGGTCGATCCACATCGACGCCTCTGATGTCGACGGTATGATGGCCAGCGTGGGCGTGTACCCGCAGGCCGACCCCAAGACGTTGGAGAGCAAGGTCAACGATCCCGCATTTGTCGAATGGTTCACATTCTTCCAAAACATGGTCAAAGAAGGCATGGCCCGTGTCGAGGCCGAGCGCTACTCGGGCACCGTTGAAATGGCTGCCAACGAAGCCGTTTTCACCACCGGCTCCAACAGCGGCCTGGGTTACTTCCCCAAGAATGAAGACGGCACCTTTGCCATCGATTGGAAGGTCATCTCGCTTCCTTATGCCGCAGGCAAAAAGCCAGCCAGCACCGTTTACGGCGCGAACATTATGGCCGTCAAGGAAGACGATCCGGCGCGTGACCTGGCCAAGTGGCTGTTCATCAAGTACTGGACCAGCTACGAGCCGATGAAAAAGTGGGTGATCGGCACCGATGCGATCCGTCCGTCCGGCTATAACCCGATCCACCGTTCGATGTTGAATGATCCCGATTTTAAGGCCTTGATCGAAAAGGATCCGCGCTACGGCGAGTCAGTCAGCTTTTTGGAGACCGGCGTGATCGAGCCGCAGTTGGCCGGACAGCAAGCCGTCCGCGACATCCTCGAAGACGCCTACCTCAAGATCATCAACGGCGAGGACGTCAAGGCCACGCTCGACGAGGCGGCCACGCTCGCCACCGAGGCGTTCAAGCGCAAGGGCGCTCAATAGTCGTTCGTATTCCCAAGATGCATCACTCTGGCGGGTTGTAGGGCAACTACAGCCCGCCTTTTTGTGAGGATGTGTGATGTTCCATCGTTTAGCTCTGACGACAGTCTTGATTGCCATCGTTTTATCGATGGCAATGTGCACGGCTCCTGCGCCGACAGCTACGGCCAGGCCAACCAGCACGCCGCTGCCTCTTCCTACGGCCACGCTTATCCCCGCTGAAAAACAAGAGGCGCGCGTTCTGCGCGTGATTGATGGTGATACCATTATTGTCGATCTGCAGGGCAAACAATACCGGGTGCGCTACATCGGCATCGATACCCCGGAAACGCACCATCCGGACGACGGCGCCGACTATTGGGGCTTTGAGGCTACCGATGCCAATCGCCAACTCGTTCCCGAGGGTTCGATCGTTGTCCTGCAGCGGGATCTTTCGGAGACCGATATCTATGGCCGCTTGTTGCGCTACATCTGGGTGGACGATGTGCTGATCAATGCTGAACTGGTGCGTATGGGGTTGGCCCGCGTCCTCTTTTACGAGCCGGATGTATTGTATCAATCCGAGATCAAGGCGGCGGAAAAAGAGGCGCAGGAAGCCCGGCGCGGCCTCTATGGCCCGGTACCCACGCCTCCGGCTAAAAAACCGTTGTTGTACAAAGGCACGGTGTGGACCGTCTCTTCATCGGAGGAAACGATCACCCTGTACGATGACCCTGCCTTTGGTGGCCCGGAAACCTATTTTCCGGCGGGCGTACAGACGCGACTCGTAGATGTCTACTGGGTACCCGATGTGCAAGAGTGGTGGTACTGGATCGGTATCAATGGCTTTAATGGCTGGACGAACGAGGCATTTATCTCTAGGAGCGCGCCAGAGAAAAGCGTCGAGGCCCCACCGGTATGGATCAATGCCTACGATAACCTGGAAATGGCCGATAATGCGTCGATCTATGGGCACCCGGGCCAGGACAGCGACGTTGTAGCCGAGTTTCAAGCCGGGACTGCCGTTCAGGTCAGGAATCTTTCGTGGGCAAGTGAGACCGGAATGTGGTGGTACTATGTCGAGTCGACCGAGGGGGCTGGATGGATCACCGTTGACAAACTGTCACGGTAATCGAGCGTGATCCGGTACAATCGAGCGTGATCGATACTACACTTGGCAATTCGTGCCTCTTTCGCTATAATAGAGTTACTACCAAATTAGCCATAATGGAGGGATGAAAGTGAAGATACAGCAAAGAGTGTTGTTGATCGGCGGTATTGCCGGTCTGTTGATCGGTTTGGCCGCCGCGTTCCTGTACCTCAAAAACAACGAAGACAGAATCGCCGCCGCCGAGGCAGGCGATACAGAAGCGCTGAACAAGATTACACCTGTCGATGGTATATCGGTTGGGATGACCGTCGTCGGTCTGGTCAAACAAATTGTCTCGCTTGGGGGATAAACCTCCTCGTTTCCTTTGATTGTGTCACAATTGAACCGAATAGAAGCGTTTATCTCCAGTTTACTTGAACTATCGAGCCAGCAATGGACAGTGATCCTGACCTTGCTGGCTTGTACCAACTTGATCATTTTCGGCGCAGCGGGCTGGCTGCTTTATGTGTATTGGTTCAGC
>JAFGJF010000404.1 GCA_016929205.1 Anaerolineae bacterium
ACGAACTCGTCCTGCAAATAGTTTAGAAAACGGCGCAGGTGATCGGTGTCGATCTCGTCGAACGCGATCTCTGCCCCGACAAACTCGGCAAGACGGTTCAGGTCGAGCGTATAGTTGCGGATCGTATAATGGCTTTTTCCTTCGGCATTCTTGGCCAGCAAAAAGCCTTCGATGGCTTGAGCGAGGGTAAGCGAATGATTCATAAGTGCGGTCTCCTTTCCAGATAACCATAGCATAAACGGTTTACGGACTGATTTTTAACCGTTTTTTTAATCCACGCGGCCCCAAAGACCATATTTACATCTATTGTTGCGTGGATCGCTACGGTCTCGGGTCAAACCAGAGACCTCACTGTATAAAAGGAGTGCCGTCCGTGCGGACGGCACTCCTTTCTGTCGGGAAGCCGGGACTTGAACCCGGGACCTCACGGACCCGAACCGTGAGGTGTATCCCTTGAACCGGAGACGGCACGGTGACCCGTTTCCAGGTGACCGTGCGGTGCGCGGTAGAACGGTCCATGCGCGCTATGGTTCAGTTTTCTCCAGGTGCTTTGTTTATTGCCTCCATCATTCTGGACATCCATTTCCAGTCCAGTTGACAACCTGATCCTTTACATAGCAACTGCAACATGCGGCCTGACTTCGCGCTCTATGCGATCGGACAGGGCATCCTCAGCCACATCAAGATCATAATCCATCTGCAGTCCCAACCAAAACTGAGGTGAGTTCCCAAAGTAGCGCGCCAGCCGTAGAGCCGTATCGGCAGTGATGCGGCGCTTGCCCAGCACAACTTTGTTGATCCGCCGGGCCGGCACACCAATCGCCAACGCCAGGCGATTCTGACTCAAGTCCATTGGCCTCAGAAACTCTTCCAACAACACTTCTCCGGGATGGATGGGCTTTAGCTTGTTTTCGGTCATAGTCATCTCTCCTAATGGTACTCCACAATTTCGACATCATTGGTCGCCGTCTTGCCATTCAAAGCAAGTACAAATACGGATGACAAATAGAGTCAAACAGAACGTTGACAGCGTGTACAGCGTAGTGTATACTGTAGTCAGATTCTCAAGCGCCATGCAAAGAATTCGGAGAAATGCTATGACTCTAGATCCTATGCAGAAAACCCAAGAGACTCCCGATCTCATTCTGAGACGGATTGATGCCATCATCCAGGAACTGCAAGAGCTTCGCCAAGTTGTTCTTGTGCAAGAGCGTTCATCTGAGGCCAAACTGGCGACACAACTCTACGGCGCATTGGGTCAAGGCACCTGGGACGAATATGACCCCGACCTGGACTGGCAGCGGTTTGCACAATGAGTCAACCTTGGACAGCTTTTACCGGTACGGCCCTCTATCTTGACACGATGGTCCCCTACGCTCTTTTGCGAGGTCTGGAGCCCTCGGCACAAGAGCTTTTCGCACGCATTGAGATTGGCGAGATCAAAGCCTACACTTCGGTTCTAACCTTTGATGAACTGGCTTACCGAATGCTGTTGGCATCCATCCGTGACCAGTATGATGGATCTCCACTCGACCAACTGCGCAACCATCAGGTTGAGATGATTGCCGAATTCTCCCCGCGACTGACCCCACATCTCAACCGGCTTTGTGCTTTTCCCAACTTGTTTTTGGTTGATGTGACGGCCTCCGACCTGGATATCATGAATGAGGGAATGTGCCTCTATCATCTACGTCCCCGCGATGCACTCCATCTGGCGGCAATGCAAAAATGTGACTGCCTGAACTTGGTGAGCAACGACGTCGATTTTGATCGAGTATCAAAAGTGTGTAGATATACACTATGATTCAGATAACCGTACAATAAGCGGTAGAACAGTCCTTGCGTGCTGTGGTCGTGCTCAACCTCCAAGTCTTTGCTAACGTAAAAGGATCAGTTGGCGATTGTTTGCAGTTCTTCGCTAATCATCACCCTGCGCAGCGTGTCTTCGAGCGTGCCATCCCGATTCCGAACGTGCTCTCGCAGCGCTTCGTTGATCAGCGTTTGGGTGTTGCCGCCGCCGGCTTGACGCGCTTGCTCGCAAAATCAAGTCAGGACATCGGCAACGTGCGGATAGTCACCCGCCCGGATCGTAATCCGCGTCTTGCGAAGCAAAGTCTTCCCAGGCAAAGGCGGTACAACTGCGGCTCTAGAGAGACACTATTAATCGTCTACGACTCCAGTATATGCATAATGTGTGCATACGTCAAATAAGAGATAAAAGATGCAGCTGCACCTGCGTTTGAACGAATCTCTGGAACAAATGCTCCTACATCACAAAACGCCGGCCGCATCCCATACCAGGATTCTTGGGGAGCCGCTTTCGCCCACCAGACCGCTTTGTCGTCTGGGCAGAGGGAGATACGCTACACCTCAAACGAATTACACCGCCGCCGGTGACACAGATTACGGAACAGGCGCCAGAGGGTGAGCCGCTGTCACTGGACGAGATTAACGAAATCATCCACAAGGTGAGACGACAGCAAAAAGCGGGCTAACGGTGAATGATTTTCTGACTCGCGAGTTCCCCAATCTGTAGCTTTCCTTTTGGCGACCTGACACGCCAATGCTCCCCAAAGGACCAGGAAACTGTTTTTTGGCGTTGTCTGGCGATCACAACCCGGCCCGGTTCAGTTCCTCCTTGAGCGCACGCAGCCTGCGCTCGCGCGATCGCAGATCGGCGATAAACTGCTGCCAGGTCTCCTGTTTGCCCAATGTGTGATACAACTCGCGCACACGTTTCAGGTAGCCGGCGGCCTCGGTATAATTACCCCGCCCCCGCGCGTCGATCAGTTGTTGAGCGTGAGTCACGTAGAGGCGAATCGCCTCGCGTGGCCGTGCAGACTCCGCCGCTTTGGCAACCCGGATCGTCAAGCTCGACCGCACCCATCCCCAACGTGACTTGCACATCTGCTGCGCCAGTGACACCAACGCATCGTCAACCCGGCCTTCATCCACATAAATGTTTGTCAGCAGCTCGAATTTACCTTGCGCCGTTAACTGCTCCAGGATCGACGCCCGGAGCGAAGCCCACTGCCCCACCGGCTGCGCCAACTCGCGCACCTCGTGGTAGGCCGGTGCATCTGGGCGCTGCCAGAACAAAGTCTGTGCATACTCGAGTGCCGCCAATGGGTCACCCCGCTTTTGGGCATCATCCTTGAGCCACGCCACCAGGCGGCTATCATCACTCATCCTGGACCGTTCACCTACCATCTGCCGCGCCAACTTGCCCTCGTTGTGAGCAACAAAGAGATTGGCCAGCGACAGCAACTCATAGTCGCTGACGATCCGGGCAACCTCGACCGCCTCGTTGACCCGGCCCAACGCCAGCAACCGGTCGACGAGCTCAGACCAACGTGACGTTTCGCGACAGATATGCAGATAGCCTTCGTCATCCAGATGCTCCGCTTCCAACTCGAGCAGGAAACGTCCAAACACCTGGCGGTGAAACTCGGACGACCAATCATCGCTCTGTGGTATGGCCTCACGCACCCACTGTGCAACCAGCTCTTTTTCTTCGGATGTGCCTTCATTCAGAATGAAATCCGTCGCTTCGTAGCCCATGTCAATGCCGCCAAACTCGACATCCCAGCGGTACACACCGAACAAAACGCGCAGCAGCGTCTCTCTGAACGTTACATCCGTGACCATCTCCAGGCACTGTCCCAACCCGGAGACACAGGTATTGACCACACCGGCCAGTTCTCCCTCGTCTTCGACAGTGCCATACTGTTCCAGCACCACCTCGATCACTGGCCGGTAAACCGCAGCGGCATTGCGCCAATTCTGCTGCACGGCGTAATCGTCGCCCAAATCGACCAGCGCGCTCAGCGCCTGCACGATACCATAGACGCCACCCCAGTCGCCATACTCTATGCTATGAAAGGCGGCGTTGGCCTGCTTGCGGACCGTCTCGGTATCGACCGGCTGCTGCCCGCTCGCCGTTGGCAGCTCGACCAGCATCTCCAGGTCGGGGTAGCGCTCGATCATGCGCCGGATCAGTACGATCAACTCAGACTTGCTGCGTCCTTCCAGTGCTTCTTCCAGCACTTCGACTTGTGCAAAGGTTTCCGGCTCGTGGATCCAGGTCAAGAGCAGCGCCGCAGCATGCTTGCAGTGCCCACCATGGCCCACCGGGCACGAACACGCGCCACTGACGATGCCCTCCGGTCCCAGGTGGATGACGAGTTCGTATGGCCGGTCCATCGAGCCCAGGCAGCGGCCCTTGATCGTGTCCCCTTGCCGGCGAGGATAGAGAATGTGACCGCGCTGGTAATACGCTCGACCACGTTCAAACGACGCTTCTCCACACCACTGCTGCACATCCAACTCGGTGAGTTCTGATAGGTCAGCCACAGCTTTTTCCTTTCGTCGTCACCATCCCGGCGACGGCGGATCATCGTAACCTGGCTTCTCGGGCGGCTGTAAATAACTCAGACGCTCAGCGTGGGCCAACAGCGGGCGGACGCCGGGGTCGAACGTCGCCCGGGCCTGAGCCAGCAAAACCTGCCAGGTGACAAGATGCGTGCCCTGTACTGCGTTCAGGATCTCCGCTGCG
>JAFGJF010000405.1 GCA_016929205.1 Anaerolineae bacterium
CAAGACAGCGCCTCGCCCTGTAAATAGCCGGTAAACACGGCCGGCGTGGCGTCAAAAAGTGCCTCCAATTCCGGGCGTGCCGGCCCATCGCCGACGATGGCCAACTGAACCTGAGGGATCGCGTCGAGCAGGGGGCGCAGCCAGTCGACGCGCTTTTCGGGGGCCAGCCGCCCGGCGAACAACAGGAGTGGCGCGTCAGGGTGCCCGCCGCTCAGGCGATGCCGCCATACGCTGTCGCGGTGATTGGGATTGAACCGCTCCGTGTCGACGCCTCGTCCCCAGAGGCGCACGCGTTCAAATCGATGAGCGACAAGTTCATCCTTGGTAAACCGCGAAGGGCACAGGTTCAGGTCAGCCTGGTTGTGGATCCAGCGAAAATAGGCCCACAATGGTTCGCGCAAAAAGGGCGCGCCATAACGTTTGGCATAACCGGGAATGTCGGTATGATACGAAGCGACGATGGGCAAATCCAGCTCGCGCGCGTGGCGTAATCCGACCAATCCCAGCAGTGCAGGGTTGACGACGTGGATCAGATCGGGGCGAAAGGCCTGAAGCTGTCGTTTGACGTTGACCAGCGGTGGGACCAATCGCAAATCGGGGTACAAGGGAAAGGTAAAACAGGGCAGGCCGACGATCGGCGTCCCGGCATAGGTTGCGGGCTCGCCCTTGGGAGCAAACATCACACTGTCGTGGCCGGTTTGGGCAAGGTGATCGAGCAGATAACAGAGCGTATTGGTGACGCCGTCCCACTTGGGCAAAAAAGACTCGGCAAAAATGGCGATCCGCAAGGCGTTGTCCTTTCAAGACTCATAGAAATCAGGAATCTCATTTCGAGCCAGCATATCATACGCGTGTTAACTGCACATTAAGCTCAAGTTAACCAACAGTTAAAGTTTGACTAACGAATTGTCAATGACGACGATGTTGTCCCTGCGAATGTGCGGTTAACGGAGCGTTAATGTGACCATAACATGTCGTTAACCTGACTATGATATGCTTGGTCCAAAATCTGCAGATGGAGACGAGGGAAATGCACCAGGTTTTGCTGCTCAACATGGGATATGAACCACTCCGCATTATCGGCTGGCGGCGCGCCCTTGGATTGATCTTGCGCGAGCGCGTTGACCCGGCCAGTGCAGACGGGGTGACCATTCAGGGGGTTTCGACTGCGTTGCATATCCCATATGTGCTTCGACTCAAGTACTATGTCAACGTGCCTGCCTCCGATGCGCAATGGACCCGCCGTGGGGTGCTGTGTCGAGATCGATACACTTGCATTTATTGCGGCGTCCAACCGGGCGAGCGGCACTATGGAACAGTGCTCACCCGGCGCGATATGACCGTCGACCACATTTTGCCGCTCAGCCGGGGTGGCAAGAGCACGTGGGTCAACACGGCCTGTGCTTGCCGCGCCTGCAATCAGTACAAGGCTAACTGCACGCCAGCAGAGGTCCGGCTCTGCCTGCGTTGGATGCCCGAAGCGCCGCGAATGACCTTTTGGGAGTTGTCCGGCGACGTCCCTGCGGTCTGGAAAACCTATCTGGAGACCGGGAGCATTTGATGAGCCCTGTGCTTGCCGATGTCACCGTCGTTCTACCGACCAAGAACGAAGCACACAACATTGTGCTTTTCCTCCAATCGCTGCCTGTGGACATCGCACTGGTCGTCGTCGACGCCAGCGAGGATGATACCGTTGCCTTGATCGCCGAACACCGCCCGCGGCACACCCGGATCATCCATAGTCCGGCTCGGATCGCCGAAGCGCGGCAGATCGGTGCAACGTCAGCGCAGACTGAATGGGTGCTGTTCACCGACGCCGATATCACCTTTGCGCCCGATTATTTTGAGTATTTGCAGGGGTTTGGTGGCGATTGCGACGTGATTTATGGCACCAAACGATCCCGTGATGGGTATGCGTGTTATTACCGGTGGTTCAGCCGGGGACAGGGTCTGGCGCACCGGCTGGGCATCCCGGCAGCTTCTGGGTCAAATCTGCTCATCCGGCGCGAGGTTTTGTTGGCCTGCGGCGGCTTTGATCTGCGCCTGATGGTCAACGAGGATTCCGAGATTGCCTGGCGGATCAAGCGGCAGGGATACCGTGTCTGTTTTGCACCCGAACTGATCGTCTATGAACGCGACCACCGCCGTCTGCGCCGGGGCGCGGCGCGCAAGACGCTGCATTCGCTGGCGCGCTGTCTGCTGTTGTATCTCAATCTGATGCCCGATCGCTGGCGCAGTGCTGATTGGGGGTATTGGTCAAAGATCGAAAAAACGTGACAATTGCCTGGGGGGCATAACCAGCTCGCGTCGCACCTGACCCCTTGTGATCGTCCATCGAACCTGGGCGATAGCTCCATTTTCGATTTCCAATCCCGTAACCTGGTTCGGCTGCACACAACTGCCGGTATTAAAATAGGGCGTCATCCCATACAAAGCACTCGTCGGGTGGTGGGTATGCCCGCAGATGATCATTTGTCGCTGCCTGTGCGCCCAACCGATCAAGCGCTGCTCGATGCGCATTTTGCTTCTTTGCACGCGGTCGATGATGCATTTTTCGATCGGGTGTCGCTGGCTCAGATCCTCCGCCCAGGTGATACCTTGAGCTAATCCCAGGCGGAGCATCTGTCTCCAGATGTTGCGCACCGTAAAGCGGCTGACCCAGGCAAAACGATCATTGTGCGGATCGGCCTGGTGGCCGTGAAAGACGAGAATGCGCTGCCCGCTTTTGGCGTGGGTCAAACACAAGCTCTCGCGGACGAAAAGGCCGTCTTTGTCCATCTGCCGGATATGGCTGTCCCGCATATCGTGGTTGCCCAGCAGCAGGTAGAGCCGACCTGCCTGATCAAAGCGGTGCAAGCGGTCGAACGTGGGCACGTGGGCGCGATGCACCAGGTCAAAGTGGCGGTTTTGCCACAACTCATCCCCATCTCCTACCTCGACATAGGTGAAGCCCTGTTCTGCATAACGTGCGAGCGCGTGCAAGAACAACGTCTCGTTGGGAGCAAATACATCTGTACGTCCCTTGTCCCCTCGGTGGCAATCGCTGAAAAAGACAAAACGGCTTGTATCATCAAATTCAACCATATGGGCCGCGTCGCGCATTCGCGCGAGGCGACGATCGGTTACGGCCTGCCACCTGTCGCCGAGATCGACCTCGTGCGGGTGCGGCCACGTCTGAAAAACTAAGTCCTGGCTGACGATGCTCATTTTTACATCCTTGTCGATTGTAATGGAGGTTTATGTCGGCATCACTATACCAGAACGATGTTAAGCGGTGATTAGTACGCGTTTAACATTTGGTTAAGGTTGCAGGGTCGCGTGCCTGTAGATTTTGAGGCTAAACCTTAACTGTTTGTTAACAATTAGTTAAACAAAGGTTAACGCAAGTGAGAGATAATGTGGGTGTTTTCATAATGTATTATGCTGTGCCTGAAAACCACGGAAGAGCTGCCTGACACCGATTTTTGCACGGTGAGAGAAACATAAAGGAGAAATCGAGATGGACATTCCACTCATTTTGGTAACCAACGACGATGGAATCGAGTCGGATGGGTTGTGGGCTGTTGCTGAAGCGCTGCTGCCGATTGGAGAACTACTGGTCGTTGCACCGGACCGGCAGTGGTCGGGTGGTGGTCGGTCGATGCCGTCCATGGTGACCGGGGAGATCAGAGCTTACGTGCGCGAGATCGAGGGACAGCGCGTGCTCGGTTACGCGGTCGATGCCAGCCCGGCGCTGGCCGTACAGCATGGCGTTTTGGAGTTGGCCCCGCGAATGCCTTCGCTGGTCGTGTCGGGCGTCAATTACGGCTACAACCTGGGCAATGAAGTGACCATTTCGGGCACGGTCGGTGCAGCGCTAGAGGGCGCGGCTTTTGGCATACCGTCTATAGCTGTCTCGCTCGAAATGGATCCGCACTATCACCTGCTTGGGGACGCGCGTGCTAACTATGCCGCGGCCAAATCACTTGTCCAGCACTTTGCCTTGCATTTGCTCTCCTATCCGTTGCCTTACGACGTAGATGTACTCAACATCAATCTACCAGTAGACGCCACACCCGACACGCCTTGGCGGTTGACTCGTCTGGCGCATCGACGCTATTTCTATCCTCAAGCACCCAATCGTGCCGGAGGAGA
This sequence comes from Anaerolineae bacterium, assembly GCA_016929205.1. The sequence continues at coordinate 4,135 of JAFGJF010000405.1, forward strand.
GGGCCGGCCGGGATACAGATTGTTGGCGGATCCAATGCAGACGCGTACGGATTCAGACATCTGGGGCGTGCAAGTCGATCGCGTGGTTTCGGTCACACCACTGTCGCTCGATCTGACCGCACGCACTGATCTGCGCCGGATGGGTGACGAGATCCGAGCGGGGATTGCAGAAGGCCGGGATCGGCTGGAAGCATTGTCGACGATCTTGGCCGATCCAATGACCACAACCGCACGGGTTAACTGAGGCTGATTCTCATAAGGTCATCTTGAGATGAAACAGACACGGGGTGGTGTCTGCCGGTCGCCATCACGGTTCAGATCCACCCCGCGCCTCAAAAGGAGGAAAGAAAATGTCGATGAGAGTTTGTCGACTATTCCAATATAGCACGTCTGATTTAACGACTGATTAAGGGTTCGTTAAGGTTTTGTTAATGATCGTGATGCCAATCGCAAAAGAGCAACCCGCGGTGGGGCCAATGAAGGGGCAAACGATGTCGCACAAAGTGCTTGTCGTCGAGGATAATCCTACCCTGCTCGACACTCTGGATTACAATCTCTCACGCCAGGATTATCAGGTCGTCACCGCATCCGACGGCCTGGCAGCGCTCGAGACGGCACGTAAGGAGCGGCCCGATCTGATCGTGCTCGATTTGATGCTGCCCGGGCTCGATGGGATCGAAGTGTGCCGCATCCTGCGCCAGGAGACGATCGCGCCGGTGTTGATGCTCACCGCGCGTACGTCCGAAGTGGACAAGGTGGTCGGGCTGGAAGTCGGGGCCGACGATTACGTGACCAAGCCGTTCAGCATGCGTGAGTTCCTGGCCCGGGTCAAGGCGCTTCTGCGCCGGGCCAGCTTTGTTCACGAAGAATTGGCCTCGAACAGCAACAGGCAGGATCTGGTCAAACTAGAGTCGGATGACCTGATCATCGATCAGGTACGCTGTGAAGCGATCCTCCATGGCGAACCGCTGCGGTTGAAACCCAAAGAATATGAACTGCTCGTTTTCCTGGCCCTTAACCGGGGCATGGCCCTTTCGCGCGACCTGATCCTGGAACGCGTGTGGGGCTGGGATTATGATGGGGGCAGCCGCACCGTCGACGTGCACGTGCGCTGGCTGCGTGAAAAAATCGAGAGCGATCCGGCAGATCCGGCGCGCATCGTCACCGTTCGCGGCGTGGGGTACCGGTTTGAGGGATAAGCAATGTTTGGTCAGATTCGCTGGCAGATTGCCGTCCCCTATGTGCTGCTCATCCTGGCAGTGATGATCGTGTTGATGATCTACTTGACGGGGCTTGTGCGCCAGGTTTACCAGGATCGTCTCATCGACCAGTTGGCATCCAATGCCAGGCTGCTGGCCGATCTCCTGTCGCTGGGCGATCCGGCATCGGGGCTGAATGCCCAGGCCGATCGGTACGCGCGGCAACTGGGGACGCGGGTGACGCTCATCGCGCCCGACGGGGTGGTCATCGGCGAGTCGCACAAGGCCTGGCAAGAGATGGACAATCATCTCAGC
>JAFGJF010000406.1 GCA_016929205.1 Anaerolineae bacterium
GCCTCGCCGGGCACGTACTGAGTCGCCCGGCGCAGCAACTCTTCTATCTTGGGGGACGCTGGCGTCACCCAGGCGGCCACGTACTCGCGGAAATCGCCCACCAGGTCGCCATTTTCGTCTACGATCACTACAACCAGGTCTCGTTTGGACATCATGTCGACGTTGACACTCTGCTCGTCGATCAGTTTTTCGTCGCCATTCTGCAAATAAGTCACTTGATAGTGAAAGGAAGCGACCTGACCTTGGTTCAGTTGGTTGCGCGCCGCTGTTTTCATAATCGGCGTTTGCTCTATCTCGATCGACTGTCCTGCTTGCAGATCCAGAGTGTCGATGGCCTGTTCGGTAAAGCCCACGATTTCAGAGATCAGCTTAATCTTGACCGTTTCCTGTCCACGGTTGGAGAGAGTGAATGTGCTAAAGTTTTGCTGTTTGCTCGTCTTGCCCAGCAAGTGGTAAAACGCCGTCGGCACCTTGGTATAATACCGGGCACTCACCTCGATCTGGGGCGGGGGCTTGCCGTCGCCTTCTGGGGTTGGGGTCGGCGGTACCGGGGTGGGTAAGGGCTCGCCGCCACCGGGATCGACATTGATGCACGCTAACAAGGTCATGGCCAGGAGCAAGAGCGATGCGGTCACGACCCTGGATCGTCTGAACTCGTTCATGGTCTGCATCTCCTATCCTGGCGTCACGGAATCCAAAAAGCGCCCGAATTCGACTAGCGCATCTTGATAGACGCTTTCATCGACCAGGAGAGTGACCACATAGGTGGTGGCTCCGTTTTGGAAAACATAGTCCATGCCGTGTAGCACGACTGGGAGTTGTGGGTTCAACAGGTCGGGGCTAACATAGACGTAGGCAAACTGGTTGCGATAGGTCTCTCGGCCGCGCCACTGGATTGTTTCTCCATCCAGGAACTGGAAAAAATCCTGGTTCCGCAGGCGTTCTTGGTTAAAGACCCGAGCAACCTGCTCGTTTGTGTCTGTGTGATCCAGCCTGGTCACTATGATCGTCGTGCCAAAACGCGCGCCCGAACCGGGATCGAAGATCCGCAAGATTTCCGGCGTTACCGTCTCTTGGCGGATCCAATCGTGGCCATAGCTTGCTTGAAAGCCATTGATGTTAATATGTACAGCACGTGCCTGTGCCCCGGCCTTGACTCCCCAGGCCACGAGCAAGGCGATCAGAACGACAATGATGACCAACAGTTCGGCGTAGCGATCGCGCGGGGTTGCGCCTGCTTTTCCTTCGGTGATTTTGCTGGTCTGAACCGCCATAGAACACTTCCTTTCTCGCTCCCAAAGAACACACCTTTTGTTTTTCGGACTCAGGCTTTTGCCGGCAGCGTCTGCTCGGCGTCGATGCCCAACAGGGTGATCTGGTTGGCTTTGCGCATCAAGGCCCACAACGTGGCAAAGGTGGCAACTGCAACGACGGTCGCCAGCAGCAGCCCCAGCCAGGGGTTGACATTTAGTCCAACCTGTGTGATCTCACCGCGCGCCCACACAAAGAGCCCGTTGAGCACGGCGGCAATGACAACGCCTAGTGACTGCCACCACACCGGTTCGACTTGGAATTTGGCCCGACCCAGGAAAAAGCCTGTGATCCCGGCAAAGCTGGCCTGAGCCAGCGTCGTCACGGCGATGCGGATCACGCCCATGGTCAGATCGACACCGCCGTTGGCAATGACGTAATGGATGTTCAGCATCGCCGCAAAACCCAGCCCGGCCGCTGTGCCGTAGACGATGCCGTCGATGCGCTCGTCAAATTCGGGGGTCATATAGACGCTGTAGCGCACGGCGACGTACTTGAGAAATTCCTGGGTGATGCCGATCACCAGGATCGCGCCGGCAATGTGGGTCAGGGTGTTGGTCGCCAGCCATTCGTTGACCTGAAAAAGCTGGTTGACCACCGGGATGGCGACACCGTTACAGAGCAGCATCCCCAGGATGAAAACACCGATGACGTATTGTTTTGGTTCCGGCTCCAGGCGATCCTGGCGGTAAAAAAAGACCATCCAGATCGCCGCCGGGATCAAGGCCAGCACGATGCCAGCCCATATCAAAGCCGGGCCGTTCAACTGCGGCTTGACCAGCCACACAACGAGCGCGACCAGGGCGACGAAAACCAATACGGCCCCGATCTCGACTACGCCTGAGGCCCAAAGTCCTTTGTGTTCCTTGGCCACGTTGGCATAGTGATCGGGGCAGTAGAGCCGCCCACCCAATACCCTGGCTTCATCTGCCAATGGTTTGTGGCAGACACAACAGATTCGTCCTCCGGTTGACATCGGTGCACCTCCCTGAAACAGGAACGAAGCAAACTCGTTACATTGGCTCGCATCTTTTTTTCAGATCAAGCATAACAAATTCAGTATACCATAGATGGTCGAGAGGGGCAATGATACCTGATCCCTGGTTTTACCCAATATCCATGAATGAAACCCGATTTCTTGCTTGGATCACGAAATGTGGTGAATTTCGCCGTGGTCTGTAGTATTATAGAGACAAAAGCGCAGTGTGAGAACGTCGCCGCAGCCCTCGTCACAGGGGATGTGACTTTTTGAACACTAGAGAGAAACTCACGCAAAGCTGTGTCAATTGGCTGGTATGCTCTCCTCCAAGTAAGTGGTTGTGGCAAACTTTTTTTACCTGGATTGAGCGTTTCAGCCAACTTTCCAAGCTCATCCCATTCCCGGAACCGGAAACGGCTGCCTCGCGTCATCGAGCACGAGCAGCCAGTCACAGCCGCGTCCCGACGTGGGTGGGAC
>JAFGJF010000407.1 GCA_016929205.1 Anaerolineae bacterium
GGAGAAATGCGCTCGCCAACCCATCGCTCCTGAGCCACGGCGCGCTGATCGGCCCAGATGATCGCCTTGCGCAGCGGCCGGGCGCGTTCATCGAGCGGGACACAGCCCATCATCTGCCCGCTGAAAACAATGCAGGCCACATCGTCGGCTGAAACCTTGCTCTCCTGCAGCAGTTGGCGCGTCGTGGCGCACACCGCCTGCCACCAATCCTCGGGATTCTGCTCGGCCCAACCGGTAAAGGCGTATTCGGTGCCGTAGGCAAAAAAGGTACTGCCCATCAAGCGCCCTTCCCGGTCGTACAGCGTCGCCTTGTTGCCGGTCGTGCCCAGGTCGTGGGCCAGAACAGTATTTGCCATCATCCCCCTCCTATGCTTTCGAACAGATTCCTGGTCAGTCGAGTCCACCCAAATTCTATCGCCAATTGCAGCACCTGTCAAAACACACCGATGCTTTGGAAAAAGGGCATGACAGTGATAAAATAGTAACGTTTTCCAGCACGCCGGTTACGATCCAGGACGATCAGAAAGGAGTTTATCATGACATTCACCATGCACCGGGGAACCAATATCTCACACTGGCTCAGCCAGAGCAAACAGCGCGGCGAAGCGCGAAGGGTATGGTTCACCCAACAGGATGTCGAGACCATTGCCGGACTTGGTTTCGACCACATCCGTATCCCGATCGACGAAGAGCAAATGTGGGCCGGAACGGGCCAGCCAGAAGAGGAGGCCTTTGCACTGCTCGATGCGGCACTCGATTGGTGTGAACAGGCCGGGCTTGGGGCCGTGGTCGATCTGCACATCTTGCGCAGCCACTATTTCAACGACAAAACGGGCGTCCCCAAACTGTTTACCGACCCGGCAGAGCAAGAGCGATTCTGCAAGCTATGGCGCGATCTGTCCGATCGTCTGCACAAGCGCGAAAACAACCTGGTGGCCTACGAGCTGCTCAACGAAGCGGTCGCACGAGATCCAGAAGATTGGAACCGGGTGGCGATGGCTGCGTTCGGCACAGTTCGCGACCTGGAGCCAGAGCGAACGATCGTCCTCGGCTCCAACTGGTATTGTGACACGCACACGTTCGATCGCCTCGCGGTGCCGGACGACCCAAACTGCATCTTGACCTTTCACTATTACAAGCCGATGCTGGTGACCCACCACCAGGCCGGCTGGTGGGACGGCGGGGTGTACGATGGCCCGGTGCATTATCCGGGCACGCCGGTCGCCCCCGAGGACGTGGCCCGGTTGCCGCCGGAGCTGCAGGGAAAAATGGGCGGTTGGAACGCCTCTTTCGACCGGTCGTCGATGATTGCCGACCTCGAAAAGCCGCTGGCTGTCCGCAAGCAAACGGGCCGGCCGTTGTACTGCGGCGAGTTTGGCTGCTATTACAAAACACCGCAGGCCGTTCGCCTGGCCTGGTACCGCGATATGATGCACACGCTCAACGAGTACGGCATCGCCTGGGCCAATTGGGACTACAAAGGCTCCTTTGGGATCGTGACCCCAGACGGGCAAGATACGGGCATCGCCGGCGTGCTGCTGGCTCAGTGATCTGAACGATACAGGCTAATTTCGGCCAACGCCGGGCAAACCGGGGCTTGTGTAATCCGCAGACGAACCTGGGTCGTCGTGATCGTTTCACCACGGATCAGCCGCCTGCTGCCAATACTGGTGCCGGCTGCGAACTCGCGCCAGTCGCCGCCCTGCCACGCATCGATCGCGAACGCGTCCACCCGCTGCCCAAGCGGCAGATACTCGCGCAAGCCGACCGTATCAAAACACACCGGCCGGTCGAAGCCCAGCACGAGTTCGGGAGTATGGATCTCGTCGCCGGCATACCAAAATGTCTCACGGCTGCCATCGATGGCGTTTTGTGGCCCGAAGCGGGCGTCATCTCGCCACGCCGGCGACTGGAGCTCACTCGCCGCCTGGGCCAGATCGGTTACAAAGATGCTGTCGATCTGTTTGCGGAAGCCATGCAGCGCACGCACGTCATGGTCGTGGATCTGCCCCCGGCGGTCCGGAGGCAGGTTCAACAAAAAGGAAGCGCCGCGGCCCACCGATCGGAAATAGAGGTCGACCAGGTTCTCCGGCGAGCGCACACGATCGTCTTCGCTGGCATGGTAGAACCAGCCGGGACGGATCGATACATCACATTCGGCAGGCAGCCAGTGCGTACCGGGGCGGTCCCCGGCGTTCAAACGCCCCGCATCAGAGTCGCCGGGCACAAAATCGTTGCAGTTGAGCGTGGCCCAACAGGTCTCACCGGCAATTCCCTTTTCGTTCCCCACCCAGCGCACATCCGGTCCGGCATCGCTAAACATGCAGGCCTCGGGCTGCAAATCGCGCACGATCTGCCAGGTGTTGAGCCAATCATAATAGGTCGTGCGATCGATCTCACGCCGTTCCCTGGCTCCGCCATAATAACCATCGCCGCCGTTCGCGCCGTCAAACCAGACCTCAAAGATCGGCCCATAGTTTTCCAGCAATTCCCGCAGTTGATTGCGATAGTAAGTGATGTATTCGGTCCGGGCATAGTGGGCATGGTTCCGGTCCCAGGGCGAGAGATAGACACCAAAACGCAGGTGGCGCCGCTGGCACGCTTCCGAGATCGCCTTGACGATGTCATCGCGCCCGCCTGACCACGGACTGTTTTTGACCGAATGTTCGGTGAACCGCGAGGGCCACAGGCAAAAGCCGTCGTGATGCTTGCAGGTCAGGATTAATCCCTTCATCCCCGCCATATCCGCTGTCTCGACGATCTGGTCGGCATCGAAAGCGCTGGGATCAAAGACGCCAGGAGCCTCGTCTCCATATCCCCACTCTTTGTCGGTAAACGTATTGACCGTGAAATGCAAAAACCCGTAGAACTCGAAGGCGTGCCATTGGAGCTGGCGCGCACTGGGCACGGGGCCGTATGGCGTTGGAAGGTCATTTCTTGTTAGATTGATTGGATGTGATTCGCCCATGTTTTCTCCCTTCATATTGTTGGTGACTGGCCCAAACCTTGATCGTTAACATTTTCAAGCTGCCATGATAGCCAAGATTCCATTAACAACCTGTTTTCGGACCAGTCGCTTATTCATCTTGCACCTGCTCGATCCACTTGAGAATGGATTCGTGTTCAAATTGGTGTACCCGTTTTCGCAAATCGTCAAGCAGGTCTTGCGGCCCTGCCAGTTGATCGATCAGAACGCCCACTTGCTTTACATCGCCAATCACCAGCGCTTGGTGCATCGCCGATCGCCATCCATCGGGCACATCCGAGAGCGAGTCTGGATCGAGTTGCCGGAACGCTTGGCCCGCGCCATTCTCATAAACAAAACGCACGCCAAGATGACGGGCCAAAGCGTCAAAAATCTGCACCTCTTGAAACGGCTTGCGAATGAAATCATCACCTCCCATTTCGAGCATACGCTGTCGATCTTCCTCGAACGCGCTCGCCGTGACCAAAATGACGACAGGGCCATCCTCTTGACGTTCACACTTGATCTGCTGTGTGGCAGCCAGGCCATTCAATACCGGCATGTTCACATCCATCCAGATCAGATGAGGCCGCCACGCCCGCCACATCGAGACCGCTTCCTGCCCATTGCGTGCCTCTTGGAGAGCAAAGCCCAGCGGACCGAGCAGTTGAACCAACAATTGGCGGCTCGGCTCATCCTCGTCAACCACCAGCAGGCGATAGGGACCACCATCCGGGGCCTGTTGTCCCGGCGACAGCGCCGTTACCCGTCGTGTTGAGTGTACCTGGACCATTGGCGACTCGGTGACGACCTGCACCGGCAGGTCAAAGCGAAAAACCGATCCCTCGTCCACCTGGCTGCTCACAATCAACTCGCCGCCCATCAGGCGCACATACTCGCGGCTGATCGGAAGCCCCAGGCCAGTGCCCTGGCCGGATTGCCGGCCGCTCTCGGTCTGCACGAATGCATCAAAGATCTGGTCCAGTTCGTCGGGCGCGATGCCGACGCCCGTATCCTGGACTTCGAACACAAGACGGACGTCCTGTGCGGATTCTGCCGTGGCGGCACGCACGTCGTGCTTGACGCGCAGCGTGATCCCGCCGCGAGCGGTAAACTTGACCGCGTTGCCCAGCAGGTTGATCAGCACCTGGCGCAATTTGCCCGCATCGGCGTCAATGTATTGCGGCACGCCCGGTGCAAGGTCGAATACAACCGTTAACCCCTTTTGTTCGGCGCGCAGGCTAAACATCTCACCGAGACCGAGCAGCATTTTGTGCAGGTCAAAGGTCTCCGGCTGCGTCTCGATTTTTCCGGCCTCAATTCTCGAAAGATCGAGTACATCATTGATCAGGGCCAGCAGGTGTTCGCCGCTGCGCCCAATGATCGCCAGATTGTCGCGCTGTTTTTGGGTGAGCAGCTTGTCGTGCGTCATCAACTCGGCAAAACCCAGGATGGCGTTGAGCGGCGTGCGCAGCTCGTGGCTCATATTGGTCAAAAAGATGCTCTTGGCCCGGTTAGCCGCTTCGGCCGCCTGGCGTTGTTCCTCGGCCTGCACTTTGGCGTGCCGTAGGGCCTCCTCCATTTGCTTGCGCCCGGTGATATCTTCGGCCACTGCCAGAACGCGATAGACCTGGCCTGCGTCGTCCTCGATCGGAAACGTGCGCCCCCACACCCAGCGAATACTGCCGTCCGGCCGGATAATTCGGTATTCCTCGTCGAAAAAGACGCCCTGGTACTGCTTTTGAATCGCCTCAAACACCCGTTCCTTGTCCTGGGGATGAACGGCCTGGAAAAACAAGGTGGGATCGGCATACAGGCTCTCGCAGGTTTGTCCCCATATTTCCTCATAAGCCGGGTTGACATAGAGCACTTGAAGTGTTTGCGTGTCTCGCAGCCAGACCGCCTGCCGCATGGCAGAGGTGATTTGACGCATTCGGGATTCGCTTTCGTGCCGCGCATCCTCTGTTTGCTTGCGTTCGATGGCCATTGCCACCTGGGTGGATACAAACAAGAGAATGTTTTCATCTTCCTCGCTGTAGCGAATATCGGGATCGTACGTCTGAACGGCCATCATGCCGATTGTTTTCTGGTCGACCGTCTTGAGCGGTATGCCGATCCAATCCACTGCTGGAGCGCCGGTGAGCTCGACCTCGCCTGACTTGAGCAACTCTTGATATGCTTCGGGCGGCACGAGCAGCGGCTTGCCGGTGCGCAAGACATAGGCTGTGAGGCCTTTGTTGGGCCTATAGGGCGGCGGCGTGGGATCATGCTCGTCGACGTGATAAACGAAACGGATAAAACCATCGGCCTCATCGTAAAAGGCAATGTAAAAGTTTTGGGCCGGCATCAACTCGCTGATAATCGTATGAATCGCGGCAAACAACGCGTCGAGGTTCTGCGCCGACTGGGCGGCCTCGGAGATGCGATGGAGCGCCAACTGCACCTGTTCCCGCCGCTTGAGTTCGGTGATATCCAGCGCCAGGATATACACGCCTCCCTCTGGCCTGTCGCCGGGCACATAGCTTATATTGAGCCAGCGGGTTCCCAGTTTGGGCAAAGCAATAGCCGCTTCAAAGGAAACGTGTTGTCCGGCCAGGGCGGCTTCCATTTGCGACACCGCCCGGTTGTAAAAAGCTTCGCCGAGAACATCTCTGACATGCCTGCCGACAATCTCCTCGGGATTCAGGCCATAGGCTTCGATATACCGTTTGTTGACAAAACGATAGTTCAGCCCGGCATCCACATAGGCAACATAGGCAGGTATATTGTCTGCAATCATTCGCAGCCGGCGTTCGCGGGTTTGTGAGTCCTGTTCAGCATCCACTCGGTCGGTGGTATCCATCATACGCTCTTTCAAAGCATAAAACGACTCTGAGTTCTTGCCAGAGTTCAGACATCGATCGGGTTTGGCATTTCTGGCTTTTCTTTTACAGTTGGTGCGTGTGGCGGATGATAAACATCTCTTGCTCTTCTGGCGGCAGGGTCACAAAATAGACGCTCCACCCGGTGACGCGGATCTGCAGGGTGGCATGGCGTTCCGGGTGACGCCGGGCCTCGCGCAGCGTATCCGCATCGACGACGTTGAATTGCAGCGCATAGCCACCCTGGGCGAAAAAGGTCTTGATCAGCGTGACCATAGCCTCCAGCCCTTCCGGGCCCTGTGTGGCCGTGGGATGCAGCATCACATCCAGCACCGCGCCGTTAGGCGTATTGGTGAAATCGAGTTGGGTGACCGAGCGCATCAATGCGGTTACACCGTGCTTGTCCTGCCCTGGCGACGAGCCAACGCCAGGCGCAAGAGGGACACCTGCCTTGCGCCCGTCGGGCAGCGCGCCGGTAAGCTGGCCAAAGGTGAGCTGAAATTCGAGCGTGAACAGCGCCGCCTGGAACGGCCCGCCCCGCACGTTGGAAAAGGTATGCACTGTGTCGCAATAATGGTCGGCAATCCGTCGCGCCAGCCGGTCGGCCTCCGGATCGGCATTGCCCCACTTGGGTACACGGTTCAAGAGGTATTGGCGCATCGGTTCTCGGCCTTCAAAATTGCACCGGATAGCATCCAGCAGATCATCCATCGTAAAACGCCGTTCGTCCAAGATGGCCTGTTTGATCGCCAACAACGAGTCGCAGGTATTGGCCAAAGCGACGCCGACGGCACCCACGTCATTATAGTGTGCCCCGCCTTGACCGATATCCTTGCCACGCGCCAGACAGTCGTCGATCGTTGCCGCGATCAAGGGCGAAGGGTTGATCCGGGGCCATTGACGCTCGTGCGCGCGAACGTATTCAGCGGAACGGGAAATAATAAAATCCATCTGTGCAGTGTAGGCATCGAATACTTGATCAAAGGTTGTGAATTGGCGAGGGTCGCCGGTATGCGGGCCGATCTGCTGCCCGCTGAGCGGATCAATGCCATCGTGCAAGGCCAGTTCGACGCCTTTGGCCAGGTTGATCACCAGATTCATCGTACAGCCGACTTCTTTGCCATCTACGGCCGGTTCGTAACAGCCGATGGGCAGATAGAGCCGCGCATCGGACAGCGTTTTGCCACGCTTGACCAAGGCCTCGATCGCGGGGGCATCGTTCATCAACACGAACGAGTTGTGCCCCTTGCGGATCAAATCTGCCACGCGGCGGTAGAGCCAGTCCGCCGTGCCGTAGAAAAAGCGGACCGACAGCTTGGGATCGGGTGTGTTGAGTTCCTCGTAGGCTTCCAAGGCCAGCTCGGTCAGCTCGTTGGTGACGTCACCGCCATCGGCATCCTGCCCGCCGAACACAAAATTCTTGCCATTGTGCTGCCCCCGCGTGCGTGCATAAAACTTGAACCAGAAAAACTTGACCAGTTCTTTGGCCTGATCGCGGGTCAGCCGGCCGGCATCGATATCGGCCCGGTAATAGGGATACAGCGTGCGGTCGAAATGGCCCATCGAGCGCACCATTTCGCCTTCCATCTCGATCAATTCGTGCATCAGCCATACAAACTGGAGCGCCTGGTGAAAGGTCTGTGGCGCACAAGCCGGAACGCGTTCACAGTTGGCGGCGATGATGGCAAGATGGTCGGCGTGCTCGGGATGGTCTGCCAGCAGCATACGCGCCTGTGCGGCAAAGCGTTGTGCCAGCCCGATCGTCGCCCGGTAAACGATCTCAACGGCCTCATAAAAGGCCGCTTGTTCGGCGGTGACTGTCGCGCCAAGCTGTTCTCGCTGCCGGCGTGCCTGGACCAACAACCCGTTCAATCCACCGGAGAGCATGTTCTGCCAGCCCGGCGAGATGTGGCCCATATCGAGCAGCCCGCGGACGATGCCTAGGCGGTAGGTCTGATCGAACCATCCGGCCTCGGTTTTGATCGCGCCGGCCTTTGCCTCTGCGTACCACTCGTCACGAATGCGGCGCACCAGGTTGCCGTGATTCAGCTTGTCGGCAAACCAGTCCAGGGGATCAACATAGATCTGCCCCTTGGTGACGGCGAGATAAAAAACCTGTGCTTTTTGCAGCACGCGTGGCTGATCTGCATGCGCTGCCAGGTAGGCTCGAGCCTGACGCTCCAGCGCTTCGGGATCCAGGCCGGTGGCCGGATCAAAGGGGACGTCTCGAAATTGATCGAACAAGTGATCGTGAAAGGCGTCGAACGTGTCCCACACTTGAATATCTTGCACGGTGTCCAGAATAGCGACCATTCGGTTTCCTTCCGCTTGCGTACGATTCGCCGTCGGTTAGTTAATGGTAGCACGAATGGTTAGAATGTGCAAAAACGACAAACGCGTGTATGCTATTGACAATCCTGACGCTCTATGTTATGCTTGGCCTATGAAACAAAAACGAATCCCGGCTCAAAACATCGTCCGCCTGCGCAAAAATCAGGACATCCCCAACATCTATGACGTCGAGATCGAAGGCATCGAGTATCTCAAACGATATCATAGCATCGAGTGCCACATCGTGCTCTACCCATACAGCCGCAAGATATCGTCCGAGGATGTCTCTTTTTACCCGTTTGAAGAGTACGTCAAGGACGTGCTGTCGCAGCAGCGATCGGCCTATGCCTTGCAGCAGGATCGCTTCAACGAGGTTTTTGGACTGCTCTTGGGATTGGTCATCGCCCTTGCCTTTTGGATCTGGGATCGCCAGGCGCTGCTGTCGATCGAATCGATCGTCTCGGTCTTTGCCGCCTATACGGTTGGCAAAGAGCTGTGGGATGACATCGATCGTATGCTAGTCGAAGTATCCAAACAGTGGAAGCTGCGCTATCGCGACAGCTATTACCAATACGTTTTGGAAAAGCACACGACCCTGACCGCCTATTCGATGCTGGCCAAGGAAAAACGCTACGGCAAAGCCCCCCTGCTTCCCGAAAAAATTGACTTTATCAAGCAGAGCAATTCACAGACCCTGCGCATGTGGTTCAAAACCCAGGATCTGATGTCATTCAGGACAAGTTCGGCTCACGTGCTGTCGATTCACGTTGAACCAGACTTGTTAAAGGATCTTGAGGACGATGGTTTTTTGTTCGGGGTTAAGCTCAGTCTCAACCGGCGTTTTCTCGGGATCACCAGACACTTGGAGTTGTTCCAGTCGCTCAACCATGATGCCCCCGGGTGTCTGGAAGAAAAGTGTGGCTGGGTTAGCGACGCCGTTTTCTATCGTGACACATTTACCCTGGGCCGGCTCAAGTTCTTTGCAGGCCAGGGACTGATCCACGGGAAAACGATCGTTGCCACTTGATTTGTTTAGCGGTGTTTGTCGGTTCGGATAACCCTCCAAAAGGCAGCGAGGCGAATCGCCGGATAGGCAATCACCACTGCCAAAATGACCAGTATTGCCAACCCTTCCATATCGTCTCCTCTTTCTCTAGGCGATGCGGCGCATGAACTGCCTTACATCATAGTCCCACTCGCGGGTCTCAAGATCAACGCGTGTTTTGACGCCATTGCTTACCGTCACCGCGACATGACCACCACCGCCCTCAAAACGGGCACAGCACGCGCTTTGATCGGTGGTTTCAAGTCCTACCCCACCCTTGCCAAAATATGCCACTGCCTTTTCTATGGCTTTTTCGGGATCAAGTTTTGTTTCGACATAGTAGCTTGCCATACTAACCTCCATTGGGTCGATTCCTGATGCGCAGCATATGCCTGATCTCCAAGTCATGCCTCTATCGTGCACGCACCTTCTCGATCGCATCTAGATTTATCTTTTTGGCGCATCGACTATTTATCTAGCGTAACCGTTGCGCAACCCACGGGTAGATGTTTCATGTGGGCGCAAAATTGAACAAAGGCAAAACCAATTGAA
>JAFGJF010000408.1 GCA_016929205.1 Anaerolineae bacterium
ATCACGGGCCTCTACCGGACTGAAGGTGAGCATCGCGATCCTGTATGTCCTGGTTGCGGTTTTACTGCTGCTGAACGGCGGTCTGATTTGGCTGCTGCTGAGGATCCAGGACAGCGCTTACGGCGCTGTTGACCAGTTTACGACGCTGGCCCAAGAGATCGAAGGCGGAGTGCTTGTCGTTCCCATTCACGTCGACGAAACGTTCCCGGTAAGTGTCTCGGTTCCGTTTGAATACGACGAAACGTTCCCGGTCAACACGATCGTGCCCATCTCAACCACCCTTATGGTGCCGTTCGAAATTATGGGATCGACGATCAATATCAAGGTGCCGGTGGACATGTCGGTGCCCGTCGATCTGGACGTCCCGGTGTCGCTGATCAAGACATTCGAAATCAGCACAACCGTGCCCGTCAAATTTGATATGGATGTCGAGGTTCGGGTGGCCGATACACCCATCCCCGGCTATCTGACCGACTTGAAAGATCTGCTGCTCGGGATCAAGTCCATTCCCTGAGCCGGCGTGGCGCTTCCCATGACGTGCAAGCAGTTGCGCGAAAGGCCGATGACCGCGTGTATCACGAATTCATTCCAAATCAACGCGTTCCAAGGTCTCCCAACTGCGTATCCACCATCGATTGGCGACGACCTTGTGCCCACCCCCTTGCTCAGCACAAAGAAAACGCCCGTTGCTGGCCCTAAGGGCGACCTTGTTGCTGCCTAACTCGATCAGCTCAAACGTTTCCCAACTGCGTATCCAGTCGCGGCTGGCTGCCAATTCCTGCCCACCCCCACCTTCTGCGCAAACAAACCGCTTGTTGCAGGCGCGAAGAGCAACTTGAGACCGGCCCAGTTCAATGAGATCAAAGGTCCCCCTATCTCCAACCCGGTCACAGTCGGCGAACAAGCCCGCATTTTCCGCTTCGTGGATGCAGATGTAGCGGCCATTTCTGACCCGAAAGGCCACTTTTTTGCCCGGCTCCCGGGTGATGTCAGGGCTGACCACCGTAAACGGCCGTTGATCCTGAAAGCCGGTGACGGGACCATACGTATTGTATTGGGGACGTTGGCTGCCGGTTATGCGCTCACACACCTGCTGGTAAAAACGCGGATAATTGCCCTGGAAACGCCCATCCTGCCAGATGTTGCACAACGCCTGGGTAAAGACCCCGCCGCTGCGATATCCAACCGAACTAAATCCATCGCGACATCCACCCATATGGATCATCTGCGCCTTGAACGCGCTCGATCCGGAAGCGTCTCGCACAGCCGCAGACAGCGGAATAAATGGCGTCGGCGCAATCAAGGTGTGAAGCGAGCGATAGTTGGTGCCCGAGTTGCAACTGTCACTGAGCATCACCAGGCGGACGCCTGCCGCCATCTTGATCCATATATCGTCCAGTTCGTCGTCGACGATCGGGCGATCGTAGGCGATCAGGGTCTCGTCCTGCCCATCCAGTTCGTCACCTTCTGGGTCGGGCTGCTGCCCGCCATGGCCGGAAAAGTAAAAAACGAAAATATCCCCACGCTCAAGTTGTTCCGCCGACTCTTTGAGGCGATCGAGGACATTCCGGGCGGTGGCCTGCGCGGTTTTTAGCACAGCGATCTCGTAACCGAGCGGGCGCAGGATCATGGCCATATTGTCCACGTCGAGTTCACAGCCCCAACAGCCGTTGACGCCATCCCAGCCGTGATACCCGGCGGAATCGACACGTGTCAGGCCAACCAATAAAGCCATTGCTCTGTTCATCACACACTCCTTTCCAAATTCAAAAGCCTGTATGGCGTTTTCCAACACAGCATAACATACACGATGCAAGGTGTCAACACGATTACAAGTTTTGTTCCATGTCTTGACATAATTTGCCTTTTCATTTACAATAGAGTCAAATGCAAGCTTGTAACAAGCGGTCATTTGGCGCAATATGCGTTTGTGGTCTCCTATAACTACATGACGTCGTGTTTCGCCGAGCCGAGGAGGGTAGGATGAAAAAAATCCAAAGCTGGAAACAACTTTTGTTGACGCTCGCAGTCGGGTTCGTGCCAACGGCGATTTCTTATACGCTGGGATGGTGGTGGGTGGGGACGATCTTTATGCTGCTGACCCTCTTTGCGGTATGCTTTGCATTCGTACCCAAACTCCGCGTGGTCCTCTTTACCCTTTACGCCGCTGTCGTGATCGCAGTTGTTGCCGGCGCATTCATTGAAAATGCAATCCCACTCGAGTGGGGCATCGGCGCAGGGTGGCGAACGATCATTGCCGGAACGGCGGGTATCGTGCTCGGAGTAGTTATCCCCTTTGTCGTATGGTATCCGATCATCTTTGTCTGCACCGTCTGGGTCATGGATCTCTCGAACAGTTTTAGCATTTCTTGGCGCAAGGCAATGCGGTTCGTCGCCGTGCGCGTTTTTCAGGTCGGGCAGCACGTCATTTCGGTCGATGATGGCGAGGTCAAATTCGACAATACGGGCGGGCTACTGTCCAACTTTGGCGGGCCCGGACTTTTGCTCCTGGCCCCGGGCCATGCCGTCATCCTGCAAAACGCGGGCAAAGTCACGCGCATCTTGGGCCCTGGAATGCACAGGCTTGCCCAGTTTGAGAATTTTTTGCAGCCAAGGGATACAAAAGGGATCGTCGATCTGCGTCCCCAGTTTGTCAGCAGCGAAGTAGAAGACGTGCGAACCAAGGACGGCATCTCGCTCAAACTCAAAGTTGGCGAGGCTTACCAACTCGAACCCACACACATCACTGATCAACGACCTGAAAGCCACTTTTCCGGCGGCGAGGGCACATCCAAAGTGATCGGGGGGCCCGAGTACCCGGTTTACGAAGCGATTATCGAAAAGTCTATCCTCAAAGTCCCACGTGGAGGGTGGAAAACAGGCTGGTTTCCAAGCGACCCGACGCATATCCTGCGCGATGTGGTCGCAACCTACACCTTGGAGCAGATTTTCTCTTTTGACAAATACGACAAGAGCTTGACGCCCGATCAGCGCATCATCCAAGAGATCGAAGACCAGGTCAAAAAGCGCTTCGATCCGTCTGGCGGCGGCGTTTGGTTCAAGGGCTTTGATATCCGCCAGATCGAAATGCCGGAAGAGGTCGAGAAACAGGTGCGGAAAAGATGGCTGGCGCGTTTCGAGCACGAGATCAAGATCGAGCAAGCCAAAGCAGAAAGCGAAGCCATCGTCGAACTCAGCAAAGGAAGAGCAGATGCGCTTGAACGACTGGAAAGCGTCAAGCTCGATGCACGCCGAAGCAACCTTGAGTTGATCAAGAATTTGTCATCTTCTCTGGGCGCGATAGATAATCGATCGATCGCTCAAAGCTTTATCAGCGTGGTTCAAGAGTTAACATCTCGGATTGGACAAGACGAGATTGTTGCAATCCGCTATATCGAGGCAATGGAGGCCATTGTTGGAAGTGAGGGGCCCAAAGAAGTGATATTGACGACGCAAGCACCAGGGCCTCCGGCTATGAATCGGCAGATTTAGGCTTCCAGGTTGCAGTTCGGATACACAACACGTTTGGCGCTCAGGCACAGGAGGTAACCCATGACCAATTGCAGAGTCTGTCGAGAAGATATCAAGCCAGGACAAACTTGTCCACGGTGCGGCTATGACAATGGGCAGATCGGAGAGATCAGCCCGCTTGTGGCCTATTTTGGAAACGTGTGGGGGATTTTGTCCTTTGGATTGATCCTGTTACCCCTGTTTGCACTGATGTCTTTCAACTGGGTGAACAGCATCCTGCAACCGATCGCATCGATCATGGTTGCAGGACCCATTTCTCTGCTGGTCACGGCAATCATTGCCTTTTATATGTATAGTCTGCGCAACCAGATTCACCACTATAGCCTGACCAGAAAGTTTAGAAAGAACCCGGGCAGATCGGTTGCCCTGTGGGCTTTGACATTTTTCGTGATCGCCATCCTCTTTGTCTTTTTCCTGGCATTTGCAATCGTAGACAAGGATTCGCTCGTTGGCCCGAAAGGGTATGGTGAGATGCAGGTGGAAGGCCTGCTTGTCTACGGAAGCACTGCGCACATGTTTCTCAAGCTGACGATGACAGGCGTCGTGCTCTTTACTTTTGTCTTCCTTGGGCTTTCGGCAGGGATGATGGCCGCGTACCTGTACGGGCATTATATGGAAAGTCACCTCCCTAACCCTCTCTATATGAACGAAGCACTGCTGATCAAAGTCGTTTTGGGCACGGTCAAACAGCAGATGGGCGAAGGCGCACTAATCAGCATGACAGGCATGGACAGGTTGGAGGACGCTGGCATTTCACTAGACCTGGCCAGTGAGGAAAAGCTTACAACCCAGGGCGGTGACACCGTACAAAAGGGCAAAACGTGGTCTGTCAAAGCAGATTGTTGGGGACGGGTAAACAATATCGAAGAAAAAGGTTTGCGCCTGATCAAGGTATCGTGATGGCATGTTAGGAGAGACGGGTGTCGAATCACGTTTGGGATGACAACGGCCACGATGACGTGCCGCACGTCCTCGTCATTGGAGCGATGGCCGCTGACGCAAAAGGCCAACCCACTGTGGCATTGATGCCCGGCACTTCTACGCCGGGCATTGTTCGTCTAAGCGTTGGCGGTGTTGGGCGCAATATTGCTGCAAACCTGGCCCAATTGGGCGTACCCACGATCTTGATATCGGCGATCGGCAACGATCCAATCGGCAACCTGATCTTGCAGAATACGGCGCAGAGCGGCGTCGATGTCGCACACGTGATCACCAGCGAGCGACACCGGAGTGGGACGTTCATTTCGATCCTGGACCAAGACGGAACATCGAGCCTGGCCATTGACGACATGGCCGTTGTGGACGCGCTGACGCCGGCCTTGATCTATCAAAACCGGCGTCTCTTTCGCGATGCGTCGATGGTCATTTTGGACGCCAACGTGCCGCCCAAAACGATCGACACGGTGTTCAACTTGTGCCGCCGGTACGACCGGCAAGTGTGTGTCGATCCCACTTCGGCCATCCTGGCCCCCCGTTTCAAACCCTACCTGCCCGATATCACGTTGATGACACCCAACCTGATTGAAGCCAAGACGATCGCCGGGATCGCCCCCGATCAAGAGATCGACGTGCAATACCTGGCGATGCAGTTGGTGTCGATGGGCGTCGAGATCGCAATCATCACGTTGGCCGAAAAAGGCCTTTATTATGCCACGTCTGATGAAAATGGACGTGTCTTGGCATTGAACCGTGACGTTGTCGATTTGGCCGGCGCAGGCGACGCGCTCACAGCCGCCGTGGTCTTTGGGTTATTGAACGACCTGGCCATAGGCGAGGCCGTGAGGTTGGGCATTTCAGCCGCAGCGCTGACGATCCAATGCCAGGAAACAGTATGCCCCAATCTGAGCCTGGATTGTCTCTACGACGAGTTGGTGATTTAGCACATGGCACAATGGGTACACCTTGGATCTGAGGCGCAAGAAGCGATCGCGGCAGGACGACCGGTCGTGGCCCTGGAATCGACACTC
>JAFGJF010000409.1 GCA_016929205.1 Anaerolineae bacterium
CCGTGGCTTATTTGCACGATGGACAGTTGACCGATCGTGCCGATGTGGAGCGAGAGGGCTGGCTGTCGGGTAGTTTTAGTTCGTTGATCCTCTACTGGGCGATGCAGGAAGGGGCGGGTGATGTCGACGCCTTCATCATCGTCGGCGGGATCAGCGATGGGTTCCTGGGTGTCCAATCCCTTTACGAGGATGAACCTCAACTTCCAGAGAGGTACCTTGATGCCATTGCCGCACTGGGGCGAGCTGACCGCATTCCCGACTTTTACCTGGGACACTCGCTGGCGTTTTTTCCCGCCCAGCTGCCGCCCACTTTGATCGTCCATACCAAGCAGGACGAGGTGATCCCCTACAACCAGTCGCTGCGCCTTGCCGAAGCCATGGCCGCTGCGGGGATGACGTATGAACTGTTCATCTATGAGGATACGACCCATTACCTGGATCAGATCAACATCACGCCCGACACGGCCGAGTTGTACCGGCGGCTGATCGCCTTCCTGGGACAGTACGTACGTCAGAGGTAGTGTTTGGTTGTACAGGATTGACAGGCTTTGTAGGATGACCAGGAGTGCTTTATGTGCACGCTTGATTCCGTACCAAATCCCGGTACCAGTATCCACTGTCCTTGATAATCCGCTCCTGAGTTTGGTGATTCACGTATACCAATCCCATGTGTGGTGCGTAACCGGAATTCCACTCAAAATTGTCGATCAATGTCCAGACAAAATAGCCTCTCACGTCAGCGCCGTCTTGAATCGCCCTTGCCAGTTCAGCCAGGTAAAGATTGAGGTAACGCTGCCGCCGTGGATCGTGGATGCGTCCATTCTCTACTATGTCGTCCGTGGCTGTACCATTCTCGGTGATGTACATGGTCGGACTGCCATACGCGTCGCGAATGCGCGTGGTCAGTTCATAGATGCCTTGTGGGTAGGCATGCGGACCCAGTTTGGGATCCACGATCCATTTGGGATCGTCGGGCGGATCCCGCTCAACCCACGATTGGAAAAAAGGCAGATACCACACGTGATGGCAAAAGACGCGGCTGTAATAGTTGATCCCGACAAAATCGATGGGATGCGAGATGATATCCATATCCCCTGGCTGGATGTGCGGCTTGAACGGCCACATACGCTTCCACAACGCCGCCGGGTACTCACCTTTGTACACACCGTCCAGGTAAAAGCGATTCATGAACAGGTCAGCGAACGCGGCTGCTTGCCGGTCTCCGGGCGTGTCGTTGATCGGGCGCGTCGGAAACAGGCTGAGGGTGATACCCACATGTGAATCAGAATAAAGCGACTTGATGCGCTCTACAGCCATGCCGTGTCCCAGCAGCTCGTGATGCGCCACCTTAAAGTAAGTCCAGGGATTGCGCACCCCCGGCGCGTGTTCGCCCAAAAAGTGGCCCATCATAGCGTGTTCCCACGGTTCGTTGAGCGTGATCCAGTGCTTGATCCGGTCGCCCAGGCTTTTGACCACAATCTCGGCATAGTCGGCAAAATAGGCGCTGCACTCACGGCTGCTAAAGCTCTGGCCTGCCTCGTAAAGTGCCTGGGGCATGTCCCAATGAAAGAGGGTGATAAAGGGTGTGACCCCTTTTTCCAGCAGCGCATCCACCAGCCGGTTATAGTAGTCCAACCCTTTGGCGTTGACGGTGCCCTTGCCTTCCGGCAGTACGCGCGTCCAGGCTACCGAAAAGCGATAGGCATTCAACTCGAGCTTTGACATGATATCGACGTCGGTCTGGAAATTGTGGTAGGTATCGCAAGCCACGTCGCCAGTCTCACCGGTGCGAATCTTGCCCGGCGTGTGAGAAAACACGTCCCAGGTAGAGAGGCCTTTGCCATCCTCATCCCACCCTCCCTCGATCTGGTAGGCAGCCGTCGCCGTTCCAAAGTAAAATCCCTTGGGAAATTGAGGATAGGTTGTTATTTCGCTCATACTGCCTCCGATGCTCTGATCACGAGCTGGCGCGTGCACGCTTCCGCTGCCGGTGGGATCGATAGATACATACTCTGCGATCCCGGTCGTATCGCGATAAAATCGAATCCGCCGGTAACCGGCGACAATTCGATCTTGGTTGCATCAACAGTGAACCAATCGGGAAGGTAGATCCGGCTGGGCGCAGCGATCTGCCCCCCTTCCGTCCACGTACACTCAAAAACGCCGTTTCGAGGATCAGTGCAATAGCTTGACAGCATGCCCGCCACGCGCTCCGGGAAAGGGCGCTGAATGGCCTGGAAACACGGGAATTGTTCAATTCCCGGCTCGTAGGCCCAATAGGTATTACTGCACAGCCTTTTTTCGAATTGGTGGACAACGTGCCAGGCTGCTGGCAGCGTGTCAGGATGGCGGCCATACGCTCCCCATTCGCCGATGAGCATCGGCATCCCCAAACGCTGCGCCGTTTCACCGTGGCGGGAGAAAATCAATGCCACGCGTCCGGGACCGGCCTGGGCGATACTGGGCGTATCCACCACCAGATCGTAGCCGTGCGGGGCATAAGCCTGCTGTGGATCGCGCTGACCGTTCAGCACCAATGGTTGAATGCCGCTGTACACTCCCATGTTCGATCCCATCGAGGTTTCAAGGAACAGGATATGCCGGTTATCCACTTCCCGGATGGCCGCGGCGACACGGCGGTACATACTCATCAGCTTGTTCTGTTCAAAGGCTGCATAGATCGGCCGGGTCACGTCGATCACCTGAGCGTACAGATCGACATCCTGCAAACGCTGCAAGATCTGAGCCCGCCCCGTCTCGTCCAGCCACTGTGCGGCCAGTTCCTCAGCCGTGCGCTCGATGCCGTCCAACGCACTCATCAGCTCGGCCCCTTTCTCAAAAAGCAGATATTGCGAGGAGGTGGCCGATGAACCGGGGAACGGCTCGTTCATCAGGTCGTAACCAATCACGGTTGGCTCGTTAGCGTAGCGGCGTGCCAGGTGCTGCCAGGCCCGGGCATAATGATCTTGCAAACCCAGGCCGTCCGGGGCAGGCACATTATCCCAAAAGTGATCCAGGGCAGCCTGTACGGCGGGGCTGGTGAAATAGGCATCGCTCCACACCCCTCCCAGATCGACGTGCGGCTGATCCCCGGTCAACGTCGCCCATTCGGGAGCGCCATCGCCAAAAAGCATGCTGAACAAATCCTGGTGCATATCCAGGAAAACACCAAGCTCGTTTTCCCTGGCCCAGGCGATCTGGCGGTCGATGCCTTTCAGGTACGCTTCATTGTATACGCCTGGTTCCGGCTCCAGTCCATCCCAGATCACGCCCAGCCGGACGCAGTTAAAGCCCCAATCTCGCATCGCCGCAAACAACTCGGGGCCTTGGTTGCCAAGATAGCCGGCGCTTGGGTCTTTGTTAACCAGGTTGATGCCGTGCAGGAGAACGTGACGCCCCTGTGGATCGATGAACCGGTCGCCCTTGATCGTGATTTTCTGTGGATTGTCCATCGTGCTGATCTCCTCGTGTACTTGCACTTGGACGAGATTTTATATGTAATCCCGACAATGTCAAATCTGGACATTTGATGAACGTACTTTGGTTTCAAGTGCTGAATACGACACCGACAGCCCAGTTTGGTGTTATGGTAAGGGAAACCGGATTGAGGGTGCTGTGCTGAATGGTACATCTGGATCGATTGTGATCCGGTCCGGCAACGGTTATTCATATGTGACTTGTGACGAGGGAGACCTATGCGCAAAACACACGCCTTTGGCCTGATCATCTTTGTTCTTGCGACTATCCTGGCTGGCTGCGCTTCAACGCAAACTGACGTGAAAGGCCACCCACCTGTCCGCATCTATTACGCCGGCGTAGAGCACGCCCAGCACGACGTTTGGCTTGCAGTCTCGCTGGCTCAAAACGCCGGGCTGGCAGATGTGGTCGACGATCTGGCACTGGCAGACGTGTTTGTTCTCAACGGGCACATTCCCGATCCCGAACGCATCGCGCAGGCTGTGCAGGATGGCGCGGGGCTGGTGCTGGCGCTGGGACCTGACATCACCTCGGAGCAAGTCTCCTTGCTTCTGGGACAGACGATCTCGATCGCTGCTCAACAGGACGCGATCAGCATGACCCCGGCCGAGGACGTGCAAGCGCCACTGCTGGAAGACATTGTATGGGGCAGCGCGCCGCAGGTGCGCGAACGCGCCATCCTGGAGGGATTGAAGGCCGAACCACTCATCGTTGGCTACAAGACGGACGAGGTCGTTTTGTCACAGCTAAAAGTAGGCCAGGGGAACGCCTACGTGTTCACGCCCTATCTGGATGGCGTCAATGTCCAGTTTCAAGAGTGGCCTTATTTCACCTATCTCGTTTACGATCTGGCGGCACGCGCGGCCGGACAGGCGCCGCTGAGTTTCGGCAACTATCCCGCTTCGCCCGTCCCGCACGCTCGCGAGCAAAGGCTGCTGGTTATAGTGTGTGTGGTCGTGACGGTCACCGCCTTTGCTATTTTTGTCTTTGTGCGGCGCTACAGCCTGTCCCACCCCGAGGCATTGGACGAGCTGGTTGCTTCCAAACAAGCTTTTCAAGCTCGCGAAGCGGGGACCGCCTGGGAGGAAATTGGCTTTCACCGCCCTTTAGCCGGATTCATGTTTGCCATGATGATGGGCATCTTGTTGTTCATCCCGCTGATCATTTACCAAAACCTGGTGCTGCCAACATTCATCCTGCCTTCGGCGCAGGCGTTCGGGTTGATGGGGCGTGTGGGGCAGGTTTTTGCCCTGGCGTGGACGCTGTTCGACGTGGGAACGAGCATCGCCTTTATCAAATTCTATTCTCAATATCGCGTGCACAATCCGCGCCGGGCGGTGCAGTACGGGCAGCTTTTCATCTGGTGGCAGGCACTGTCAGGCGCCTTCCAGGTCGCACTGGTGATCATCCTCGCCGGAACGCTGGTGCCCAAGACCTCGTACGCAATTTACACCTGGATCATTGTCGTCCATACGGTGATCCAGATCCCCGGCTTTTATCGGGTCATGCGTGACGCGCTGTATGCCCAGCAGCGCCTGGACTATGCCCAGGTGCTCGACAATTTTATCATGCTGGTCTGGCCGATGGTCACCCAGCCGATCTTTGTCCTCTTGATGCGCTGGTGGAGCCAGCGTACGCCAACGGTTGGTTCAGCCCTCGCCGGTGCGTTTGGGCTGGCGATGGCCGCCTATGCGGTCGAACTCTGCAACTTTGTGTTGGGCCTGTGGCTCTACCGCCGCCTGGGGTACAATACTCGGCTGCTCTTTATGGCCCACTTTGACAGATCGGTGGTCGTCGAAGCGTTTCGGTTTGGTATCCTGGATATGAGCGGTTCGGTGGTCCTGGCTGCCGCCTCGGCGATCGAGATCTTGATCACGCAAACCGGGCTGATCAACTATGCCGAAGTATGGGGCAACTGGATGATGGCCAACAACTTTATGCTCGCGTTTGACGTGCTGCGCAACCTGGTGGATGGCACCATGCCGGCCATCTCGGAGGCGATCTCGCACGGTCGTCGCAAACTGTGCCAGTATTACGTCGCTATGAGTTACAAATGGGATGCAACGATCGGGGCGTTTGTCGCCGCCGTTCTTTTGGCCATCGCCGACCGCTTTATCCTCGGCTCGTCGGGTCCCGAATTTGCCCGCGCCGCACTGTACGTCCTGCCCTTGATCGGCTTTGGCAGTATCCAGCATCTGAATATCATCGGCGACGCGGTGGCTCTGGCCAGCAACAAACCGGCGATGAAAATGACAATGATCGCGGCAGAACAAACGATCCGCATCGTCCTGGCCTTGATCTTGCTGGAACGCTTCCAGGTGACCGGACTGATCATCGCCTACCTGGTCGCCACCCTGATCCGTGGCATCGCGATCTATTTCATCAACAGCCGGGTCTGTTTCCCGCTGCGTTATTTCCCCTGGCAGTCGTTCGCCGCACCGCTGCTGGCCGGCGCAGTTCACTATATCATCTTGAGGTGGATCACGGGGTTGATCTGGCAGGGCGACGAGATCACGAGCATTGTCATTTTTTTGATCGGGATCCTGTTTTCCTACCCGTTGTACACCTTTTTGTACGGCCTCTTTGGCGGCTGGGACGACGCCACGCTCGACGAACTGCGCCGCGCCGTGGATATGCAGCCCTTTTTACGCTTTATGGCCTGGATATTTTACCGCACCACGGCGTTGGGCGCGCGGATCAGCCCGCTGCACAACCGGTTCCCCATCTCTATCCGTGATGCGGCGATGGCCGAAGCTGAATCGTTAACCGCAGAGCGGGTCAATCTCGCTCAGATCGGGGAATGAACGCCTACCGTCCTTCCCACTGGACAAGTCTCGCTTCAGCATTCCTGACAAGTTTCTCAGCATAGGCATCCATTGCCACACCAACGCCGTCGCCGCTTATCTGGCGATGGCGTTTTAACAATGCATCAAGAATCTGAAAAATGACAGGCTCTGATAGGTCCGAAATAACGGGGGCATTTACCAAAGCTTCTTTCCAAAAGTCGATGGTGCCCCAGGAAAATGGATGGCTGCTGGCAATCTCGTAGGATGCATCAGGATGTGTAAAAACAAGCCCTCCTTTGATGCGCGACAATGCCGGCCATTGCGCCATCAGAATAGGAGCGTGGCGATACAGCGTCTTGGTCACATCATCGACCATTCGTTGCCACTGTTGATCGGGAGGCTGCCCAATGTGGCCCGATTTCGTGACCGGAATGCCGCCAGATTCGAAATAGGATTGTTCACGCGCCCACTGGCCATTCTGCCAGGCAATTGTCCCACTCCAATATTTAACCTCAAAGACCCATATCCCTTTGGGGCCTACGATTGTCACGTCAACGTCATCTCCATACTGCTGCTGCAAACGATAGAGAACATACGACGAACCGATCCGCAGCGCTTGTAGGCTTTTCACGAAATCATGTTCGCCTGCCGCACCGTCGTACGACAGCGAGCCGGGCAATCGTCCTGGTAGTTTTTCTCGCCACAGAGGCAAAAATGGGCAAAAGAGTTTCCGCTTGAGCGGATTGTGCAGGGGATGTTGTGGCGGTTTCGGCGCTGAAAAGCCGACGAGCCAGAACAAGATTATGCCGGCCACCAAGCTGACAATTGGCCCAGTCACAATAAGCAAGAGTCTCGCACAACACAACGTCTCATTGATAAACAACCGCAAGAATATGCTCCCAAAAAACAAGAGCACACCGGCAACCATAACAAATCCCAATCCTGGACCTAGTCTGCGCACCCGTGCACGATGTTGAGCCTGAGCGGCTTGATAGGCCGCATACCGATATGCATACCACGCCAACACGCGCCCTCGCCACTTGCTCAGCAGTTCTCTTGTTACGCCGCGAACGCGTTGATAGCCGTCGGCCAGGTTTGTACAATGATTGTCGAGCAAGATCATGCGGCCATCCCCCCTTGAATTTTCCGATCTATGCTGCCATACGCATACAGATTACCCATGTTTTTGCCACACGATCGCCCAAGCGCGTGCGATCTGCCGAGCGCAAAATAAGGATGATCCCAAGCAGGCTAAATGCGGGCAGCCCGTCGATCAGGCGAAGAACATTCCTGGTCGTACTTTTTGCTAGACCGGGCTTTTTACCATTCTGATCGATGACGCGCAAACCAAGCGCCCATTTGCCGAGCGTTGCGCCAAACCAGCCTTCAAGCAGCACAAAGTAAAGAAACATGACCACCAGGAACACCAGGCACAGCGGATCGGTGATGAACAATCCATAGACCCAACGATGGTCACTGGGTGACATCAGCCACACACCTTTGACCAGGCGAGTGATGGGGAAAAAGAGGACACAAAACACACAAAAATCGATCAACAAGGCCCAAAACCGCTGACCGAGTGTCGCGTAACGCACGTCTTCCTGTAAAACTAGATTCTCGCTTACAACTGCCACAGTGCCCTCTGCTCATAGCAGGCAGCATGCGTGACCAACTCGTATCCTTGCCGGCGCGCAGCATCTGTAATTCTAACGACGTGACTCAGTTCCTGGTCGGGTGCGTGGTTCCACACGACCCAGTCGTGCAGCATTACGGGCAAATGTTCGCCCTTTTGTGCGCGTTCATCGATCAACGCCAGAACGTATTCGAGTGGATCGCCATGCTCTCGTTGATACATCCACGATGTATCACTGTGCGCACTCGGAAAGCCCATCACCTCGGGATGCCCCAACGCAGCATAGCTGGCAAATTCGCGAGATTCATCGTAGCCAGTCAGGAAGGTATTGATCATCTTGAGCCCCAATTGACCAACCATCATCTCGAACTCGGCGCGCGATTTGTTCGTTTCATCAAATCCTTGCAAACGCGGGCCATCTCGCCCACTGGTGCCGCAAATAGTTACCCCTATCGGACTGCGGCCCAAGACGCGCTCGTGGACGGCAAATGAGCGTTCGTAATCAGCGCGCAGCGCCTCGATACTTGGGCCACGCTGATAGCCCAGCCCGATGTGCGAGTAGCTGTGATCCTGGATGTCGAACAGCGGATCGTCCTCAATCTCTTGAAAAAAGCGGCGGAACTCTTTCTCCCGGCATTCGATTGCTGCGCCGGTGCAGAATAAGGTGACCGGGATCGCGTGCTTGCGATGTATCCTCAACACAGCATCCAGAAAGCCGTGCATGCCTTCCTGACCTTCGGTATCATAGCGCAACAAAAACAATTTGGATTGAGTCATTGTCTGTCTCCCACATTCTGCCTCTGAGCTGCCAATATGTTTATCCAGACATTGTCGCCGTGCGCAAAATGATCCGGTCTTGCGTCCAGTGGTCGCGATACCAGGTACACGCCTCAAAGCCATGGTTCAACGACGCCATTTTGGCTTTCAGCATCGCCCGAAAGCGTTCAAGTTGCGGCGCGCTCGTCGGATCGTCGATCAAATTGCGCATCTGGTAGGGATCGACCTGATTGTCAAACAAAAGCTCTTGTCCATCGATATGGTAAACGGCATAGGTATGTCGCTTGTCGCGCAGCGCTCGCCACTCGTGCCCATCCTGCCAGGCAGCGGTTGCGCCGGTGCACTGCATAAAAGCAAACTCTGGCTGCGGACCATCCACATCCAATGCGCAACGACTCAGATCTACCCCTTCCACCTCAGTGGGAACAGGCAGATCCAACAACGAAAGCAAGGTCGGCATGATATCCGGCGTGTTCAGGCAGGCGTCGCTGATGCTGCCAGCAGGCACGTGACCGGGCCAACGCACCAGGAAAGGCACGCGCACCGCCTCGTCGTAAAAGATGTTCTTGGCCCGGCGGCCCTGCGCACCAAACATCTCGCCGTGGTCAGAGGTAAAAACCAGCACCGTGTTCTCGTGCAGCCCCAGTTCGTCTATCGCCGCGAGCAGACGGCCAATGTTCCAGTCGAGGTTGGCCGTCATTGCATAATAGACGCGCATCCAAGCGTCGAGTTGCTCTCGTTCTCCCGGCTTGAAACGCGCCCAGGCGTCGGCATACGGATCGTTTTGTGATTTGTAATTGGGCGGCAGCAAGAATTCGGCGTCACGGAACATCTCTTCATAGGCGTGTGGTACGTTTTCCACCTCCCACGGGTCGTGCGGCGTGCCATAGGAGAGGAATAAGGCAAATGGCTTGCCCGATGCCGCCCCCTGGCGCAGCCGCCCGATCGCGATATCGGTCTGCCCATCGGGCTCGTAACCGGGTATGGTGATTTTTTCTGCACTGTCGGTATAATAATAGGCATCAACGTAATGGTGGTGAAAATTGTAGGCTGCCCAATAGCCGTCGAATCCCAGCCGATGTGGACCCGGCGGTGTATATCCGTTCTTGGGGTCGTGGTGGTTGCCCAGTTCGTTGGCCCACAGATGCCATTTGCCGATCCAACTGGTATCATATCCGTTCTCGGTGAGCACGTGCCCAAAGCAGTGGTGGTGGGGATTCATTCGCAGTTCATTGATCACCATGCCGGTGCTGGTGGTGTATTTCCCGGTCAAGAGTGAGGCACGATACGGTGCGCAGACCGGGTGACCGGATACAGCGTTGCCAAAGCTCGCACTTTGCCGGGCCAACGCGTCAATGTTTGGCGTGTGGGGCTGTACCGGTTGGACAGTCTCTCCGGCGCTGGCATAGCCACAGGCGCGATACCCGAGCTGATCGGCAAAAACATAGACCAGGTTTGGCCGGTTGGCTGTTGATTGGTTGGCCATCGTGCTCCTTTTGCGTGCGTTGCCGTACAAAAGTCCTGGATTTGTATCGTCACCCGTTCTCGATCGACACAATCATTGTTACGCCAGGTACAACAGTGCCGGCAGCCAGGCTGAAGCGTTATAGGCGAATACTCCTCCCGCAATGCCGAGGGCGATCAGCCCTGCTATCGCACAAAACACACACAACACGAGTACCACGAGCACTACGACGACGATCAAGAGTGTGTTGCTGTTTGACTGGGCTGTTCTGGCGGATGCAGTTGACCTCGGTTGTGACGATTCAACGGAACGCCGTTCGATCCAATCACCCACCCAGAGGTAGCGGAAATCCTGGCCGTTGTAAACCTGATACGCGCCGTAAAGCGAGTACCCCAGCCCGCCAACCATGATCAGGATACCCAGGAAAAAGGTGAAAAACATCAGCGGCACGGCGATCAAGGTGCCAAATCCCAGGGTCAGGAAACTAAAGGCGAAACCCAGAATCCAACTCCCACCGACCACGATCAACACGATCAGGAATTGGAGGCCCTGAAAAACCAACGCCTGCAGGCCGTGAAACGCGACCCACTCGGACTCGTCCTTTTTGGTGAGCCAAATGACGCATGACGCGATCGATCCGCCCAGGCCGATGGCTATGTTGAGCAGCGTACTGGCGTGGGCCAACGCCGCCCAGGTACGCTCATCGGCGGAATGGATCTGTAGCTCTTGTTCGCTTGGCGGCTGTGCGCTGTTTTCTGGTGACATTTCTTTCATCTCCTCTCTCTACAACCGGGGTTAAAGCTCACCCTCTTGATCTTGCCACAAACGATACAGTATAAAACACCATGTCGGGTGCTGTGGAGCTGCCCCCAAGTGTACCCCAAGTAGTCAATTTAGGCAACCTCTCGCATTTCTTCAGGTAACCTGGCTACAACGGCTTCCAGTCGGCGGATCGTCGCC
>JAFGJF010000051.1 GCA_016929205.1 Anaerolineae bacterium
TGGATTCCATCGGTAACCTTTTCCAGGCTGATCGTTTTTTCTATGGCCGGTGACCTCAGCGCCGCCCCCGTGTGGACCAACGCCGCCGCCCTGGCCGGCACAGCAGCCATCTTGCTGGGGCTCGTCGCCTGGCAGGTGCGCCGTTCGGATCGTTAGCATGAATCGTAGGGGTGAGGCATGCCTTGCAAGCAAATACGCCAACAGGACATATGCCATCGTCCAGCACGAGCAAGCTGACAACTGGCTTGGGGAATGCCTCACCCTCACTGCACAACATAAAGCGAGTTACACGATGAGAATCAAAACAAGCATTTTCCTTATACTATGCACGATCTTGGCTCTGTCGGCCTGTGGCGGCATACCTGCAACGCCGTCTGTCACGCCGGCACCGGCCATCACACCATCAACCAGGCCAACCCGCACACCCGAATTGGTCTCGATTCCACGCTTTGACCGGGGCCCCTGCCCTTTCGTGCTGCCCGAAGACGTCGTCCAGGGCGAGGCGAAGACTGCGGTGCAGTCTGCGCACGTCACCTGCGGCCACCTGGTCGTGCCCGAGAACCGTGACCGGCTTCCCTCACGTGCTATTCGCCTCGCGGTGGGCATCTTTCACCCCTCCGGCGGCGCTGTCTACCCCGACCCGATCGTCTATCTCTCCGGCGGGCCCGGCGGCAGTGCGCTGGAGCTGATCCGCTACCAGTTTGACGGCGTCTTTGAGCAGGTCATGGAAGCGACGCAGCGCGACCTGATCGTCTTTGATCAGCGTGGTGTGGGCCGCTCCGAGCCGGCACTCGACTGTCCCAACTTTGACGACGTCTCATTGGACCTGCTCGATGGCGAAATCGACGGCCGACCGATCGACGACAAGGAGGCCGTAGGCGTCTTGCTCGACGCCCTGCAAACCTGCTCCGCTGATCTGAGCCAGGTCGCCGATCTCTCGGCCTACAACAGTGCCGCCAGCGCCGCCGACGTGCGTGACCTGCGCCTAACCTTGGGTGTCGAGCAGGTCAATCTGTGGGGCGGCTCCTATGGCACGCGCCTCGCCTTGACCGTTATGCGCGATCACCCTGAAAGCATCCGCAGTGTCGTCCTCGATTCGGTCTACCCACCGGACGTCGATCTCTATCTCGAAGCGCCGGCCAATTTCGAGCGCTCGCTCAACCTGCTCTTCGACCGTTGCGCCGCCAACCCGGTCTGCGACGAAAACTATCCCGATCTCGGGACCACGTTTTTCGACACCGTCGAGCGGCTGAACGCACATCCCACCAGCAGCCCGATCACCAACACCCTCACCGGCCAGGCCTATACGACAACGGTGCACGGCGACACTCTGACCGGTTTCGTCTTCCAGATTCTCTACGAGACCGAGTTCAAATACCTGCTGCCCCAGATCATCCACGACGCCAGCCAGGATGACTTTGTGGCCATGAACCGCGTCCGGGGCGCACTGCTCTCTCAACTGACCGTGTCGAGCCGGGGCATGATGCTCTCAGTCCAGTGCAACGAAGAGATCCCCTTTAGCTCGCTGGATGAATACGAACGTATGCTGGCCCGCTATCCCCAATTCACTGGTCTCTACGACCGTTCGATCCTGGGCGCGCTGGCCTACCGAATCTGCGAGACCTGGGGTTCAGGGCAAGCGCCAGCAATCGAGAACCAGCCTGTCAGCAGCGATATCCCCACCCTGGTCCTGGCTGGCGAATTTGACCCGATCACCCCGCCGGCCTGGAGCCAGCACGCCGCCGAAACGCTGACCAACAGCTTTTTCTACACCTATCCCGGCGTCGGCCACGGGGCCAGCGCCGAGGACTGCGGGCGCGATATGATGCTCGCCTTCCTCGCCGACCCATCCGTCGCCCCAAACGATAGCTGCATCACGCAATAAAGGTTCAACATTGAAATGGGATAACACATCAGAGCAAGGAAGGCTATACCATGAACAACATTGAAAACAAACAGGTCAACTCACTTGCCCGGTTGAGCGAAAACGTGCGCACAAACCTGCGCGCAGATCTGCGCATCATCTGGGCCATCGCCACAAAGGACATTGTCGAAGCGCTCAAGAACAAGACCATCCTGACCAACATCATCCTCCTCCCGCTCCTGATCGTCTTTTACAAATGGCTACCCACCCTCTACCACCCATCCGGCACCCGCATCGTCCTTTACGACCCCGGCCCGTCGCGCCTGGCGATCGAACTCGCCAACAGCCCCGCCTACAGGTTGTATGAGACTCATTCGCAACGGGACCTGGCTGAAACGCTCGACGCTATGCCTATGCCCGTTCTTGGATTGGCCATCCCCGCCGGCTTTGATCGGACCCTTGACGCCGGCCAGCCGCCTGTGCTCGAGGGGTATGTGATGAACTGGGTCAAAGACGGCAAGGCAGAGGAACTAAAGGTTCTGTTCGAACGGCAGTTCGCCGAATGGACGGAGCAGCCGATCTGGATCGACCTGCAGGACAACACCCTTATTCCTTTCCCCGACACCATGGGCCCGGCCCGCAACGCTGCCATCTCAATCGCCGTGATCATCGTGCTCTCTGGCCTCATGATCGTCCCACTCTTGATGATCGAGGAAAAACGGGCCAAGACCCTCGACGCTATGTTAATCTCGCCGGCCAACGCCACACAGGTCGTGGTCGGCAAAGCAGTGGTCGGCCTGTTCTACGGCCTGGCTACCGCAGCCGCTGCCCTCCTTGTCAACTGCACTCTCGTCGTCCACTGGGGCACGGCTATTTTGACCGCGCTGATTGGGCTGTTCCTCAGTGTCGCCATCGGCCTGGCTATGGGCACCTTTTTCGAGCGTAAACAGCAGGTCAGCAGTTGGGGCATGCTCATCTTTAGCATCCTCCTCATCCCGGTCTTTCTCAACGCCATCGAGCCCATTCTGCCCAAGATCGTACAGATCCTTTTTGGCTGGATGCCCGCCGCCGCCCTGGCCGCGACCTTTCGTTTATCCTTTTCCAACGGTGCAACCCCGGTTCAGGTGGCAGCAAAACTGGCAATACCTCTGGTCACCGCCCTGATTGCCCTCACCGTCGTCGCCTGGCAGATCCGCCGTTCGGATCTGTGATACAAAAAGGTGCGACGCACTTGCACAAATGCGTCGCACCTATGATTCAGCCCTCAATCCACCAACCTATGCCGGATCCCCGAACTTGTTTGGGTGCAGACTATTTTCGGGCGCGGAAGGCGTGTCACCCTCCGCATTGCACCCTACTCGCCCGCCCCAAAAACCAGCGATCGCCCATCGCCCATCTCCAGCCGGAACACGCCATCCTCCAGGGTGTGAGCAAACGCATCCGCCAGAAAGCGCAGATAAAGCTGCTCCTGCTCCATCACGCCAGCCGGGGACATACACGCCATCTCGGTCACAGCCAGCATCCCCACACTCAGGCGAAAGCCATCGACCGTATAAGAACCGCTGTAGCTGTTG
The DNA here is from genome assembly GCA_016929205.1 of Anaerolineae bacterium. The sequence continues at coordinate 3,439 of JAFGJF010000051.1, forward strand.
CATCCTGCCGAACCGCGTACCTCGCCGTTCTCAAAGGTCACTGTGACCTCTGGACCCTCCAGCACTGGCATGACCGCCCCCTCGGCGAGAAACGAAACCAGAACCCAGTCTTGTCCCTCCCAGTCCTGGCGGACCTCATCCGCCAACGATTCGTAAAGCACCACCTCCCCCCGCGCCGTCAGCAGCTCAAGCTGTCCCTTGCCCAGTCGATAGTGGGCCGTCTGCTCGAGGCGGGTGGTATATTCGTCCTCCTGCACCATCAATGCTTGCCGGTCAGAACATCCCTCGCCCAGCATCTCGATGAACGTGAAGCGCAGGGTGTCCCCCTCGGCTTCATAGGTACCGCGATAGCCCCGGCAGCCGGCGTGCCCACCAAACGTGTCCTGATCAAAGGCCAGGTTGATCCTCGCCCCTTCAACCGGCCGCTCGCCGTTCCACGAGACGAGCTGCCATTCGCTGCCCACCAGATCGGCCGGATCCATCGGCAGTGCGATCGTCCTGTCAAAGATCAAGATCGTTTCGCCTGCCCCATTGTCGATCTCGAGGCGGTCACCCACCATCCGGTAGGCCGCGGCGCTCATCAACGCCTTGACGTATGCCGTTTCCTGCGCCATCGCGCCGGCCGGCTCCATACAGTACATTTCCGTGATCGCGATCTCGGCCATCGTGAGGCTGCCCTTGTCTGTTGCCGTGTACCGGCCGCCATAGCCGTTGCAGCCTGCGAACCCGCTTGCCTTGCCCTCGGCAAAGGCCAGGGTGATATTGCTGCCTTGAACCAGACCCTGGCCGTTCAAGGCAACGAGAATCCACTCGCTGTTTTCCAGCGAAAGCACAGCCGCGCCGGTCGGCGGCGTCGCCGGCTTGTCCGTACTACGGCAAGCCCCGAGCACAATGGTCATAACCAGGATCACGATCATGATCGTTGGCGTTCGATTGCGAAACATTATCCCCTCACGTTCTATCCTGGAAGCCCATAAATAAAGGGGCTCTAGTGCAGCCACGCCTGCCAAAGCCGCCAGATCGAAATCCGCTTCCGTCAACAGCCAGGCCACAAAATCGACGATCCGCCTCCGTTCGGCAGCCCTGGACAGGTCGACCCACCCCACGACTCCCAAACCATCGTCGTTTTGCAGGGGAATGCCGATCCAGGCCAGCAACCTGGTCTCCCGGCTGCTTTGACGAAAAACAGACACAAACTCAACGGCATGATCGTAGGAACGGCTGAACGTGCCATCCGCCTTGACATACGTCACAAACGGCAAAAGCGTACCCAGTTGATAGGCTGTAACCTCGCGCGCCAACTGCTCGACCTCAGCTTGAACCACCGGCTTCGACGTCCAATCGACGCTGATCCACGCCCCGTTTTCGCCCAGGGAACAATCGGGATCGATCTCCGCCGGCACCCAGGCCCAAATCAATACCAACAGCAATCCGGCAATGACGACACCAACCACACCGCGCCAAGACAAAAAGAATGGACTAGACGAACGACCCACGATAGCAACCAGTCAGACAGATCATCTCGCCAAAACGCTCCACAAATCCAGTCTCAATCCTGGAAACCCTGTGTCGTTTTCCCCAATTCCGCCCGGATCTGCACCGCCACCTGATCCAACCGGTCCCGAGGCGGCAACCGGCCGTAATCCGGCCCAAAGCGGAATCCGAACCCGTCACCCCCGTGGCGCGGAATGACGTGCAGGTGAACGTGAAACACATCCTGCCCCGCCACCTCGCCGTCGGCAAGGAACAAATTCACCCCTTCGCAACGTATGCCACTGCCGCGGATAGCCAGCGATACGCGCCGCGCCACCTTGAACATATGCGCCCCCGTCTCGGGCGGCAGATCGACCAGGTAGGTGGCGTGAGTATTGGGCACCACCAGCACGTGCCCGGTGTTGACCGGCTGGATATCCATAAACGCGCTGCACAGCTCGTCCCGGTAAACTATGCTCGAAGGAGCCGTGCCCGACACGATGTCGCAAAAGATGCAGCTCATACAAACACCTCCGACGCCAGATCAAAGTTGGGTGTGTGCACCAGGATCAAGATCGCCGTTTCCTCCGCCTGGTTTTCATACCAGAAGCGCTGCCCCCGCCTCACCAGGCAAAAATCGCCCGCACACAGGTTGACCTCGGCCCCGTCCAACGCAAATGCGACCTGCCCGCTAATAACATAATAATACTTGTCGGATCGTTTCGACCACGCTTCGGCGTGCCGCACGCCGGGTGGCACGAGGATGGTAGCGAACGACGAACTCGTCTCCTTCCCGGCTGTATAGTCATAAATTGTCAGCCCGTTAAAATCGATCGCCGCAAGCGTTTCTCTTTTGACAATCACGATGTCTCGCCCTCCTCTTTGCTCAACCAACGCTGCAATTCGATAATGTTCCCTTCAGGGTCGGAGGCATAGACAAATTCAATCTGCCCCGCCCCGGCAATGTCCACTGAGACGAGTTCGCCCACCGTGCTTCCGCCAGCAGCAATGACCGCATCCAACGCCGCGCACACGTCCTCCACCGCAAAAGCGATGTGCCCAAAACCAGGACGGTTCGGTGTTCTCAGTGATGTCTTTCCTCGTGGGTCGTACTGGAAAATCTCGAGCGTCGGGCCAGCATTGCCACAGCCAGGCAGCCGCAAATGAATGCCCCGAATGCGCACGCCGGGAATGCCCAACGCGTCATCGAGCCACTGCCCGCCAAGATCCCGCTCGGGCGGAACAGGCCGGCAGCCAAAAACCTGTTCATAGAACGCGCCCAACGCTTTCCAATCGTGCGCGACCAGATTCGTATGCGTATACCTGGCTTCAAATCCCATCTCGCCTCCATCCATACCTGCCTATGCCAACTCAAAGCATTGCTCTATTTCAAATATTCGCTTATACGTATCACATCATTGCACCCTTGCCTTATCTTTTTTCAGTAGAGTCGTTTCACGCCTCACTCTTGTGCCGTCACCGCCTGCAAAATTGCATGTTCGCGCCGCTGAAGCAGCTTTGCCAGCGGCTTGAGCGTGAGGGCGTACAGGCCCACGCTGTAAACAAGCCCCAACGGTAGAGTAAACGCCCAGCCGGGCTTCCAATAGATATAGGGCAAGACGATCAGCGCCAAAACCGGGGCCGCCGAGATAGCCCAGGCCAGCATACCCCACAGGCTGCCCCGCTGTCGTCCCTTGAACTTGAGCTGCGCCCGATAGGGTCCAACAATTGCGGCCAAATTGTAGGCCGGAGATCCGCCGATCTGCATGCACAACCCCAGGTACAACCCCAGCGGCACCACCAGCCAATACCCGGTGATCAGGGCAATCACCGACAGTGTGGGCAGGTAAAGCACCTCTACCAGCAACAACATGAGCAGATTCGAAGACAGGATAAACTGCCGCCGATCCAGCGATGAAAACGCCAGCGTGCCAAACCCCTCGCGGTCGATTATCCCAAACTGGTTGGACGTCATCGCCATATTTAGCGTCATCCCGACCATCGTCACGATCAGCGCCCCCAACCCAAGCGGGATCAACTCGTGCATAATCCTGGGAGGATCGGTGATCAAGGGCACAAAAATAGCCAGGGTGGCGATCGAGGTCGAAAACAGGACCCGGCGCGGCCCAGGGCTGCGCCACAGATAGCGCCAATTCTTGTGAAACAAGGTCCAAAAGGCTGGCGAACCGGGCAGCCGCAACCGTGCCCGGCCAATGTGCACACCTGCACCACGCAAGGGTGCGTCACGCAAGGTTGCGTCACGCACCCTTGCCACGCCGATACTCAACGCCGCGCCGCGCATCAAGCGCCCGGTAACGACAGCGTGTAGCCACAGCAACGCCGCCACCAACGCAGTCGATCCGGCCAGAAAGGCGAACGCTCGTCCCCATTGGCCGGTGCTGGCTAACGCCATGCCGGCCGTTGGCCAACTTGATGGCAGCCAGATCAACAGCCTGGATGGCCGCAGAATTTCCAGATACGCGTTGGGCGAGTCGGCCGTGCCCAACCTTTGCAGCTCTTGCCGGGAAACAAACCGCTCCAAAAGCGTGACATCTGTAAAATTCTCGCTTGCGTTCTGAACGATCACCTGCCCGATCCAGCAGAACATAAACGGCACCGTCATCAGGGCCAGCATCAAGCCGCGCAGCCGTCGGTCACCGGCAATCAAGTCGAACAGGTCATCCATAATCCGCCCCGTGAGTACCAACGTCGCCAACGTCGGCAGTGCTCCGATCAGGATCAACGGCAAAGCCAGCGGCTGGTGCCACGCCAACCCGATCACCTCGCCCAGCAAGATACACACCGACCACACGCCGGTCATAGTCAACGTGGACACCAGGATGCTGCCCACAACGATGCTGCGAAAGCGAATGGGGTGCACGAACAGGCGCGACATTTCGAATCGTTCGATGAGCTGCGAACTGTAGGAGGCCGGCAGCAGCAGCCACATAAAGAACATCAGGTTGTTGGCCAGAATTGCCGCTTCGTACGTCGCTTGCGCTGAAAGGAACAACACGCTGGCCACGGCGAATCCGATCCCCATCGCCACGAACAATGGGATGGTGAATACAAAGGTTAATAGCTTGTATAAAAACAGCAAAGCCCGGATCCGTTCGCCTGCGTGCCGGCTGCGAAACATGGATAGCGTCAGCTTGAACTGCAGCCAAAAAAGCGTCTTGAGCTCCTGTCGCACACGGATCATATTATGCCACCCGTCCCGTCAGCCAATCCAGCAGCCCTTCATCTTGATCGTCTGCTCCGACAGTATGGATAAACACATCCTCCAACGGCGCGCTGTCGGGCAAGCCGGCTCGCTGTCGCAGTTCCGAAATGCTGCCCAGCCCGGCCAACTGCCCTTTGTTGATAATGCCCACCTGATCGCAAAACCGTTCGGCCAGTTCCATCACATGGGTCGAAAAGAAAACGGTCGTCTCCCGCTGCTTGACCATCTCGCGTAGCACCTCTTTGATCGCCCGCGTCGAGATCGGATCGATGCCCTCGAATGGCTCGTCGAGAAACAAGATCTCGGGTGCGTGGACCAGCGCGCACGCCATTGCCGTCTTTTTACGCATCCCGTGCGAATAATCCAAGATCATCTTGTCGACAGCATCATCCAGTTCCAGCATATCCAGCAAGGGTGGAATGCGCCTTTCGATCTCGGCATGATCGAGGCCATGCAGCCGCCCGACCAATTCGATCTGCTCCGCCGCCGTGAGCCGTTCGTACAAGCTCAGCCCCTCCGGCACCACGCCGATACACCGCTTGACCTCGAGCGGTTCGGCGCGCACGTCGAACCCCGCCACTCTAGCCGTGCCGGTCGTCGGCGGCAGCAAACTGGTCAGCATATTGATCGTCGTTGATTTGCCGGCCCCATTTGGCCCCAAAAAGCCAAAGATGATCCCCCGTGGTACCGTCAGCGAAAGCCGGTCCACAGCAGTCAACTCGCCAAAGCGTCGCGTCAACTCGGTCGTTTGAATGGCTGGTTTATCGTCGTCCACAGCACCTCCCTTCGCCTATTGTAGCACAACTTGGCAGCCGTGCAAAAGAAAAAAAGCCCTGGCTTGCGCCAGGGCCAGATAGCGTCCAAAAGGAATCAAACAGCTTGCCTTTCCAGCTCGCGCATCCCCAGCATAATCATGTTACGTGCCCAACCCAATTCTTGTTCAGCCTTTTGCAGGCCGTCTTGTCCCAGTGCGATCACCGCACGGGCCATAAACAGCAGCCTGGCCTTGCCTTTCAAATCTTTGGCCGTCTCGGTCAGCAGCAGTCTGAGCTCGGGTGTCAGCTCGATCTGCGCCTGCGGGGCGATCTGCCGCACCTTGTCCAGTGCCGCAGCCACGCCTCCTGCCTTTGCCCGCTCGTAATACGGCGATTTGCGCAGCAGCTGCCACCGCACCAGCGGCCGAAATACCTTGACCAGGGCGCGCCTGAACCCCAGCGCGATCTTCATCTCTTCGATATAGTCCCCCAGGTCGCGCTGCTGGTAACTCAAAAGTTGCTGGCTGACCGTCGTATCCACCCAATCTGTGCAGAACGGCGTCGTGCCAAATGCCTCATCGGGCAGCATACCCACCCCAACCGCGCCGAGAATGCGCTCCACGATCTCTCGATAAGTGTACTGGCAGCGTAATCCGCCGCCGATCAGCAGTAGCCGCCCCCACACGTTGTCGCTGACGATCGCATTGGCAATCGCCAGCGACACGTCGCGCGAATGAACGTACTCCATCCGGTTACACAGCGGCACGTCAAACATGCCTGGATCGAGTTGGATCGCAAAAGGCAGCGCCGCTGACAGGCGAAAAATAACCCAGGTCAGACCCGACCCCTGCACCATGCGCTCGCACTCAACCTTGTGTTTGGAATAATGCTCGATCGGATGAACCGGATCGAGCACTGTGCGCGGCGGCGGCTGATCTTGCGTCCGGCCGTAAACGTGATACGACGAGGTAAAGAGAATCTTGGGTGGAACAGGTTGAGCCTTGATCGCCTGCAACAGATTTTGTGTCCCACCAACATTGATCTCGCGTGCCCAGGTCGGCTCCCGTTCCGATTCGATGCCCGTGGCTGACATCTTGGGGATAATAAAAGCCAGGTGCACAACCACGTCTTGATCGCGCACCGCAGCCGCCAGATCGTCCACACGCCGCAAGTCCCCCCACACCACCTCTACCCGGTCACCGTATCGCTTCATAGCACGATCCGCCACTTTTTTATTCTTTCGTGTCGGCACATCAAAGCAGCGCACAATATGACCCTGTTTGACCAGCTCGTCAATCGTGCTTTTGCCCACGTTGCCAAAAGCGCCACTAAGAAATACCTTCATCTGGTTCTTCTCCTTTGATATGATGCAGCAACATGCTCACACTGCGCAAGGCCACATCTCCCCAATCGGTGCCGTCAACATCGAGCAAGCCCTGTAACAAAAGACCAATGGCCAAAGAAACCAGCATCTGGGCTACCAGGTCGGGATCGTCTACGCGCAATGCCTTGTTTTCCACACCGCTTTTGATCATCCCCGCAAAATAATCCCGGTACCGTCGGTAAGGCGCAACAGCCGCTTCCCAAACCACCGGATCGCGCGCCGCCTTGACCCAAAACTCGAACAAGATCGGCAGTTTTCCCCGCTGCTCCCGGATGATCGTGCGCATTGTTTGCGCCATACGCAAGATCGCATCCGGCACATCCGTGGAATCGGCACGCACGACCTCCAGCTGAGCATCCAGTCTCTGCAGCCAGGCATTCAGCAGTTCCAAAAATAGCGCCTGCTTGCTGGAAAAATGGTGATAGAATGCTCCTTTGCTGACCCCAGCCTGCCGGCAGACCTCAGTCAGGCCAGTCGCGTCATACCCCTGGCTGGCAAAACACGCTTCCGCGACCTCCATAATCCGGATCCGGGTCTCCTCTGCACGCTGTTGTGGGCTCATCACTTGTCTCCTAAACATACCGACCGGTCTGTTTTTATTATACACAGACCGGTCGGATTTGTCAACTGCAAAAGTGGAATGGGTGCCCGGCACTTAAAACCGGCACTCGGAAGCAAATACTATATATGATACGCCCTTGTACCATACAGTGCAAAAGCCCCGGGCACACCCAATAGTCGCCTTAGACGACAAACACGCGCATAGGTCCCTTTACTTGATCACGATGGGTAGGAAAATAGTAAACGTCTGCTGCTCAATGCTAAAAATATCACGTGCTGGCGATGTCTCGATATGCTGTTGCCCGTCAACAGAATAAGCCTCAACAACGTGTTGCCCGACAGCCAGCCCTGCCAGATCGATGGCAAACGAAAAACTCTCACTCGATTCATCAAAAGCACCATCCGCAGCAGAGACGTCTTGCCACAACCCGTTGTCAAGCCGGTAATGTACCTCGGCAACAAAACTGGTATTCGAACTGGCCTGGCCCTCGTAGACCAATCGGCGTGCCCCATCGCTGTGCGCCGCTTCACCCTCGTCTTGAGCAGAATCCAGACGGGCCAAAGTGGTGTTCAAAATGTCATCGATCGGATCAGTGACCGGCACTTCGGCCAGCGGCCGGATCAACTCGTTACCCGCTGAATCGACAACCCTCAACTCAAAGGCCGAATCTCCGGTAGGCAAAGGCCAGGTTGTAAAAGCGAAATCTTCGGCATAACTGTCAAAAACACCATCCACAGCCTGGGCATCGATCCATGGTTCGCCGTTTACACGATACTGCACGCCAGCGATCCTGTTGATCGTTACACTACTGCGCAGCGGCGAGGGATAGGGATCTCCTTGCACGTTGCCGGTAAAGGTCAAGACATTTGGCAGAGTGGCATGGGCTACATAACTGGCACTTGTGACCCGGTACGGGGTATCGACCGGGTCGAGAATCCCATCCCCATCCGAATCGCGCCAGCCAATCTGGCCGCGTGCATAGTCGTCAACCGCCTCATACATATACGGCCAGACCTGTCCACGCATAATGCTATCCACATCTGACTCACAGCTCCCGTACATACTGTTTTGATTCTCGACCCCCAGATAACCTGACTGCTGCGTACATTCTTGCTTGGCCCCGACATATTGATCGAGAGCGCCGAAAATATGGCCAACCTCATGAGCGACCACGGCATCCATATTGTTCGGGCCATACCCGTTGTTTCCATATGTAATCACCATAAAAGGCCCATATCGATAAGCATAGGCAAAATAGCTATCCGCGAACCGGTTATCCTGGTCGGCCGAACTATCCACGCACAAGATCGTAAACGCCCAATCCGTGTCATATCTGTCGCGAAGCGCATTGTTGTATTGCCGGACTTGATCAAAATAGGATAAACCCGAATACCCCTTGTTCTCCATCACCTCGGAAATCCAGAGGTGCTGGCTAGAGATGCTGTGGATGATCGGCTCATAACTGGTAGGGATGGGCGCGGCCGTCCCGTCATCATAAACAAACGTGAGGTTTGCGTTTGGCTCGCGAGCCGCCCACCAGTCCAGTGCGGAGACAATCTCGCTCAGTGCCAGCGCGCGTTCGTCTCCGGTCCAATCTTCAAAAGACACGTCAATGCTGCCGTCACTCTCTGGCAACACGATACCGACCGCAACGCGGCCAATCATGTATTCGCTGGTCTGTGTATAGCCGGGGATGGGATCGCTGGATGATTGTGACTCAACTGGCAAAGGTGCTTCAAGAACGTCGTCCACTAGCTCGGCCTCCAAACCCTGCAAACTCGCACCCGCACTCGCAGCAGTTGGCGTGGACAAGACATTCCACACTTGTGCGGCACGCTGTGCGCCATCCGGCCAATCCATCATCGTTGAGGTGTCTATGACCTGGCGGTGGACGGCAAGCACCCCCTCTAAAAGAGCCGTCCTGGTCGGCACGCGGCCAATAAACGCGCTGTCGGCAAAAACGTGTGTCACTGAACCACCGGCCAGTTCAACGTGTTCGATAATCTCGTCTATGTCCGCCCCGGATAGCAGTACAACCAGCGCCAGATCGGACTGCACACGAGCTGCCTGCGCTGGCCAGGCCGGAGCACTGGCCGAAAGCACGAACACGAACACTGAAACCAGGTATCTGAAAAACCGTTTGCTTGCCACTTTTTTTGTCCCCCCAAACACCGTTTGACACCGCTCTACCATTCTAAAGGAAAATGTCTCCATGTGGGGTAAACACACCGTAAATTCGGCGTAAAAATCGCGTAAGATTTTGCTTGACAAATCGACATTTTGGGTGTATAGTAGTTATAATTATAACGCCTAGGTTATTGCCCTAACGACTAGTCCTCCGGAGCAAGGAGAAACGAATGAGCGGCGATGATTCAATCGTAAAACTGGTCAAAATCGGCTTTTCCGAGTACGAGGCCAAGGCCTACGTAGCCTTGCTTAGAGAAAACCCGATTACGGGATACCAACTTTCCAAGCTCTCGGGCGTTCCACGCTCGATGATCTATGAGGTGTTGGGCAAGCTCACCGCTCGCGGTGCGGCAATGACCCTACACAAAGAGGGCGGCATCAAATACGCCCCCATTCCCGCCGACGAGTTCCTCGATCAACTCCATCGTGAACATGAAGAGCTGACCAACATGCTCAAAGAAGAGTTGACCTCGCTTGATGCCGCATCTGACCTTGAATACGTTTGGAATATTGAGGGGCACACCAACATTATGGCCAAGGCGGAGGAAATGATCGCTCAGGCTCAGTGCCGGATTTATCTGTCGCTGTTGCCCGAAACGTTCCCGGCCCTGCAACCGGCATTGAGGGAGGCCATCGCACGCGACGTGCAAGTTGTACTGTACAGCACGGAAGCAGTGAGCCTCCCGGGCGGATGCGTGATTGCTACACCGGTCCCCGGACAAGCAAACGAGCGGGTGGAAGGATTGTGGCTGGTATTGGTCATTGATGGTCAAGAGGTGTTGATCGGCGAGCTGCTTACTGAAAACCAGGCACGCGCCTCCTGGACCGGCAGTCCACTGTTCGTCTTTGTTGCTGAACACCACTTGCGTACCGACCTTTACCTGCCAAGAGTACTAACCCTCTTGGGCGATCAAGCCCAAGACCTGATTCAGGAACAAGACCGCGAACTATTCGCCTGCGCATTTGAGAGCCGCATAGGCTGTTAACTCGTCCTGGTCCCAAACGGTTCCGATCAGTTAACAGCTGCACTTCAGTTGCCAGACAGCGAGGTGAGAAAATGCCACAACGCTCCGAACCAGACATATCCTATTTCGAACTACAGGCCTATGTGGGCACAACCAAGCACATGGGTGGGTTCGCAACCACTCAGGAGTTGCTCGCGCACTGCCCAGTCGACAAAGACACCACAATCCTTGAAATCGGCTGTGGTGTGGGAGCGACGAGCTGTTACCTGGCCCAAAAACATGGGTGCCATGTCGTCGGCGTCGATCTGCGTGAGTCGATGATCGATCGTGCCAACGAGCGCGCCCGAGATCTAGGCCTCACCGACCTGGTCGAATTCCGCGTTGCCGATGCGACGAAACTCCCCTTCGAGGACGAACGTTTTGACATCGTATTTTGTGAGTCCGTCGCATCTTTCATCCAGGACAAACAGCACGTGGCTAACGAATTCGCACGTGTCAGTAAACGCGGCGGCTACGTGGGGTTAAATGAGGAAATCTGGCTCAATTTTCCACCCGACGAAATCGCCGAACAGGTCAAGTTCATCTGGGACACCGATCTCGAGATCGTCACCGTCGAAGCGTGGAAAACCTTCTTGAGCAACGCCGGGCTGCAAAATTTGTGGATCAAGATCTATGCCTTTGATGCCAGGCGTGAAGCGACACAGCTAAAGCGCTACCGCTTTGTCGATACCTGGCGTATGCTGTGGCGGACGCTTGCCTTGTACATCAAAAGCCCGGCGTTCAGAACGTATATGAAAACGCATCGCAAACTGCCCAAGGATACGTTCCGGTACTTGGGCTATGCCTTGTTTTTGGGGAAAAAAAGTAGCTGAACCTTCAAGAGGCAGCAATATGGATCAAAAAACGCAAACCGGTGTGCGAACCTGGTTCATTAAGCACATCGCTTTTATCCTCATCTTTGGTGCAGTGTTGTTCATCTCTGCCGGGAGGCTCAACTGGCTAGGCGGGTGGGCTTATCTCGCGGCGATGGCGATCAGCATGATCGCTAACGCACTGACCCTCAAACCCGACCTGCTGGCCGAGCGTTCGACGCGACAGGAGGGCAGCAAAAACTGGGATCTCGTCCTGGCAACCTTTGTGGCATTAGGAGGACCGATCCTGACCCTCATCACTGGCGGAATCGACGTGCGCGACGCCTGGTCGCCGCCGCTAATGCCGCTCATCGGCATCGTCGCCTGGGTGATCGGCATCTTGGGCGTGCTGCTGACCGTGTGGGCAATGGCCGCGAACGAATTCTTTTCTGGGTTGGTGCGCGTCCAGGCCGACCGCAGACATACCGTTGCCACAGGCGGCCCTTACCGTTACGTGCGCCACCCAGGATACGTGGGCGCGATTGTCTTTGACTTGACCGTACCCTTCTTCCTTGGTTCGCTGTATGCCTTTGTCCCCGCCGGGCTCACCGTGCTGGCGATCATAGTCCGCACGGCACTGGAAGATACGACACTGCACGCTGAACTGGGAGGCTACCAAGATTACGCACAACGCGTGCGTTACCGTTTGTTACCGGGTATCTGGTAAACGCGGTTCTTGCCAAAAGAGAGCGATATGAGTAACATGCAAGGATTCGCCAACCCTCGGATCGCCAGACTGTACGGCGACGTTCCTGCCGATCTTGTTCAGGTCTTTCTTGAATTCCGGCAAACCCATCTCCCTGAGCGCATCGTGCTCAACGGCGTCGAATGGGAGGTTATCGCCGCTGGCCAGGGCGACCAACCGCTCCTGCTGCTGCCGGGAGCGCTCGGCACCGCGGTCTCGAGCTGGCAAAGCATCCTCCACTTTACCGGCGGATCCAACGCAGCACGCTATCGTCTCATCGTTCCCGGTTATCCCTTTGCCATTGATTCGATGGATGCCTTGGTTGATGGTATCGCTGCACTGCTCGATCGCCAGCACATCGACCGCGCGTTCGTACTCGGCGGATCCGGCGGCGGCTTTATCGCTCAAGCCTTCACTTATCGCCATGCAAGTCGCGTTGCCAAACTCGCCATCTCACTTGCCGGCCCGCCGAGCCCCGAGCGCGGAACCAAGATCGCGCAATCGCTGCGCTGGATGCAATGGCTGCCTATGTTTGTCCTCCGCGCCATGCTGAAAAAGAGCCTGCTCGGGCTGCTCGACACCGAGGATCCGGGCATCACCTTGATCGCTGCCTATACGCGAGAGGTTATCGATCACCACATAACCCGGCAAGGGTTTCTGAACGCGTTCCGGCGTATGGTCGATTTTGACCTGCATAACCATGCTTCGATTGGCACCATCGAGAACTGGCCCGCCGATATGCTGATTATGGTCGCCGAACAGGACCGGGCCACGCCGGAAGCGATTCGGCGCCAGATGGCCGGCCTGTACCCGCAGGCACGGATACATCTTTTTGCAGGCATTGGCCATACCGCGCCGCTGGCTCGATCGGACGAATACTATGCCACACTCGAGGCCTTTCTCGGCCAAGGAGCCAAACCATGACTGATCTCTACGACAAGACAGAATTGACCCGCCTGATCCGGGTTCGCATCATTCAACTGAGTGTGCAATTGACCGTAATCGGCGCCGCCCTGTTTATCTCGGCCGGCACGATACGCTGGACCATGGCCTGGGTATACCTGGCCTTGAGTCTGCTGATCTTGGCGACAAATGGCTACCTTTTGCTGCGATACAACCCGGGTATCGTTGCCGAACGCGCGCAGCGCAAGGCCGATACCAAGCCTTGGGACAAGGTGATCACCTTGCTTTATGCGATCGCTATGTTTGCCATGCAGATCGTCGCCGGGTTGGACAAGCGGTTTTCCTGGTCGAAGCCGCTGCCGGGTTGGGTGCTGCCCATCGCCCTGATCTTGTTTGTTTTGGGCAATGCGCTCGCCAATTGGGCGATGACCACCAACGCCTACTTTAGCACCACGGTGCGCATCCAGAACGAGCGAGGGCACCGCGTGTGCAGCAGCGGCCCCTACCGCTTTATCCGGCATCCCGGCTACAGCGGCTGGATCCTCAGTTGGATTGGCACCCCCTTGCTGCTTGGCACGCTGTGGGCGCTTGTTGCATCTCTTGCTGCCACCCTGATCATGATCGTCCGTACCATGCTCGAAGACCGGACGCTGCAAAACGAGCTGCCCGGTTACGCTGGATACGCCAGGCAGACGCGTTACCGGCTCGTGCCGGGCATCTGGTAAAGGAAGGCCAACGCGTGCAAGTCAATGGGGACGCGGAACTGTCAAGATTTTGGAGCATTATAATCAAAGAATGTGATCTGGTCTCGCTTGACGCATTCTTCATCTATAAACGTCAACATCAACTCACATAGAATTGGACAAGGAGACAATTTATGACAACCTCAAAAAAGGATCACCCGCTCAGCATCTGGCAAATCGTCGTACTCAGCGTTGCCGGTTTGGTGCTCTTTTGGCTCTTTCCCGCCAAGCTGATTGCTCGTCTGGCTGCAAGACTGGGCAGGCGAGCCCCATGCCCGTCGTCTTTGAGTTGGCTGGTCAACAGCCCCTTTCGCCGCTGGTATATGCGCCACGTGATCGAACGGATTGGCATCAAGCCCGGCGAAACTGTGTTGGAACTCGGGCCCGGCCCAGGCGCATTCACCGTGGAAGCTGCGCGGCGGCTGGGACCGAAAGGAAAACTGATCGTCGTCGACGTCCAACCGGTAATGATCGCCCAGGTCGAAAAACGCGTGCGCCGAGCACGTCTCAACAATGTCGAGCTGCACATAGCCAACGCCTATGATTTGCCCGTTGAGGATGAAAGTGTAGATCGCGCATTTTTGGTCACCGTACTGCCCGAAATTCCCAACCAGGCACGCGCCCTGGCCGAACTACGCCGCGTACTCAGACCTATGGGTATGCTCTCGATCACCGAAGAATTCTTCGACCCCGATTATCAATTCCCGGTCGAGACATTGCGCCGCGCCGAAGCGTCCGGGTTTAGCCTGGAACGACGCTATGGGAACGTATTTGCCTATACGCTCAACTTCTGGAAGGGCGAAGGCATCGCATACGACTAAAAGGCACATAAAAATAGACGTGTATTCTTCCAGCGGCGCCGAACATTCCAAGATCGTCGCCACCCTCATCGCTCAAGCGTTCAGGACAAACCAGGCTGACGTTGAACTGGTTCGCATCAAAGATATCCTGAAAGGCAGAACGCATAGGAGGTCCACAATGAAGAGCAAGACCATACTTGCAAGCATATTAGTTTTGATAATCCTTTTAGGCGGCTGCGCCCAGAAAACCGATCCGACAGCAACGCCCGTCGTCAAAAACCAATTTGCCCAGGTAGTGTCAGTCACGGGTGAGGTCATCCCGGCCACATGGGCGACGCTCAGCAGCAAGAGCGGCGGGACACTGGTCGATCTGTTGGTCGAACCAGGCGACCTGGTTGCGGAGGGCGATCTCTTGGCCCGTCTGGATACGGCAGATCTGGAATTGGCCTTAAAAATCGCACAAGAAAATGTGGCTGTACAACAGGCATCGCTGAACCAGCTCTTGGCCGGAGCCAGCGAGGCCGTCATTGCCCGCGCCGACCGCGACAACGCCTACCAGCTTGACCAGGCCGAAATCACACTCCAGCTCCAACAGCAGCAGTTGGAACAGGCACGCCAGCAAGATCTGGACAACGATGTGGCCATCGCCCAGGCCAATATCCGGCAACTTGAAGCCCAGATCGCCCAGGCTGCAGCTACAAGCCCGGCTCCCGAGGTCAAACTGGCCCAGGTGGAACTGGAACGCGCCAAAATCGCCCTCGACGACACGCAGGACGAATACAACAAGGCGCTGGATCGACCGTGGGAGGACCAGGACATCCGCGATGGCTGGGCCAAGCAGCTCAAGCAGGTCAAATTAAATTACGAGTCGGCCCAAGCACAACTTGACCGCGCGCTAAACGCGCAGCGAGCGCACACCCTCGGCCAAAATGCCCTCTCTGCACAGCTCGAAGCGGCCAAGGCAGCACTGGCCAAAACCGAGCACGTCAAGGAGACCTATGCTCTCACCCTGGGCATCATGGAAACCGAAATCACTTCCTCTCAGACCCAGATCGTTTACCTGGAAAGCTGGGATAACCCCTATCGTGACCCGGCGTCGGCGGACGAGATCGCCCGGATAGAAGCGTTGCTGCGCCAGGCGGAACTGGCTGCCGCCCAGGTAGAGCAGCAAATCGGCGACGCTGAGTTGCGCGCGCCCTTTGGCGGCACCGTGGGAATGGTATATAGCCGGGAGGGCGAAATCATCACGCCGGGACAGCCACTCGTCATCCTCGGCGATTTGACCACCCTACGCGTCGAAACAACCGACCTGGACGAGATCGACATCGCTGAGGTCGAATTGGATCAGCGCGCGACACTGACCTTTGACGCCTTTCCCGACCAACTTTATGCTGGGCGTGTGACCCGCATCTCGCCGATGGCTGAATCGGGCACGGGAGGCGTCCACTATACCGTGATCATCGAGCTTGATGCGCTGGACGACGGCATCAAATGGGGTATGACAGCCTTTGTGGACATTGAAGCCAAATAACAATGCTAATCAAGAGCCTTTTCCGTCGCAAAATCCGCACCCTGCTGACCACCCTGGGCATCGCCGTGGGTGTGGCAGCCGTTGTAGCCCTGGGTGCGCTGGCAGACGGCTTTATCGCCGGCTATAGTACCATGTCGGGCGGCAGCGGAGCCGATCTGCTGGTAATGCAAGACGATGCACTCGATATTATGTTTAGCGCCGTGGACATGGAAACAAAAGAGACGCTGTCGGGGCTCTCGGATGTAAAAGATGTCTCTGAAATGGTCTATACGTTTGCTGCCACCGACGGTGCACCCTATTTCATTGTCTACGGATACGCCCCCGAAGGATTTGCCATCCAGCACTTTAAAATTGTAGAGGGGCAGCCTCTCTCCGAAAGCGTTGCCGGACAGCGAGGCGGCAAGTCGCTGCTTATAGGCAAAACGGCAGCAGAGGACCTCGACAAACAAGTCGGCGACACCTTTCGTCTGTACGAAACGGTCTATCGCATCAGCGGCATCTATGAAACAGGACAACCCTTTGAAGACGGCGCGGCTGTCATTACGCTTCAAGATGCACAAAACATCAGCGGCAAACCGCGTCAGGTAAACGCTTTTCTGATCCAAGTCCGTGATGGCACCGACGTTGAAACGCTGAAACAGCGTATCGAGCAGCGATTTCCAGATGTGACAACCACGACCTCGGCCGATTTCCAGGATGAGCAGGACATGCTGCAGTACATCTATGCCTTCACTTGGACCGTCTCTCTGATCGCGATCTTGATCGGCGGCGTTGGCGTGATGAACACCGTGCTGATGAGCGTCTCGGAACGAACGCGCGAATTTGGCGTGCTGCGTGCCGTAGGATGGAAGCCACGCCGGGTGTTGAGCCTGGTCCTTGGCGAGTCGGTTGTCCTGAGTGTGTTGGGTGGGCTGGTCGGCAGCGGGCTAGGCATCCTCGCCGTACGCTCGGTAGAAAACGTGCCCACCGTGAACAGCCTCCTGCCTGCAACCTTTTCGCCAGCGCTTTTTGTCCAAGGCATTGGCGTAGCTTTGGGACTGGGCGTGTTAGGCGGCATCCTGCCAGCGTGGCGTGCCTCCAGACTGCTGCCGGCAGAAGCAATGAGAGCCGAGAGCGGCACTGTCCACGCCCGGCAGCACGTTCGCTGGGCGGCACTGCGCAACATCCTGCGCCAGCCAGCGCGCACGCTGCTCACCATCATCGGTATCGCCATTGCCATGATCGCCATTGTTCTGTTGGGCGCAATGGGCGAAGGAGTGGTCGACGCTTTCTCGGGCATGACCGGCAGCGCCGGCGCACACCTGGTCGGCAGCGAAGCCGACGCCTCGGTCGACCTGAGCAAAATCGACGAAGGCGTAGTACGGCGCATCGCCGCCATGCCCGGCATCGAGGCTGCAGAGGGGTTCCTGACCGGCTACACGTCCCTTGGCGACCTGCCCTTTTTCATCGTCTTTGGCTACCAGCCAAGAGGGAGATCGATCCGCAGCTTTCAGATCGTGGAAGGCGAGCCATTGACGACCAACCGCCAGATCCTTTTGGGACGCGTCGCGGCGCGAAACCTGGACAAACGTGTGGGGCAGATCATACGCATTTTCGATAGTTCGTTTCAAGTAGTGGGTATCTATGAAACCGGCGTTCCTTTCCAGGACGGCGGTGGCATAGTCACCCTACGCGACGCCCAGAACCTGTTCGGACAGCCGCGCAAAGTCAGTTTCCTGGGTGTGTGGCTGCAAAACTCGCAGCAGGCTGGGCCGATCATCGACGAAATCGAGACTCGTTTCCCAGAGGTCTCGGTGTCAAAGGCCAGCGAGTTTACCGAAGACCTGGTAGATTTCCAAATGATGCAAGCCAGCACCTGGGGCATTGCGCTCATGGCTCTGGTCGTCGGCGGACTGGGTATGATGAATACTATGATGATGAGCATCTTTGAGCGCACTCGCGAGATTGGCGTGCTGCGTGCCCTGGGCTGGCATAAACGACGCGTGCTGATCATGATCGTGCGCGAGTCGGTAGCCCTCAGTCTGCTGGGCGGTGCTTCGGGGATCGCCATCGGGGTACTGCTGGGACAGTTGCTCAACCTGGTTCCTATGATTCAGGGCTTTGTCCAACCGCAATACAGCGCCGAGCTTTTCGTCCAGGCAGTCGGCACATCGATTGTGCTGGGCATCGTCGGCGGCGTCTACCCGGCCTGGAGAGCAACCAGGCTACAACCCGTCGAGGCCCTGCGCTATGAATAAAACCATCTCGGATCGCGGTCGCTCTGATCAGAGCGCAGACGTCCTGTCCGCACAGAAACATTCGGCGTTTGACACCTGACGTTTGACGCAAGAATCGAGGTCAATCTATGACATCAGAACACATTCTTATCGAAACCAGAAACCTGACCAAAGTCTATGGCGATGGCGCTCAAGTACATGCACTGGACGGAGTAAACGTCCAAATCGCGCGTGGTGAATTTGTCGCCGTGATGGGGCCGTCAGGTTCAGGCAAGTCAACGTTGCTCAATATGCTGGGAGCACTGGATCGCCCAACACAAGGTCAGGTCTTGATCGATGGGCAAGACCTGGCCCAGGTCAGGGACCTGGATCGTTTTCGTGCGCGTACGGTGGGATTTGTATTCCAACTCCACAACCTGATCCCTACTCTCAACGCCATTGAAAACGTCGAGATACCGATGATGGGCCAAACCGCCAGCAAGCGCAAGCGCCGAAACCGGAGCCGTGAACTGCTGGAACTGGTCGGGCTTGGGGATCGCATGCACCACCTGCCCAATCAACTCTCGGGCGGGCAGCGCCAACGCGTCGCAATCGCTCGATCGCTGGCAAACGAGCCGGTTCTGGTTCTCGCCGACGAGCCGACTGGCAACCTGGACTCTCAAAGCGGCAAGGATGTGATCGCGCTGATGCACAAGCTCAACCAGGAATTGGGCACAACCTTTATCATCGTCACCCACGACCCCGCCGTTTCCCGGCAGACGTATCGTGTGCTGGTTATGCAAGATGGCCTCATCGTTCATCAACACACCGTGCACGAATCCTTTGAGGAAGACCTGAAAGCGTTTCGTGACTCGGAATTAGGACAAACACTGCTCCGTGGAGACCAAGTTGGATTGAGCTGCCTTGACACAGAAAGCAGAGATATGCTGAAAAAGGTGCTGGCGCAGATCGCCTAGCACAGCCATCCTTGCAAAGCAATTGCAGCCAACGGGCAAGGCAGATAGGCAAAACTTGTCCGGAGTGACCGCACCGCCAGCATGCACATGAAAAAAGGCCGCACAGCTTGCGGAAAAGCTGTGTGACCTTTTTTGTCCGTTTGAACGAGAATTCGAAAACTTTGCCGATCAAACGTTAGAGCGGGACAACCTTAACAGCCTGAAGTCCTTTGTTTCCCTGCTCGACCGAGAACTCGACCTTCTGGCCCTCTTTTAACGAGCGGAACCCATCAGACTCGATAGCTGAATAATGGACAAACACATCGCCTTCATTTTCACGCGAAATGAAGCCATATCCCTTGCTGTCGTTGAACCACTTGACTGTCCCAATTTCCCTTTCTGCCACTTCCACACTCCTTAACTGAATAGCACTAAACCCGAACCATCGCAGCGAGCCTGGTTAAACAAAAAAGACCGCCTGGCTTCCGCAAGCCCAAGCGATCTTTGTAGCCAGAACTCACTCACCCTATCTTTATAGTCTACCATCAATATACATAAATGTCAAACGCGACCTTTTAAAGTGCAAAACAAACCTTGTACCTTGTTTTGACCTGTGGTAAAATCTATATAGTGAACAAGCTCTGCTCTATCGATACTGCCCAACAAGGGACCTCGTGTTTTGACTTGTAACAGAAAGGACGCACCTTATGGACCACGTAGAGAA